>NZ_JAUSWJ010000001.1:4372500-4587821 GCF_030815145.1 Kaistia geumhonensis | reverse complement strand
GCATGGCCGGGGCAGTCGACGTGAGCGTAGTGGCGGGCCTGCGTCTCGTACTCGACATGCGCCGTCGAGATCGTGATGCCGCGCGCACGCTCCTCAGGAGCCGCGTCGATCTGGTCATACGCCTTGAAGGTCGCGCCGCCCGTCTTCGCAAGCACCTTCGTGATCGCCGCCGTCAGAGACGTCTTGCCATGGTCGACATGGCCGATCGTCCCGATGTTGCAGTGCGGCTTCGTACGCTCGAATTTCTCTTTACCCATCGGACTTCTCCGTAATCTCGGTTAAGCGGTTCCGGCTCGCGGGACTAGGCGTACTTCGCCTGGACTTCCTGGGCGACAGCCTGAGGAACCTGCTCGTAATGATCGAACTGCATCGTGTAGCTCGCACGGCCCTGGCTCATCGAGCGCAGGTTGTTCACGTAGGAGAACATGTTGGCGAGCGGGACGAAGGCGGTGATGACATTCGCGTTGCCGCGCATGTCCTGGCCCTGGATCTGACCACGGCGCGAGTTCAGGTCGCCGATGACCGAACCGACATACTCTTCCGGCGACACGACCTCGACCTTCATGATCGGCTCGAGCAGGGCCGGGTTGGCCTTCTCGATGCCTTCACGGAGCGCGGCACGCGAAGCGATTTCGAAGGCTATCGCCGACGAGTCCACTTCGTGATAGGCGCCGTCGATCAGCGAAACCTTGATGTCCACCACCGGGAAGCCGGCGATCGGACCCGAGGTCATGACCGAGTTCAGGCCCTTTTCGACGCCGGGGATGTATTCCTTCGGCACCACGCCGCCGACGATCTTGTTCTCGAAGGCGTAACCGCCACCGATCTCGTTCGGCTCGACGACGAACTTGACGCGGGCGAACTGACCCGTGCCGCCCGTCTGCTTCTTGTGCGTGTAGTCGATCTCGGTCGCCTTGCGGATCGTCTCGCGATAGGCAACCTGCGGCGCGCCGACATTCACGTTGATGTTGTACGGAGCGCGGCGGAGGATATCGATCTTGATGTCGAGGTGAAGCTCGCCCATGCCCTTGATGATCGTCTGGCCGGACTCGCTGTCGGTCGACACGCGGAAGGACGGATCCTCCGAGGCCAGCTTCTGCAGGGCGGTGGTCAGCTTCTCCTGGTCGGCCTTCGTGGCGGCCTCAACCGACATCTCGATGACCGGATCCGGGAATTCCATCTTCTCGAGGATAACCGGAGCCGACGGATCGCAGATCGTATCGCCGGTGCGGGCTTCCTTGAGACCCACCAGCGCAACGATGTCGCCGGCATAGGCCTCTTCGATGTCCTCACGCGAATTGGCGTGCATGGTGACCATGCGGCCGATGCGCTCGCGCTTCTCCTTGGTCGAGTTCAGGAGGGTCGTGCCCTTCTGAAGAACGCCCGAATAGATGCGCGCGAAGGTCAGGACGCCGAACGGGTCCTCGATGATCTTGAAGGCGAGCATCGAGAGCGGCTCGCTGTCGGTCGAATGACGCTCGACTTCCTCGCCGGTCTTCACGTCGATGCCCTTGGTCGGAGGCACGTCGATGGGCGACGGCAGGTAGTCGACGACCGCGTCGAGCAGCGTCTGGACGCCCTTGTTCTTGAAGGCCGAGCCAGCGAGAACCGGGAACCAGGTCGAGTGCAGCACGGCCTTGCGGATGAGCGACTTCAGCGTCGCCTCGTCCGGCTCGTTGCCCTCGAGATAGGCTTCCATCGCGGCGTCGTCGAGTTCGACGGCGGCCTCGATCAGCTCGGCGCGGGCGGCCTCGGCCTTCTCGCGCAGATCAGCCGGGATCTCGACGACGTCATACTTCGCGCCGAGGCTCTCATCGTGCCAGACGACCGCGGTCATCTTCACGAGGTCGATGATGCCCTTGAAGTCCTGCTCGGCGCCGATCGGCAGCTGGATCGGAACCGGACGCGCGCCGAGGCGGGTCTTGATGTCCGCCACGCACATGTCGAAATTGGCGCCGGTCTTGTCCATCTTGTTGCAGAAGACGATCCGCGGCACGTGGTACTTGTCGCCCTGGCGCCAGACGGTCTCGGTCTGCGGCTCGACGCCCTGGTTGGAGTCGAGGACGCATACGGCGCCGTCGAGCACGCGCAGCGAGCGCTCCACCTCGATGGTGAAGTCCACATGGCCGGGGGTGTCGATGATGTTCAGGCGCTTGCCGTTCCAGAACGTCGTCGTCGCGGCGGACGTGATCGTGATGCCGCGCTCCTGCTCCTGCTCCATGTAATCCATGGTGGCAGCGCCGTCATGGACCTCGCCGATCTTGTGGCTCTTACCGGAGTAGTAAAGAATCCGCTCGGTCGTCGTGGTCTTGCCGGCATCAATGTGAGCCATGATGCCGAAATTGCGGTAGTCTTCGATCTTGTGCGCGCGGGCCATGATGGTCTGCCTTTGGGGATCGGTTACCAGCGATAGTGCGAGAACGCGCGGTTGGCCTCGGCCATCCGGTGCGTGTCCTCACGCTTCTTCACGGCATTGCCGCGGTTGTTCGAGGCATCGAGCAATTCGCCGGACAGGCGCTCGACCATCGTCTTCTCGTTGCGGCCACGAGCAGCGGTCAGCAGCCAGCGGATCGCGAGCGCCTGGCGGCGATCGGTACGGACTTCGACCGGAACCTGATAGGTCGCACCGCCGACGCGGCGCGAACGCACTTCGATATGCGGCGCGACATTGTCGAGCGCCTGGCGGAAGACCGCCACCGGCTCCTGCTTGGTGCGGGCCTGGATCACGTCGAAGGCGCCGTAGACGATGCTCTCGGCGACCGACTTCTTGCCGTCATACATGACGGCGTTCATGAACTTGGTCACGACGATATCGCCGAACTTCGGGTCCGGGATGATCTCGCGCTTCTCTGCACTATGGCGACGGGACATCGCTTAACCCCTTACTTCGGACGCTTCGCGCCGTACTTCGACCGGCGCTGCTTGCGGTTCTTAACGCCCTGGGTGTCCAGAACGCCGCGCAGGATGTGGTAGCGCACGCCGGGCAGATCCTTGACGCGGCCGCCGCGAATCATGACGACCGAGTGTTCCTGGAGGTTGTGACCCTCACCCGGAATGTAGCCGATGACCTCGAACTGGTTCGTCAGGCGGACCTTGGCGACCTTACGAAGGGCCGAGTTCGGCTTCTTCGGGGTCGTCGTGTAGACACGCGTGCAAACACCGCGCTTCTGCGGGTTCTGCTCCAGCGCGGGAACCTTGTTCCGCTTCGCCGGCGCCTGGCGCGGCTTGCGGATCAACTGATTGATAGTCGGCATGCGTCGCCTTTCAGCTAGCCTACGTACGGTCCTGGTCTTCCACCCCTCGCGACATTCAAGACCGGGATGGCCATGAACGAAGAGCGCCGGTCCGCATGTCTCAGCGGAGGCGCTACGAGAAGCAGAGGATCACGGCAAAGCCGCGATCGTGCGTGTCGTCTCTAAAACTCGTTGTCGATCCGGTCAGTGTTTAGGCCCAAACTCCTGCGGCGCGGCGCCGCTGGACAATCAAGGCCTACGACCTGTCCGAAAGCCCGCGGAACCTACTTTCTCGCCCCCCTGACGTCAAGCCCATTCCGCGCGGCTTGCCAAAGGTTAATGGGTCGATCCATTCATGCGCTGGACCACCCATCTGCGCAACATCCTTTCGCGAGGCCCTTGAACACGATGCGGATGTTGCGCGACGCCACGTCAATGCGGCGCTTCGGTCTTCACGGAGAACGGCTTTCCCGCCTCTCCGGTGACGATCATGAGGATTCGCACGGGCTCATCGCCGACGACTCGCCCGTCATGCTTGCGATTCACCATCTCGGCGAACGATTCTCCGGCCTTGAAGACCCGCTTCTCGCCGGTCTCCGATTCCACCTCGATCGCGCCGGCGAGGATATAGGCGTAGGCCGGAACGGGATGGTAATGCCAGCCGGTCTCGCCGCCCGGCGGAATCTCGACGATCAGGGACTGCACTTCGGGGTCGTCGATGTCGGGATAGCGGATCGGATCGCCGCTGGTCGTCCTGGTCGTCTTGAGAATCGGCGTCACCGAGACTGATGGCTTGTACGCCTCCTCAGCCGATACCGGGCGGGGCAGGCCGAGGCCGGACAGGAGCAGCGCTCCGAGTACGGCGGCGGCTGCGGTCGCGACAGATTTCATGGACATCCTCCCTCGATGGCCGGTCCTGTACGAGTCCGCCTCCTCCGGCGGCCCCTCGATCCTCGTTCTTTGCCGGACAGGCTCGGCCGCAGATGCGCCGCAAGCGGCCTGCTGCTACTGGCCGACCCTGGCAGCACCCGTCACGACGTCCGTCGTCGCCTTGGCGCTGTCCTCGATCGAGTCGCCCAGCGCCTCGACATTGTCCTGGAAGTTGCGACGAGTGTTCGGATCGACGACGGCAATCGGTGCCGCCACGACGACGCCAGCGGCCGCACCGACGGTCGCCGCCGCCCCCGCCGAAGCAGCGACGATCTTGTCGCCAAGGCCGACATGGCTGTCGTTGATCGTCTGCCCCGTGGCAAGACGGGCACCGATCGCCTGCACCACTTCCGGGCTCGATGCGAACTTGCCGTGGTTGAGCGGATCGTTGCTGCGCAGCTTGGTCAGGTCGATGACCGTGATCTTGTTCTCGGCGAACTCCGTCGCGAAGGGCTCCGCCTCCGGGTTGACCTGGCCGAGCCGGTCGACATTGCCCCAGACGCGGCGCGAGGCGGCGAGCGCGCGGTCGTCCTGCGAGACGAACAGCGTCACCTTGGGCCCGTTCCGACCGATATCGGCCATCTGGCTGCGGAAGACGTCGACATCGACATCGGGTGCCGCGAGCATCACGTTGCGGATCTTGGGATAGACACGGCCGTTGCGGATCGCCATCTGCCGCAGCGCCTCGAGGGTCACGACATTGCCCATCGAATGCGCAAGCACGTCGACCTCGCTCACGTTCGGGTTGGTCGCGAGCGCGGTGAGCAGCTGCTCGAGCGCATCGCGCGAATAGTTGTTGCTCTGCAGATCGTAACCATAAGCGAGAATGCTGCCGCGCGACGGCCAGGTGAACAGCACCGGCACGACCGGAGCGCGCGAGTCGTGGACGATCTGCGCGAACCGATAGACCGCATCGTCGAAGCGGTTGTTGAAGCCATGGATGAAGACAAGCGCCTTGCGGCCCGGCGTCGCCTTGATGCGCGTATTGAACCACGACTTGGCCTGCGCCAGCGTCATGTCCTCAGCCTTCACGGTCACGAAGTCCGTGGCCGGATTGCCGGGCAGCTTTCTAGGCCACTGCACGTCGCCGACCTTTCGGGCCGACTCCGGCGGGATCGACACGACGATATTGGCGAAGTCGAGTTGGGAGCCGCGTTCGCCCGTGAAGAGGACGCCCCGGTCTTCGGCGCGCGAGCGCGTGGTTGCAACGGCGAGGTTAACGATGCTCGCGTCAGGAACCGTTGCCGTCACCGGCACGAGCACGCCCTCGACGCGGCCGCCGCACGCCGAAAGAAGCATGGCCGCGAGAAGGAGAATACCGACGCTCTGCACGCGCCTTGCAACTGACCGCATGACCACCGCTCGTCACCACCATGTTCGAGCGGCCAATAGCACGCGGCGAGGCGTCGCAAAATAGCCGCTGACCGGCGGGCGCCGGATCAAGCATGAAGCGTGTCGCGCCTGCCGCAGACCCTCGAGGAGGTCGGCGCGCCAACAAGGTGACGCGCCGGGGTCTCTCCCTACTTGCCCGCGATCAACGCCTGGGTGCCGTCGCCGGCCAGTCCATTGATCGTTTCCAGCGGTATCGACACGACCGTCGTGACATCGGCGAGGCCTCCGAGGTCGAACTTGGTGTAGTTGAGCCCGTCATAGGTCCGCAGCAGGAGCATGTTGCGCGTCAGGTCGGTGAGCGCCGTCCAGGACGTATACTCGCTGGTAAAGGCGGGCGCGTCCTTCGTAACGGCTGCGGCAAGCCCCTCATTGCCGGCGCCGCCGGCATCCTTGGTGATGTTCTTCGGCCGATCGAAGTTGTTCATCACATGGCCTACGACACGGATCGCGCTGTCCGGGTCCTTCGCCTTCTCGGCAAACTGCGCGTAGTAGACGGCGCGGACGAAGCGTCCGACCGATGTGTTCGACGCCGGCAGCCCCTCCGTCGCGATGCCGGAATCCGGCTGCACGACCGGGAGCTTGCCGAAGGTGTTCGTCGACTGATCGAGATTGTTCAGGAACGTGTAGTTGTTGAGATTGGTCAGGTGCCAGGGCAAGGTCGGCCCGTTGGTCATCACACCGACCGGGTTGTCGTAGACCGTCTGCTTGCCATCGGCGAACTCGATCACGATCGATGCGCCGCTGCGGTCATGCAGCACATAGTGGAACGGCGACTTGGCGTTCCCGAGGATGGCGAGCGGCGCCAGCAGGACTGGCTGGCTGGCCAGCGCGGCTTTCACCTCCGCAACCGTACCGAACTGGCCGAGCGTCCAGGAGCCGAGATCGATGGCCGAGAGTGCCGCCTTCGTCTTCGTGAAGGCCGAAGCCGGACCATCGGCGTCGGCGAAGGCGAGCAGGCTGAAGGTGAGGCCCTTCTCGTTAACGCCCTCGACGATCTTCAGATCGGAGAGCGATTCATCCGGCACGGCAACCGCAAGGACCCGATACTTGCTGGTGTAGTCTAGCCCGGCCGCATCTGTTGTCGTCTGGGAGCTGTAGCGCTGACCGACCGGGAAATACGCGACGCGATAGGGCAACTCGCCGGCCAGCTCGAGCGTCCGACCGGCATAGGGCGCTCCGCTGGCGTCGAAGTAGAGGAGCGACGTGCAGGCTGATGCGGGTGCCGCAAGCGCGAGGGAGAGCGCGAGGCCAGCCGAAACGACCGAACCGAACAGCCTGTATGAGCGTCTGCGAGACATGGTTTGCCCGTCTTCGAGGTAAAAGGCCCCCGACTCATTAGGATTCGGGCGACCAGCAGCAGATATAGCGTTCCAGCGTGAACAGCCTATGCCGACGCTGCTCCTGAAGCAGTTCCGCCGGCAGGCGGCCACATGATCCCGGCGGCTCCCGCCGCCGCCTCTCAACCGACGCCCAACAAAAAAGGGCCGCCCGTCTCCGGGCGGCCCTTCTCTCTAGGTCTCGTCGTCCGATTACTCGGCGGCGCTGGTCAGATTGCCGAGCAGGCCACCGGTCTCCGGCTTCGGCTGCGAGGCCGAAGCGCGCCGGCGCTCCTCGAGGATCAGTTCGTCGCGACGGGTCGCGATCTCGCGGATCCGGTTCATCGTGCCGCCGGTACCCGCCGGGATGAGGCGGCCGACGATGATGTTTTCCTTGAGGCCGTCCAGCGGATCGACCTTGCCGTTGACGGCCGCTTCCGTGAGGACGCGGGTCGTCTCCTGGAACGATGCAGCCGAGAAGAACGAGCGCGTCTGCAGGCTGGCCTTGGTGATGCCGAGGAGGACCGGATTGCCGATCGCCGGTTTCTTGCCCTCGCTCTTGGCCTTCTCGTTGACCACGTCGAACTCGAGCTGGTCGACCTGCTCGCCGGAGAAGAACTCCGTCTCGCCGCCGTCCACGACCTCGACCTTCTGCAGCATCTGGCGAACGATCACCTCGATGTGCTTGTCGTTGATCTGCACGCCCTGGAGCCGGTAGACGTCCTGGATCTCGTTGACGAGATAGGCCGCGAGAGCCTCCACGCCCTTGATCGCCAGAATGTCGTGCGGCGCCGGATTGCCGTCCATGATGTAGTCGCCCTTCTCGACGGCATCGCCTTCCTGGAGATGGAACGGCTTGCCCTTCGGGATGAGATACTCAACAGGCTGCAGCGGCATGCCCGCCGCATCGACCGAGCCTTCGGCGGGCTCGATGATGACGCGGCGCTTGTTCTTGTAGTCGCGGCCGAAGCGAACGGTGCCGTCCATCTCGGCGATGATCGCGTGATCCTTGGGACGGCGTGCCTCGAACAGCTCCGCCACGCGCGGCAGACCGCCCGT
This sequence comes from Kaistia geumhonensis, assembly GCF_030815145.1. Taxonomy (NCBI): domain Bacteria; kingdom Pseudomonadati; phylum Pseudomonadota; class Alphaproteobacteria; order Hyphomicrobiales; family Kaistiaceae; genus Kaistia; species Kaistia geumhonensis. The sequence goes on along the minus strand of NZ_JAUSWJ010000001.1, from coordinate 4,579,891 downwards.
GATGTCGCGGGTCTTGGCGCCCTCGGTCGGGATACGCGCCAGCACGTCGCCGGCATGGACATTCGAGCCCGGATCGACCGAGAGAATGGTCTCCACCGAGAGCAGGTAGCGTGCCTCGCCGCCACGGGCGAGCTTCAGCACCTTGCCGTCCTTGCCCTTGATCACGATCGCCGGCTTCAGGTCGCTGCCGCGCGGGCTGGCGCGCCAGTCGATGACGACGCGTTTGGTGATGCCCGTCGACTCGTCGGCCGTTTCCGCGACCGAGATGCCTTCAACGAGGTCTTCGTAGCCGATCGTGCCCTCGACCTCGGTGAGAACGGGACGGGTATAGGGGTCCCACTCCGCGAGGCGCTGGCCGCGCTTGACCTGATCGCCCTCGTCGACATGAAGGCGCGAGCCGTAGGTGACGCGGTTGACCGCGCGCTCCGTCCCGTCCTTGTCGACGATCACGATCGCCATGTTGCGGCCGAGCGCAATCAGCTTGCCGTCCGAGTCCCGCACGACATTGCGGTTGCGGATCTGCACCGTGCCCTCGAACGAGGACTCGATGAAGGACGAGTCCACCACCTGCGCCGTGCCACCGATGTGGAACGTGCGCATGGTGAGCTGCGTGCCCGGCTCGCCGATCGACTGCGCCGCGATGACGCCGACCGCTTCACCCATGTTGACCGGGGTGCCGCGGGCGAGGTCGCGGCCGTAGCAGGCCGCGCAGACGCCGATCTTCGTGTCGCAGGTCAGCACCGAGCGGATCTTCACCGCCTGGACGCCGGCCTTCTCCACGCGCTCGACGTCACGCTCCTCGATCAGCTTGCCGGCCGGGACGAGCACCTCGCCGGTCGCGGCGGCCACGATGTCCTCCGCCGCGGTGCGGCCGAGGATGCGCAGGCCGAGCGAGGCGACGACCTGCCCGCTGTCGACCACAGCCTGCATGCGCAGGCCGTTGGTCGTGCCGCAATCCTTCTCGATGATGATGCAGTCCTGCGCCACGTCGACGAGACGGCGCGTCAGATAGCCGGAATTGGCCGTCTTCAGAGCCGTGTCGGCGAGACCCTTGCGGGCGCCGTGGGTCGAGTTGAAGTACTCGAGAACCGTTAGGCCTTCCTTGAAGTTCGAGATGATCGGGTTCTCGATGATCTCGCCCGACGGCTTGGTCATGAGACCGCGCATGCCGGCGAGCTGCTTCATCTGCGTGGGCGAACCACGCGCACCCGAGTGGCTCATCATGTAGACCGAGTTCATCGGCTTCTGACGACCCGACTCGTCATCCCGGCGCACGGCCGAGATGCCCTTCATCATCTCCTCGGCGACGCGGTCACCGCACTTCGCCCAGGCGTCGACCACCTTGTTGTACTTCTCGCCATAGGTGATCAGGCCGTCATTGTACTGCTGCTCGTAGTCCTTGACCTGAGCCTGCGTCTCCTCGACCAGCTTCGTCTTCGCGGCCGGGATCACCATGTCGTCCTTGCCGAACGAGATGCCCGCACGGCAGGCCTCGCGGAAGCCAAGCGCCATGATGCGATCGCAGAAGATGACCGTCTCCTTCTGACCGCAATGGCGGTAGACGGCGTCGATCGTGTTCGAGATTTCCTTCTTCGTCATCAGCTTGTTGACGACGTCGAAGGGCAGGTTGTGGTGCTTCGGCAGCAGTTCGCCGATCAGCAGGCGGCCGGGGGTCGTGTCGTAGATCTTCGAAGTGACCTTGCCGTCCGCATCGACGTTCCGATAGCGGCCGCGGATCTTGGTGTGCAGCGTGATCGCCTTGGCGGCCAGCGCATGCTCGATCTCCGCGATGGAGCCGAACATCATGCCCTCGCCCGGCTCCTTCTCCGCCATGATCGACAGATAATAGAGGCCGAGGACGATGTCCTGCGACGGCACGATGATCGGCAGGCCGTTCGCCGGATGCAGGATGTTGTTCGTCGACATCATGAGGACGCGCGCTTCCAGCTGCGCCTCGAGCGACAGCGGGACGTGCACGGCCATCTGATCGCCGTCGAAGTCGGCGTTGAAGGCCGAGCAAACGAGCGGATGGAGCTGGATCGCCTTGCCTTCGATCAGCACCGGCTCGAAGGCCTGAATGCCGAGGCGGTGCAGCGTCGGGGCGCGGTTGAGCAGGATCGGATGCTCGCGGATGACCTCGTCCAGGATATCCCAGACCTCGGGCCGCTCCTTCTCGACAAGCTTCTTCGCCTGCTTCACGGTCGAGGAGAAGCCCTTGGCGTCGAGGCGCGAATAGATGAACGGCTTGAACAGCTCGAGCGCCATCTTCTTCGGCAGGCCGCACTGGTGCAGCTTCATCTCCGGACCGACCACGATCACCGAACGGCCGGAATAATCGACGCGCTTGCCGAGCAGGTTCTGGCGGAAGCGGCCCTGCTTGCCTTTCAGCATGTCGGAGAGCGACTTCAGCGGACGCTTGTTGGCGCCGGTGATGACGCGGCCACGGCGGCCGTTGTCGAACAGCGCGTCGACGGCCTCCTGCAGCATGCGCTTCTCGTTCCGGATGATGATGTCCGGCGCGCGCAGCTCGATCAGCCGCTTCAGACGATTGTTGCGGTTGATGACGCGGCGATAGAGATCATTGAGATCCGAGGTGGCGAAACGGCCGCCATCGAGCGGAACGAGCGGACGCAGATCCGGCGGGATGACCGGGATCTGGGTCATGATCATCCATTCCGGGCGATTGCCGGACTCGATGAACGCCTCGACCAGCTTCAGCCGCTTGCCGAGCTTCTTCGGCTTCAGCTCCGAGGTCGAAGTCGCGATCTCCTCGCGCAGGTCGACCGCGAGCTTCTCGAGGTCGAGCGCCATCATCATCTCGCGGATGGCCTCGGCACCGATCAGCGCCGTGAAGCTGTCGTCGCCATATTCGTCCTGGGCGCGCAGATACTCCTCCTCGGTGAGGAGCTGACGCTCCTTCAGCGGGGTGAGGCCCGGCTCCAGCACGACATAGTTCTCGAAGTAGAGGATGCGCTCGAGATCCTTGAGCGTCATGTCCATCAGCATGCCGATGCGCGACGGCAGCGACTTCAGGAACCAGATATGGGCGACCGGGGCCGCGAGCTCGATATGGCCCATGCGGTCACGCCGCACGCGCGCCAGCGTCACCTCGACGCCGCACTTCTCGCAGATGATGCCCTTGTACTTCATGCGCTTGTACTTGCCGCACAAGCACTCGTAGTCCTTGATCGGCCCGAAGATGCGCGCGCAGAACAGACCGTCGCGCTCGGGCTTGAAGGTACGATAGTTGATGGTTTCCGGCTTCTTGATCTCGCCGAACGACCACGACAGAATCTTCTCCGGGCTCGCAATATGGATGCGGATCTGGTCGAAGTTCTGCGCCGGCTGCGCCAGCGGGTTGAAGATGTTCGCGACTTCCTGATTCATCGCCGATCTCCTTGATCGGTCGCCGGCGAGAGCCAAGGCTCCCGGCCGGATGACCGCATGTCAAACTTCATTGCGACTTCCGACGGCCCGCCTTCGCGGGCCGCGCCGCGGATTACTCCGCCGCATCCGGAAGCCGCTCGACCCCGTCCAACGGCTTCGACTGGTTGAGTTCCACGTCGAGACCGAGCGAGCGCATTTCCTTGACCAGCACGTTGAAGCTCTCGGGAATGCCGGCCTCGAAGGTGTCGTCGCCACGGACGATCGCCTCGTAGACCTTGGTGCGGCCGGCCACGTCGTCCGACTTCACCGTCAGCATTTCCTGCAGCGTGTAGGCCGCGCCATAGGCCTCGAGCGCCCACACCTCCATTTCGCCGAAGCGCTGGCCGCCGAACTGCGCCTTGCCGCCGAGCGGCTGCTGGGTGACCAGCGAATAGGGGCCGATTGAGCGGGCGTGGATCTTGTCGTCCACCAGGTGATGCAGCTTCAGCATGTAGATGTAGCCGACCGTGACCTTGCGATCGAACTCCTCGCCGGTGCGCCCGTCATAGAGCGTCACCTGGCCCGACGGATCGAGCCCGGCCTTCGTCAGCATCTTGACGATGTCCGCCTCGCGGGCGCCGTCGAAGACAGGCGTCGCGATCGACACGCCCTTGGAGAGATGCAGGCCAAGCTTCACGACGCTGTCGTCGTCCAGCTCCGCCACCTTCTCGTTTTTGGCGTTGTCGCCATAGATCTCGTCGAGCTGCAGGCGCAGCGGCGCGGTGTTGCCGGTCCGCTTGTACTCCTCGATCATGCGCCCGACCTTGAGACCCATGCCGGCGCAAGCCCAGCCGAGATGCGTCTCCAGGATCTGGCCGACATTCATGCGGCTCGGCACGCCGAGCGGGTTGAGCACGATGTCGACATGCGTGCCGTCCTCGAGGAACGGCATGTCCTGCACCGGAACGATGCGCGAGACCACGCCCTTGTTGCCGTGACGGCCGGCCATCTTGTCGCCCGGCTGGATCTTGCGCTTCACGGCGACGAAGACCTTGACCATCTTCATCACGCCGGGCGGCAGCTCGTCGCCGCGCTGCAGCTTCTCGACCTTGTCGATGAAGCGCTTCTCCAGACGCTTGCGGCTCTCGTCATACTGGCCGCGCAGCGCCTCGATCTCGCCCATCAGCTTCTCGTCGGCGACGGCGAACTGCCACCACTGGCTGCGCGGATATTCATCCAGCAGCTCGCGGCTGAGCACCGTCTCCTTCTTGAAGTTCTTCGGGCCGCTCGAGGCGGTCTTGCCGACGATCATGTCGGCGAGACGGCCATAGACGTTGCGGTCGAGGATCGCCTGCTCGTCGTCGCGGTCCTTCGCGAGACGCTCGATCTCCTCGCGCTCGATCGCCATGGCGCGCTCGTCCTTCTCCACGCCGTGGCGGTTGAAGACGCGGACCTCGACGATCGTGCCGGTGACGCCCGGCGGAACGCGCAGCGACGTGTCGCGCACGTCGGACGCCTTCTCGCCGAAGATGGCGCGCAGCAGCTTCTCTTCCGGCGTCATCGGGCTCTCGCCCTTCGGCGTGATCTTGCCGACCAGGATGTCGCCCGCCTGAACGTCGGCGCCGATATAGACGATACCGGCTTCGTCGAGGTTCTTCAGAGCCTCTTCCGAAACGTTCGGGATGTCGCGCGTGATCTCCTCGGGGCCGAGCTTCGTGTCGCGCGCCATCACCTCGAACTCTTCGATATGGATCGAGGTGAAGACGTCGTCGGCCACGATCCGCTCGGAGAGCAGGATCGAGTCCTCGAAGTTGTAGCCGTTCCACGGCATGAACGCGACGAGCACGTTCCGGCCGAGGGCGAGATCGCCGAGATCGGTCGAGGGGCCATCCGCCAGGATGTCGCCGCGGCCGACGATGTCGCCGACGCGCACCAGCGGACGCTGGTTGATGCAGGTCGACTGGTTCGAACGCTGGAACTTCATCAGCCGGTAGATATCGACGCCGGACTTCGACGGATCGAGGTCTTCGGTCGCGCGGATGACGATACGGGTCGCGTCCACCTGGTCGACGACGCCGCCGCGGCGGGCCGCGATCGCGGCGCCCGAGTCACGGGCGACGACGCTCTCCATGCCGGTGCCGACGAACGGCGCCTCGGCGCGAACGAGCGGCACCGCCTGGCGCTGCATGTTCGAGCCCATGAGGGCGCGATTGGCGTCGTCGTTCTCGAGGAACGGGATAAGCGCCGCGGCCACCGAGATGACCTGCTTCGGCGACACGTCCATAAAGTCGACGCGCTCGGCGCCGACCATGACGTTCTCACCCGCGTGACGGCAGACGATCAGGTCCTCGGTCAGCTTGCCGTCGCCATCGAGCTTCACGTTCGCCTGCGCGACGTAGTACTTCGACTCCTCCATCGCCGAGAGATAGATGATCTCGTCGGTGGCGGCGCCGTCCTTGACGCGACGATACGGGCTCTCGATGAAGCCATACTTGTTGACGCGGGCGAAGGTCGCAAGCGAGTTGATGAGGCCGATATTCGGGCCTTCCGGCGTCTCGATCGGGCAGATGCGGCCGTAATGCGTCGGGTGCACGTCGCGCACCTCGAAGCCGGCGCGCTCGCGCGTCAGACCGCCCGGGCCAAGCGCCGAGAGACGACGCTTGTGCGTGATCTCGCTGAGCGGGTTGGTCTGGTCCATGAATTGCGAGAGCTGCGAGGAACCGAAGAACTCGCGCACGGCCGCGGCCGCCGGCTTGGCGTTGATGAGATCCTGCGGCATCACGTTGCCGATCTCGACCGACGACATGCGCTCCTTGATGGCGCGCTCCATGCGGAGCAGGCCGACGCGGTACTGGTTCTCCATGAGCTCGCCGACCGAACGCACGCGGCGATTGCCGAGATTGTCGATGTCGTCGATCTCGCCCTTGCCGCCGCGCAGCTCGACGAGCATTCGGATCACCGCGAGGATGTCCTCCTTGCGGAGAACGCGGACGGTGTCCTCGGCCGTCAGGTCGAGACGCATGTTCATCTTGACGCGGCCGACCGCGGACAGGTCGTAGCGCTCGCTGTCAAAGAACAGCGAGTGGAACATGGCCTGCGCCGAATCCATGGTCGGCGGCTCACCCGGACGCATCACGCGGTAGATGTCGAACAGCGCGTCTTCACGCGTCTCGTTCTTGTCCACGGCGATCGTGTTGCGGATATAGGCGCCGACATTGATGTGATCGATGTCGAGAACGCTGATCTCGTCATATCCCGCCGTCTCGAGCGCGCCGAGCAGCTTCTCGGTGAGCTCGTCGCCCGCCTCGGCGTAGATTTCGCCGGTCTGCGGATTGACGATGTCCTCGGCCACATAGCTGCCGAACAGGTCCTCGCTGGTGACCTTGAGCGCCTTGACGCCCTTCTCGGCGATGGCGCGGGCAGCACGGGCCGTCAGCTTCTTGCCGGCCTCGACCACGACCTCGCCGGTATCGGCGTCGACGAGATCCGTCGCCGCCTTGATGCCGCGCATACGCGCCGGATCATAGGGCATGCGCCAGCCATCGGCGGCCTTAGTGTAGGTCACCGTGTTGTAGAAGGTCTCGAGGATCTCCTCGGCGTCCATGCCGAGCGCATAGAGCAGCGACGACACCGGAATCTTCCGGCGACGGTCGATGCGCGCATAGACGATGTCCTTCGCGTCGAACTCGATGTCGAGCCACGAGCCGCGATAGGGAATGATGCGGGCGGCGAACAGGAGCTTGCCCGACGAATGGGTCTTGCCCTTGTCGTGGTCAAAGAAGACGCCCGGCGAGCGATGCATCTGCGAGACGATAACGCGCTCGGTGCCGTTGACGATGAAGGTGCCGTTCAGCGTCATGAGCGGCATCTCGCCCATGTACACTTCCTGCTCCTTGATGTCCTTGACGGACTTGGCGCCGGTGTCCTCGTCGACATCGAACACGATCAGCCGCAGCGTGACCTTGAGCGGAGCCGAGAAGGTCATGCCGCGCTGACGGCACTCGTCGACGTCGTACTTTGGCGGGTCGAAATCGTAGCGGACGAATTCGAGCAGCGCCGTGTTCGAGAAGTCGGAGATCGGGAAAACGGACTTGAAGACGGCCTGCAGACCTTCGTCGGGACGCCCGCCCTTCGTTTCCTCGACCATGAGGAACTGGTCGTAGGACGCCTTCTGAACCTCGATGAGGTTCGGCATCTCGGCGACGTCGCCGATCGACCCGAAGAACTTGCGGATGCGCTTACGACCGGTAAATGCCTGGGCCATGTTCGCTCCTTTTCATTTCCAAGAACGGCTGTCCGGAAAGCCGTATAGCCGCGCTTGGGCGCGGCTCTCTGGACAGCGGTTCCATGAAGAACCCTGATGAACCGGCCGGCCCCGGTCGGGGCCGGCCGTATGCGACTTACTTGACGTCGACCTTGGCGCCGGCGCCCTCGAGCTGAGCCTTGAGCTTGGCAGCCTCGTCCTTCGAGACGCCTTCCTTCACGGCCTTCGGAGCACCCTCGACCAGATCCTTGGCTTCCTTGAGGCCAAGAGCCGTGATCGCGCGGACTTCCTTGATGACGTTGATCTTGTTCGCGCCGGCCTCGACGAGGATGACGTCGAACTCCGTCTTCTCCTCGACCGGAGCCGCAGCGGCGGCACCGCCGCCGACAGCCGCAACCGCGACCGGAGCAGCAGCCGAAACGCCCCACTTCTCCTCGAGCAGCTTCGACAGCTCGGCAGCCTCGAGAACGGTCAGGCTCGAGAGTTCTTCAACGATCTTCGAAAGATCAGCCATTTCAATATCCTATCAGTTCGAATTCAGATGTTGAGCGAACGGCCTTACGCCGCTTCATCCTTCTTGGCATAGGCGCCGAACACGCGTGCGAGCTGGCCCGCAGGTGCGTTGACGACCGACGCGATCTTCTGCGCCGGCGCCTGGATCAGGCCGATCAGCTTGCCGCGCAGCTCGTCGAGCGACGGCAGCGTGGCAAGGGCCTTGACCCCTTCGGGGTTCAGATTGGTCGAGCCCATCGCGCCACCGAGAATGACGAGCTTGTCATTCGTCTTGGCGAAATCGGACGTGACCTTGGGCGCTGCCACCGGGTCGGCCGAATAGGCGACCAGCGTCGGACCCGTGAACAGGTCCGCGATATGGGCAGAGTCCGTGCCTTGAAGGGCGAGCTTCACAAGGCGGTTCTTTGCGACCTTTACGCTGACCCCCTGCTGACGAGCCTTGCCGCGCAAGGCGGTCAGCTCGGCAACGGTGAGGCCGGCATAGTGTGCCACGACGACGACATTGGCCTCCTGGAAGACCTCGTTCATCGTCGAGACAAGTTCGCGCTTTGCCGCTTTTTCCACTTGCCTCTCTCCAGTAGGCGGCCGACTTTGCGGGTCGGGACCGCCGGTTGCGTTTGCCGCGGCCGGGCGAGCCGCCCGCGACGCTTCCTGGCCTGTCCCCCCGCGGACCCTTGCGGGCCGCCGGGCAAAAGAGGTTCGAACTGACAGCCGGCTCGCGCCGGACAATCCGTCTCGCCCCGTCTATGCAGGAGATTAAGCCGGCAACGCCGGCACCTGCAGTCTCGGACAGGTATCGGCCGATCGGGACCAAACCCCATCGGCCGCCTTGCCGCCCGGTCGCCCGGACGGAATTGAGATCGTCAGCCGTTCAGCACGGACGACGGATCGACATGGACGCCGGGGCCCATGGTGGACGACACGGCGACGCGCTGCACGAAGGTGCCCTTCGCGCCGGTCGGACGAGCCTTCTGAACCGCGTCGGCGAACGCCTTGATGTTCTGCACGAGCTTCTCGGTGTCGAAGCTCGCCTTGCCGATGCCCGCATGGATGATGCCAGCCTTCTCGACGCGGAACTCGACCGAGCCGCCCTTGGCGCCCTTGACGGCGCCGGTGACATCCATGGTCACCGTGCCGACCTTCGGGTTCGGCATGAGGCCGCGCGGGCCGAGCACCTTGCCGAGACGGCCGACGAGCGGCATCAGGTCCGGGGTCGCGATGCAGCGATCGAAGTCGATCGTGCCGCCCTGGACGATCTCGAGCAGGTCCTCGGCGCCCACGATGTCGGCGCCGGCGGCCTTGGCTTCCTCAGCCTTGGCGCCACGCGCAAACACCGCGACGCGGACCGTGCGGCCGGAGCCGTTCGGCAGCGCGCAGACGCCGCGGACCATCTGGTCGGCATGGCGCGGATCGACGCCGAGATTCATCGCGAGCTCGATGGTCTCGTCGAACTTGGCATTCGCGCGCTCCTTGATCATCGAGACGGCCTCGGCGATCGGATAGAGCTTGTTGCGGTCGATGCCCTCGCGTCCCTTGACGACGCGCTTTCCGTGATGAGCCATGATCAGTCAACCACCGTGAGGCCCATGGAGCGGGCAGAACCTTCGACCATGCGCGCGGCAGCTTCGACGCTGTCGGCGTTGAGGTCCTTGAGCTTCTTCGACGCGATGTCGAGGCACTGGGCCTTGGTGATCGAGCCGGCCGAAGCGCCCTTGCCGGGCGTGGTGGCGCCCTTCTGGACGTTGGCGGCCTTCTTGAGGAAGTAGCTCACCGGCGGCGTCTTCATGACGAAGGTGAACGACTTGTCCTGGTAGTAGGTAATGACCACCGGGACGGGCGAGCCCTTCTCCATCTCCTGGGTCTGCGCGTTAAAGGACTTGCAGAACTCCATGATGTTGATGCCGCGCTGGCCGAGCGCGGGACCGATCGGCGGCGACGGAGTCGCCGAACCGGCCTTCACCTGAAGCTTCAGGTAGCCCATGACTTTCTTTGCCATAGTCGTTCCTTTCCACTGCCGGCAGCCTGCCGGCGAGGCGACCCGGCATCATGCCGGATCAGGAATGGCGTGGTGCGGAGTGGCGGTGCCTGGCGAGCGCCGCATCCTCCCACGCCCCTTGGGTCAGACCTTCTCGACCTGCCCGTATTCGAGCTCCACCGGAGTGGCACGCCCGAAGATCGACACGGCCACCTTGAGCCGCGCGCGGACCTCGTCGACTTCCTCGACGAGACCATTGAACGAAGCGAAGGGACCGTCCGCGACGCGAACCTGCTCTCCGACCTCGAAGCTGACCGAAGGCTTCGGCCGCTCGACGCCTTCCTGCACCTGGTGCAGTATGCGGCCGGCCTCGGCCTCGGAGATCGGCATCGGCTTGTTGTCCGAGCCGAGGAACCCGGTGACCTTCGGCGTATTCTTGATCAGGTGATACGCGTCGTCCGTCAGCGCCATCTTCACCAGAACATAGCCAGGGAAGAATTTGCGCTCGGCATCGACCTTGCGGCCGCGGCGCACCTCGACGACCTTCTCGGTCGGGACGAGGATCTGATCGAAGAGGTCGGACAGACCGCGCTGCGCAGCCTGCTCACGGATCGAGTCCGCCACCTTCTTCTCGAAATTCGAATAGGCGTGGACGATGTACCACCGCTTTTCCATCTGGCCGGCTCCGACTTAGCGACCGAGGCCGAGCAGCAGCTGAACGCCCCAGCTCAACCCGAAATCGACCAGCGTGAAAAAGAGCGACGCAGCGACGGCCATGGCAAAAACCATGGCGGTGGTGATCAGAGCTTCACGCCGCGACGGCCAAACGACCTTCGAGACCTCCGTCCGGACCTGCTGGAGGAACGTCAATGGATTGGTTTTGGTGGCCATTACCCGCTCACGACTTGCGGGCGCGCAAACAACCGTCTGCGCACCGCGCTGGGAAGCGTTACATAGAATCGAAAAGACGATTCCTCAAGGGTTAATTTGGCAGGGGCAGTAGGATTCGAACCTACGACCTACGGTTTTGGAGACCGTCGCTCTACCAGCTGAGCTATACCCCTCCACGCCGAGCGGCTCGACCTTGGTCGATTCCGGCTGCGCGGCGTTGTCATAGCCAAGGCGGGGTTGGGGTGCAATCCCTATTCGCTCGCCCCTCGCCGGCCACCCCCGTCCGCGACCCGACCTCAGGCCGGAAGCGGCCCGATATAGCGGGATTCCGGCCGGATCAGGCCTCCGCCTTGCTGCTGCTCCAGCGCATGGGCGATCCACCCGGCGACGCGCCCGGCCGCAAAGATCGGTGTGAAGCCCTCGCGGGGAATCCCGAGTCGTTCCAGCAGCAGCGCCGTATAGAATTCGACATTGACGTCGAGACGGCGTCCCGACTTGCGCCGCGCCAACACTTCGAGCGCCGCCTTTTCCACCGCTCGCGCGAGATCGAGCCGTCCGTCGCGGTCGCCGAGCGTTGCGACGGCGGCTCGCAGGACGTCGGCGCGCGGGTCACGCACGCGATAGGCGCGGTGCCCGAAGCCCATGATTCGTTCTCCCGACGCGACGCGGCCGTCGAGCCAGCCCTCGGCCGCGTCGGCCGTGCCAATCTCGTCGAGCATGTCGAGAACAGGACCAGGGGCGCCTCCATGCAGCCGACCCTTGAGCGCAGACAGCGCCGCGATCACCGCAGAGGAGAGGCCCGCCTCCGTCGAGGCTACGACCCGCGCCGTGAAGGTCGAGGCGTTGAGGCCGTGGTCGATCACCGTCACCAGATAGGTCTCGAACGCCCGCGCTTCGGCCGCGTCGGACAGCGTACCGGTCACCATGCGGCGCAGGTCCAGCGCATGCGGCAGTCCGGCGTCGGGGGTTACGGCGTCGAGGCCACGGCTGGCACGGATCGCCATCGCCGCCGCAACCGCCGTCGCCGCGATCAGGCCGGCCGGGCTCGCGAGCGGATCGCCATCGCCAATCCCGGCGAGAAGCAGACGCATTGCCTCCACAGGATCCTTCGGCGCGCCCGCCCCGCTCAGCCGGCCCTGAAAGCGCGTGAAGGCGGCCTTCCTGGCCTTGCCGATCGCTCCGGCAAAATCGCCCTCCACGGGCGCGAACCCATCCAGCAACATCGCGGCGACCGCCTCGTAGCGCATATGAGGCGCGAGATCCTCGACGCGGCGGCCGCGGATGATCAGCCGCCCCGCCTCGCCTTCCACAGCGCTCAGCACCGTCTCCGCGGCGACGACACCGGCGAGACCCCGCGCGAACGATCCCTGCGCGCCCTGCCCCGCCACGCTCGCATCTTTGGTAAGCGCCATCGTCATCGTCGTCTCCTTCCGCTTCCGATAGGCGCGAGACTGAGTTAGATTGACTGATGTCTCAATCTTGAATCAACCAATCAATATGGCAGCATCGAACGAACGGCTGATTTCGGCGCGCGAGGCGAGCAGGATGCTCGGCATCCGCCTGGCCTCGCTCTATGCCTATGTCAGCCGTGGCCAGATCCGCGCCCTGCCCGACCCCGCCGATCCGCGCGCGCGGCTCTATCGTCGCGACGACATCGAGGCGCTTCTCGAGCGCAAGAATCGCCAGTCGCGGCCGGCAGCCGCGGCCGCCACGGCGCTCGACTGGGGCATGCCGGTCCTGACGACCCGCCTGTCGAGCATTGCCGGGGGCCGCCTCGCCTATCGCGGCCGCGATACCGTTGCCCTCGCCGAGACGGCGTCGCTCGAGGAGATCGCCGCGCTGCTCTGGGACTGCGAGGCGGTCGAATTCCGGGGGCAGATCGCAAAGCCCGTCTCGTCGGCGGGTTCGCCGATCGATCGCGCCGTCGCAGCGCTGGCGGGGGAGCTGCCGACCGCAGCCCCGGCCGGGCCGCCAACCCTGCGCGGCCAGCGGGCGGGGCGCCTCATCCGCATCATCGCCGTCGCCGCTGCCGATCGATGGCTGGCCGATGGGCCTCTGCACGAGTCGATCGCGGCGACATGGCAGGCACCTGCGGCGGCCGACGTCATTCGCCGCGCGCTCGTCCTGGTCGCCGATCACGAGCTCAACGCATCGACTTTCGCCGCCCGCGTCGCCGCCTCGACCGGGGCACCGCTGGCGCATGCGCTCGTCGCCGGTCTCGTGACGCTGGCCGGGCCGGCACATGGCGGCGCCACCGGACGCGTGTCGGCCTTGCTGGAGGAGGCGGCCCGGCTCGGCGACGGCGCCGCGGCGGTCGACGCGCGTCTCCGGCGCGGTGACGATCTGCCGGGCTTTGGTCATCGCCTCTATCCCGACGGCGATCCGCGCGCGAAAGCACTGATCGCCGCTTTCGACATCGGCTCACTGGAACGCTCCGTCGCCGATGCGGCCGAGACCACGACCGGTCTCGCCCCGACAATCGATTTCGCTCTGGTCGCGCTGGAACGTCGCTTCAGGCTGCCACGCCAGGCGGCGCTGGCCCTCTTCGCGACCGGCCGCTCGGTCGGCTGGATCGCGCATGCATTGGAGCAGACGCGCAGCGGCCAACTCATCCGTCCGCGGGCGATGTTTACGCCCTGACCGGAAACGAAAAAGGCAGCAGCGAGAGGATCGCTGCTGCCTTTTGGAACCGCATGCGGAGCGGCCAAGGGGCCGCGCCGCATCTCATGTTCGGGTCGCTTACTTGATGATTGATGCGACGACGCCGGCGCCGACGGTGCGGCCGCCTTCACGGATGGCGAAGCGGAGCTTCTCTTCCATCGCGATCGGGACGATCAGCGTCACTTCCATCGACACGTTGTCGCCCGGCATCACCATCTCGACGCCCTCGGGCAGCGTGCACACGCCCGTCACGTCCGTCGTGCGGAAGTAGAACTGCGGGCGGTAGTTCGTGAAGAACGGCGTATGACGACCGCCTTCTTCCTTCGTCAGGATGTAGGCCTCGGCCTTGAACACCGTGTGCGGCGTCACCGAGCCGGGCTTGCACAGAACCTGCCCGCGCTCGACGCCCTCGCGGTCGATACCGCGCAGCAGCGCGCCGATATTGTCGCCGGCCTGACCCTGGTCGAGCAGCTTGCGGAACATCTCGACGCCGGTCACCGTCGACTTCACCGTCGGGCGGATGCCGACGATCTCGACTTCCTCGCCGACCTTCACGATGCCGCGCTCGACGCGGCCGGTCACCACCGTGCCGCGACCCGAGATCGAGAACACGTCCTCGATCGGCATCAGGAAGGGCTGGTCGACCGGACGCTCCGGCTGCGGGATATAGGTGTCGACCGCCGTCATCAGCTCGAGGATCGCGTCCTCGCCGAGCTTGGCGTCGCCGTCATTGAGCGCGACGACCGCCGAGCCCTTGACGATCGGAATGTCGTCGCCCGGGAAGTCGTAGGACGACAGCAGCTCGCGCACCTCGAGCTCGACGAGCTCCAGAAGCTCCGGATCGTCGACGAGGTCGACCTTGTTCAGGAACACCACCAGCGCCGGAACGCCAACCTGGCGCGCCAGAAGGATGTGCTCGCGCGTCTGCGGCATCGGGCCGTCCGCCGCCGAAACCACCAGGATCGCGCCGTCCATCTGCGCCGCGCCGGTGATCATGTTCTTCACATAGTCGGCATGGCCGGGGCAGTCGACGTGAGCGTAGTGGCGGGCCTGCGTCTCGTACTCGACATGCGCCGTCGAGATCGTGATGCCGCGCGCACGCTCCTCCGGAGCCGCGTCGATCTGGTCATACGCCTTGAAGGTCGCGCCACCCGTCTTCGCAAGCACCTTCGTGATCGCCGCAGTCAGAGACGTCTTGCCATGGTCGACATGGCCGATCGTCCCGATGTTGCAGTGCGGCTTCGTACGCTCGAATTTCTCTTTACCCATCGACGTGGTTTCCTGTCGTCTCGTTCACGTGAGCCTCAGGCCGGCCCAGCTTGCACCGCGACCTCGCCGCGAGAAGGATCCGCCTCGCCGGCGGCGCGATGCCCAATTGATGGAGCGGGTGAAGGGAATCGAACCCTCGTATTCAGCTTGGAAGGCTGCTGCTCTACCATTGAGCTACACCCGCACGCTGACGTTCCGTCGAGATGGTGGAGGGGGTTGGATTCGAACCAACGTAGGCTAAGCCAACGGATTTACAGTCCGTCCCCTTTAACCACTCGGGCACCCCTCCGTAATCCCGGCAGAGCGTCAAGCGTTCAGGATCATCCACGGGACCGGCTGGTCGGCCGGTTTTCCGTGGCGCGTGTTATGGAGACCTTGCCCGGCGCTGTCAACGCCCCTCGGAGCGCTATCAACCCCTTGATCGAAACCAGCTGTGAGCAGCCGTTGCCGCGCTCCGGGCGCGCACCTATAAGCGAAGCATGAGCAAGGATTTCGACAAGCGCCCCCGTGGCGGACGACCGCCGGAGCGACGCCGCGAGCGGCGCTTCGCCCCCGTTTCTCCCGGCGACCGACGCCCCGACCAGTTGTGGCTCTACGGCATTCACGCCGTCGCCGCGGCGCTCGGCAACCCGCGCCGCACGATCCTGCGGCTCGCAGCCACGCCGAACGCGCTGGCGCGGCTGAAGGAGGAAGGCGTGCCCCTCCCCGCGACGGTCGAGGAGGCGGAGAATCGCGCCCTCGACAGGCTGGTGGGCGATGGGGCCGTGCACCAGGGCGTTGCAGCCCTCGTGGAGCCGCTCGATGCGCTGCCGCTCACCATGCTCGGCGATGCGCGGCTCATCGTCGTGCTCGATCAGGTCACCGATCCTCACAATGTCGGCGCGATCATGCGTTCGGCCGTCGCCTTCGGCGCCGAAGCCATCGTCACGACAGGCCGCCACGCGCCGACCGAAACCGGCGTCCTCGCCAAGTCGGCGTCCGGCGCACTGGAATGGATCAACCATGTCGAAGTGCCCAATCTCGCCCGGGCGCTGACCGAGCTGGGCGAGCTCGGCTTCACCCGGGTCGGGCTCGACAGCGAGGGCGAGGCGACGCTCGAGACCGCAATGGCCGGCGAGCGTATCGCGCTCGTGCTCGGCGCCGAGGGCAAGGGCCTTCGCCGCCTGACCCGCGAGACCTGTGACACGGTCGCCCGACTCGACATGCCGGGTGCGATCAAGAGCCTCAACGTCTCCAACGCGGCCGCGCTCGCGCTCTATGTCGCCCGCCGTCATCTGGACGCTCCGGCCGGGTGAGCCGTTGAAGGGCCGTCTTGACCGGCGGCCCCGCACTTCCGTAAACGAATGCCGTCGCCGGTTTAGCTCAGCGGTAGAGCAGCGGTTTTGTAAACCGAAGGTCGGGGGTTCAATCCCCTCAACCGGCACCAACCCGCTTCTTGGGAACAGCGTCAGTTCGCCACAACTGCTGTCGAGGCGGCGGCGGGCGCGGCAGCCGCTGGTACGCCCGCGGGCTTGGGTGGCAGGATCCGACGCCGTCGGAAGAGGATCGCGAGAGCTGCGCGAAAGAGCTTGGCCCTCAGATGCCAAGCGGCACCGAGGACGTAATCAGCCTCGTCGGGCGTGAAGTTGACGAGACCCGACCAGGAATAGGGCGTCACCTCTCCGACCCAGAAGCGATCGCCGCCGTCGTAGAGGTCGATGCGCAGGAAATCGAAGCCCGCCGCGAGCCGCTCGGCGGTCGCGATCATGTCGTCGAGACGTGACGGCCGAAGCATGACGCCGGGAAAGGGCTCCCGGAGCGTCTTCCAGTAGAGGCGGGTCCAGTCGACGTCATGAAACTGCGTCTGCCGCAGGCGCTGCGGCCCCGAGACCGCCACCGACTCGATGAAGCGCGCCTTGCCGTCGAAGCAGAAGATCTTGCGCTCCTGGAATGGTTCGCCATCGGGATCGCCGAGAAACGACTCGACGATCAGCCTCCGGCGGACATTCTCGTAGCCCGGCTCCATCATCTTGGAGCCGTGATTGACCGCAAGCCAGTCCCGCATCTTCGCTCGCAGCGCCAGCCCGTCAATGACGTCGCCCGACTTCACCACGGCAACATGCTCGCAGGCATGCGTGCTCTTCAGGACGAAGGGACGCGGCAGGCTCTCGAGCGGCACCGCCTCCGGGTCGTCGCCGACGAAATAGACCTCCGCCTGCATGCCGGGACCGAGCCTCTCGGCGACATATCGGTGCGATTCGTATTTGTCGCAGAAGACGGCGAAATGCGGATCGAGGTCGAAAAGCTTGCGCCACTGCAGCTTTTCGGTGAACCGACGGGGACTGAGGATCGACGGCTCGCGCCCGCAATGATCGCGGTACATCGCCCTCACCCGGTCGATATCAGCCAGCCATTCACGAATGCGACGTGGCAGAAACCGCGCGATTCGACGTAAATGCATCGACAACCCCGTGCCCAAGACGGTTGCCTAGACCCGGCTGGAGCGTAGCAGCCGCGGCGCGGCGCACAATTCTCGCCTCAACGCGACCGATTTTCGCCGAGGGCTGTGACATTCCGGCCTCTGGGGTTGCGGAACAGGGAGATCCGGTAAAAGTTTCCGGACGAATGGCGAATGACCAGTCACCATATCGACTGGCGGTTGCGAGCCGATTCGACCAGGTCGTGTCGAAGGCGAACTCACTGGAACCTTGATGCAGCAGAACCTCAAGCCCGCAAAGGCGGAGCCGTCGGACGCCCTTGGTGCAGCGCACCAGGTCGGCGCGCTGCCGCTCCGTCGCGGGACGGCGGGGCTCGAGGTCTGCCTCGTCACGACGCGCGAGACGCGGCGCTGGACCATCCCCAAGGGCTGGCCGATGAAGAGCAAGACCGATCGCGAGGCTGCCGCGATCGAGGCTCGACAGGAAGGTGGTCTCGTCGGGAAGGTCGGAAAGGCGCCGATCGGCAGCTTTCTCTATTGGAAGCGCCGCACGGCGCAGCTCGAACTCGTCGAGGTCGCGGTCTACGAGATGCAGGTCAAAGAGCAGCTCGCGACCTGGAAGGAAGCCGGACAGCGCTATGTCATGTGGTTTCCGGTCGAGGCAGCGGCCGAACTCGTCGAGGAGCCGGGGCTAAAGACCATCATCGCCCGCCTGGCCGCCCCGCGCTGATTCCCCCTTTCCCGCTGCCCCCTTTCAGCGGCGGTCGATATCGTCGGCGTCGTACATCGGCTTGTTGGCATCGGTCATCGAGACCAGCGCCTTGGCCGCCTCGCGCGAGCCGGTGCCGGCGACGGCCGTCAGAATGCGCTTCGCCTCGCGCACGCGGCCGAGATGGAAATAGGACCAGGCTCGGATCATGAGCAGATCCTTCTGCTCCGGCGCCAGCTGGGAGCGCTGGTCGAGGAACATCAGCGCTTCCGTCCACCGGTTGTCGGAATAGGCGGCGAGCGCGCGCTGCGTCAGGATCTCGCGATTGAGTTCCTCGGCGCGCTTCGGGCTCTGCGGCGCCGAGGCGGCCGAAATCGCCGCCGTATCAGTCAGCCCGGCCCGGAGCGCCGCGAGCGACTTGCCATAGGCGGCGTCCTGCCGGCTCTTGCCGGATGTCGTGCGCATCGCGGCGTCGAAGGCATCGGCAGCCTCGATCGGTCGGTTGTAGCCCATGAGACACCAGCCGCGGTTGAGGGCGGCCTGACCGCGCAGGTCGCCGGGCGGCACAAAGCGACGGCAATCGCTGCCCCCACCGCCACCGCCAGAGGACGAAGCCACCCGGCGCACGGGCGCGACCGCCGGCTCCGCGGCCGACACTGGCTCGACATAGTTGCCGCCCGGATCGGGAACGACATAGGCGGTCGTCGTCGCAGGCGTGGTCGCGGGCGCGAGATCAGAGCCGCGTGCGGGGAGCGGCTGCGAGCCCGGCGCGGCAATGCTCGGCGGCAGATCGAAGCCGCGCTGCGCCTTCTGCGCCGCAGCGCGCTGGCGTACGGGGTCGGCGAGATCAGCGATGCGCTGCGAACGAGGCCCCCACACCTTCAGAATCTGCGCCAGAGCCGCGCGGTCGCCCAGCTTCTGGGCCGCCAATGCGAGACCGAAGGCCGCGGGCTCGAGATCCGGCTTCCAGGTCAGCGCGGCCGAGAACCAGCGCGCGGCCGCGACCGTCTGGCCGGTATTGTAGGCGTACCAGCCGAGATCCTGCGCACCCGGCGCGTATTTGGCGTCGCCGATGACCTTGGCCATGCGGGCCATGACGTCGGGCTCGATCTTCGCCGGCGGGTCTAGAGCCAGCAGCGCGGTCGCGACGACGAGATAGGCTTCCTTGTTTTCCGGGCTGGCGTCCCGCCAGCGATAGGCCGCAGCCTCGGCTTCGGCGGGCCGCTCGAGCGCATTCAGCGCATAGGCGAGCCCCCGCGCAATCTGCGGGGTGTCGGCCCGCGTCTTGGCGAGTGCCCACCACATCGCCGAACTCTCGGCATCGTTGTGGGTGAAAAGATAAGAGGCCAGAAGCACCGCATCGTCCGGCTTGTTGCTGGCCTTGGCCAGCTCGCCGAGGAGGGTGAGGTCCTCCGGCGGCGCCGTGCGGGCGGCATCCTTGGCTGCGGAGCCGACCCGGCGACGGGCGATGTCGCCCTTGACCGGCGCGAATTCGCCCTTGCCGTCGGCGCCGACACGCTCGAGCGCCAGCAGGTCGGCGAGTTCGGCGTCGCCCAGATAGGCCATCGCCTTCTGGACGGTGGCAAGCCGCTCCTTTGGATCCTGGCAGTTGGTGAGCACATAGACGTCGACGTCGCGGGCACGGCCCGGCCGGTCGCTGCGAGCGAAGGCCTCGGCCAGACGCCACAGCACGTCGACATCGGCGCAGGTGAGCAGGCTCGGCGTCGCCGCAGCGATCTGCACCACCGTCTCCCACTGCTTGGCGTTCGAGGCGTTCACGAGCCGCTCGCGCTGCTCGCCGACATCAAGGCGAGCAAGAAGATCGGCCGGCGGCGTCCAGCCTGGCTGCGTCGCCACACGATCGGCGATCGCCGCGCGGACGGCGGCATAGTTCCCCTGGCTGTAGAGCTGCCACATGTTGTCGAGCAGCGCATCCACCACCGGGATGGGCGCGGTCATGTCGGCCGGCGGGTACCAGGTCGGATAGAGCGCACGCAGCCGCGCGATCTCGGCATTCAGGCGGCGGGTATCGCCCTGCCGCGCGAAATAGCGCAGCGCCGTCTCGTCGACGGCGGGAACGCCCGAGGCGGGGGCTGCTGCGTTGCCGGACTGCGGCGCCTCGGAGGTGCCCTGCGCCTGCTGCGGCTGGACTGGCTGCGTCGTTGCAGGAGCCACAGGGGCGGGCTGAACGGCCGGAGCCTGGACCGGTGCTGCAGCGGCGGGCGCCGTCGGCGCCGCCGGAGCGGTGGCACCCGGCCTCACGATGGTGTTGGTGCCGGGAAGCTGGACGCCCCCCGCCCCTGCCGGCGCCTGAGCGCCCGGCAGCACGACCGGTGGCGCGACTTGCACTTGCTGCGCCTGCGCCATGCGGTTGGCGCCGAACACGTCGTCGGCAACGGGAACGGCCGATGCGGCATCGGCCGTCTGCAGGAACATTCCGGCGGTCGCCGCCGAGGAACTTGCGCCGCCCGGCCGCATCACCTGGGAAAGGTCGTCCGTCCGCGTCGCCGCCTGGCGCACGAAGACGGCACCGAGGATGCCGACGATCGCGACCGATCCGATGACGAGAAAGATCCCTCTCACAGGCATTTCGGCTGCCTTTCCGCGAGGTAGGAGACCGCGAGGAGATAAAGCGTCGCGGGATAGTAGTGCGTCGGCGAGAACAGCCTGAGATCGGCGGGGATAGGCGTGCCTTCATCGACGCAGGCGAGGAGCGCGGCCAGCATGCGATAGCCCGGCTCGCTCAGCGTCGCGGCCGTCTGGTTGGTCTCGACATTGATCAGCGGCAGGCCGCGCATCTGTGCACCCCGCCAGGCAGCCTCGAAGGGTCCGAGCCAAGTCTTGTCGGTGAGGCCGGCGCGGATGAGATAGAGCGGAATCCGAATCGCATTGTAGCCGAAAAGAGGATCGAAGCCCGCCGCCGGCTTGGGAGCAGCGGCGTGAAGCGAAATCCACTCGCTCGGAAGCTTGGATTCGCCGAAGCGCGAAGCGGCGGTCAGGTCGAGGCCGGACTTGGCCAGCCTCTGCCAATCGGTCTGCGGCGCCAGTTGCTGCAGAACGGGCAGTGCCTCGAAAACCCAGTAGGACAGGTTGATGACGGGACCGTCCTCCGGGCGATCCTGAACGGTGAATCCGGTAACGCCGGGCAGCAGGATCAGATTGCCGTCGTGCTCGACGACCGACGTCTTGCCGACCGCATCCGCGAGCATCGCCGCGGCGGCGGTGTAGCGGGGGATTTCCCATGCGCGTCCGGCCATTGCCAGCGCATAGGCGATGAGGATGTCGCCGTCGCTCGCATTGTTGATGTCGGGAACATGCGGATTGCCCGGCCGCCACATCCAGACGGACAGTCCGTCGCTTCGAAGCAGCATCTGCGTCTGCGTGAAAGACCAGATGCGCTCGAAACTGGCCCGGTCGTCGCCCGCGAGCGCGAGCAGGAGCCCGTAGCCCTGCCCTTCGCTGTGGCTGATCGAACCGTTTGCATCGTCGATGACGCGGCCGGAGACGTCGACGAAGCGGGCGGCATAGGCCTGCCAGACGGCAGGGCTGATCGTGCCCTGGATGCGCAGCGGCACCGTCTCGGCCGGCGCGGCGGAGACGCCGAACAGCGCCATGCAGGCGGCGAGGATGAAGGCGGCGGCGTTCACGACGGCCTCCCGAGGCGGAACAACAGGCCGGAGGTGATGATGCCGAGCACGAAGCACAGGCCGATCAGGCAGAACGCATAGAAGACGATATTGCTGGAAAACCAGTTGGCGGCGATCAGGCGCAGGTTCTGGATCGAGAGGGGCTGCGTCACGACGAACTGGTAGTTGGCGACCGGCTGGTTCTCCAGCCGCCCGGTCTGCGGACTGAACCAGCTGAACTGGCCGCGAATCTCCGACCAGGTCTCGATCGCGGCGATCGCCGTCGCTCCTTCGGCGAGATCGGACGGCGAAGGTGCCGTCATCATCGTCCAGGTGCCGCCGCCGTCGGGGCTGACCGCTTGAGCGATCAGCAGCGTCGACCGCGCCTTGGGCTCGAAGGCGACCTCCTGCGCAGGGCCGATGCGCAGCGCCGAGAACGAGATGTCGAAGTTGCGCTTCATCCAGTCCTCGAAGGACGAGACCTGGCCGCGCCAGCCGCCGCCGCCGGAGAGCGCGGTTCGCCAACGGTCGAAGACGGCATCGGTGCTCTCCGCCTGACCGTCCGGAGCGACCGTCGTGTCCGGCAGGTTGGTGCCGGGCAGCGTCACGGTGCCGCCTCCGCCGACGTCGCCGGAGGGGATGTTGAGTTCGGACCGCCAGTTGACGCGCACCGATTCCGCGATGCCGAGCCGCGACAGCATGCCGTCGGTGAACTGCGATGCCACACCGACGAAGATCGCGTTTTCGTCGCCGACGCTGGCCGGCGCGGTAAGGGCCAGCGGGACGACGCGGCCGGCCTGCGTGGCGAGGCGGTTCACGAATGTCGCCGCGGCGGAGACCGTCTCCGCATCGCTCCGCCCGAGGACGATCGACGAGGCGGACGGCGCAGTGTTGTAGGGCGCGCCGGTGCCGGCCAGCGCCCCGAGATTGGGTCTCCGGGCGATGCGCGCGAACTGCGGCATCGAGAACTCCGACGTGTCGAACAGAACGAAACGATCCGAGCCTGCGATCGAGCCGCCAGGGGCGCAGGCGGCGTCTGCAGCGGTGTTCAGCACGGCCTCGATCATGATCGTGTTCACGCCGGGCCGGAAATGGCGGAACGGCATCTGCACCGGCAGGTGACGGAAGATGCCGCCCGTCCGGTTGACGATGCGCGTCGTCGCGGCGATCTGGCCGTTAACATAGAGGTCGATATGGCTGGCCGGCTGAACTTCAGACGTATAGGCGGCGTCGAGCAGAATGATCGCCTCGCCATAGGCATCGGCGTAGAAGTCGGACGGTACCGCTACGGAAAAATAGGCACGGAAGCGGCGGCCGGAAAATTGTTGTGTCGTCACGCCGAGGCTCGCCAGCGACACGGATTCGGAGCCGGTGAACAGCCGCACATCCGGCGAGAGCCAGGCGGCGGTGTTCAGCGTGTTGCGCGGCGTGTTGACCGGCCGGTCCGCCTGCGCCGCAATCGCATCGACCGCCGCGCCGACCTGCCCCCAGTTGGCGCCGGTTATCGCGAGTACATTGGTTCCGATCGACGGCTCCTGAAGGAAGTTGACGATCGGCTGCGTCGCGGCCGCCGCGAGCGGCGCCGAGAGCATCGGATTGATGTCCGCGGCCGTTCCCAGCAGGACGGTCAGCGTTCCCGGCGCGTCCTCGGCTTCCGGCCGGTCGAGCACCTGGACGGCCGGGTTGGGATAGGCACCGAGGACGCCCATGGCCTGCGAGAGCTTCAGCACGTTCTCGATCGCCGCGCCCTGCGCTGTCGCAGGCGCGACGATGCGGATTCGCGTGACGCCGTCAGGTCCGTATCCCACGGCCGGCAGGTCCTGAAGCGACTGCAAGAGGCTCGCCGATCCGTCGTTCTGGAAGGTGAGATGCGTCTTCGATGGGTCAATGTCCGTCCAGAGCTCGTAGGTCGACTGCACGGAACAATCGGTGCGATGGCGCTGGAAGGCCTGCATGCGCAGCACATTGCCGCCCGCGCGGAGCAGGCCGGCCGGCAGCGCCATCGAGACGGTCTTGAAGTCGTCGGACGAGGACAGCGGTGTCTCGAGCACGACGGCATTGTTGATGACGACCCGGAGGCGCGAAGCCTCCGGCATCACGACGATCGCATTCTTGTAGGCGACCGAAAGCTCCGCCTGCTGCGCGGCCTCGTTCGCCGTCAGGAAGACCGACCACGAGCGCTGGTCGTTCTCGCCGGCAAGCCGGAGCGTCTTCTGCGGGACGATGTAGCGGACGAGATCGACGCTCGCCGGTTTCGCGGTCGCCGCCGGCGCGGCATCGGGGGTGCCGGCCGGAGCCGGGGCCGACGCGGACGGGGCCGCGGGCGCGACCTGGATGGCATTGGCCGCCGGCGGCGGGGCGACCGGCGTGATCGGGATCGACGGCACGTCGACACCGCCAGCCGTGGACGGTCCGCGGATTGAGGGCACCATGCTTGGAACCGTGAAGCGCGGGGGCTGCGTGGCACCCGGCATCGACGGCATCGGCTGCGCGACCTCGCCGGAGGGCTGGATCTGCAGCGGCGCGACATAACCCTGCGGCATCGGCGCGCTTTGAAGCGTCGGCGCGAAGACATCCGACTGCGCCGGCACCTCGCCCTGCTCCGAGCCCATGTCGAAGGGCTTCGGCGCCTGCGCGACGGCCGGCACCGCCACCATAAGCGCCATGACGAAAGCGAGCGAGGAAGCGGTGGATTTCATGCTGCGCGCTTCTCCGCCGCGACCGCCGCGCCGCGATCCCGGCGCAGGGACTGAAGCAGATAACCGAGGCCACGGCCGGTCTGGTAGACCGAGAGCCCCACGAACCAGATCGTTCCGCGCAGGATTCCGATATTGACGCGGCGGTTCCACTGGAACTTCGACCACTGGTCGGAGCTCGAGAAGATCAGGTCCGATATCAGGCGATAGTGGTCGGCAACGGTCGGTTCGTAGCGGCAGCCGAGAATGACGCCCTTCGAGCCGGGCGCGATCGTGCGCATCGTGATCGGCAGATCCCGCGTCGGGATGTCGACGCTCGTCTTGAAACGCAGCGATGCCGTCATCCCGCGCTCGACATCCTTCGGGGTCAGGCCAGTGATGTTGAGCCGCGCGCCGCCGACCGACGCATCCTCGACCGTCCCTGGAACGATCCGGTCGCCAATGACCAGCTCGCAGCGCCGGCGCACGTCGATGCGGCGGCTCTGGCGGTTCTCCTGGCGCTCAGAGATGACGCCGAGCGCGCATCCGGCGATGAGGATGTTCAGCAGGTTCCAGCCGCCCACGACGAGCGCCACGTCGGCCTTGTATGGCTCGGCATAGATACGCCAGATCGTCATGAACACACCGGCGAGCAGCACGAAGAAGATGATGTAGAACGGACGCGCCAGCTCCGAGAGCCTGGCTTTGTCGAGCGACTCGTTCTTGGCCGTCACCTTGAAGGTCGGCTTGCTGGGGTTGAGGATCACCGAAATGAGCGCGGGCAGCAGATAGACGCCCTGCACGAATTCGTAGAGCTCCGAAATCCATGGCCATCGGAAGCGGCCATAGAGGTAGTTCTGCATCATGAGGTTCACGAGCATGTAGGACGAGGTGTAGGCGACGAACTCGCCGCCCGATGCCGTGAAGATCTCGAGGTCGAGGAACAGATAGCAGAGCGGCGCGAGCAGGAAGATCCAGCGCGTGATCGGGAACAGCCAGAACAGCGTCGACGACATGTAGCAGAGGCGCTGCGGGATCGAGAGGCCGCGCTTGCCCGGCGGGAAGCGGAAGCGGAGGATCTGCATCATGCCCTGCGCCCAGCGGCTGCGCTGGCCGATGA
This sequence comes from Kaistia geumhonensis, assembly GCF_030815145.1. Classification (NCBI taxonomy): domain Bacteria; kingdom Pseudomonadati; phylum Pseudomonadota; class Alphaproteobacteria; order Hyphomicrobiales; family Kaistiaceae; genus Kaistia; species Kaistia geumhonensis. The sequence goes on along the minus strand of NZ_JAUSWJ010000001.1, from coordinate 4,554,406 downwards.
AGGACGTAAAGGTGGCAGGCTGCAGGCCAGCGATCAGCGGCCGGTCGACATAGACGCTGCTCCAGCCGGTCGCGTGCAGTTCGAGTGCCGTCTCGGCGTCCTCGGTGATGCTGATGCCGGAGAAGCCGCCGGTCTGATCGAGCGCTTCGCGCTTGAGCACGGCCGCCGAGCCGCAGAAGAAGGATGCGTCCCACTTGTCGAGGCCGCGCTGGATGATGCCGTAGAACATCTCGTTCTCGGACGGCATCGTCTCGAAGGTGCGGAGGTTGCGCTCGATCGGGTCGGGATTGAGGAAGAAGTGCGGCGTCTGGACGAGGAAGAGCTTCGGGATCTGCTGGAAATAGCCGACCGTGTAGGTGAGGAAGTCGCGCGCCGGCGCATGATCGGCATCGAACACCGCGATCAGATCGCCGGTCGACACCTTCAGGCCGTTGTTCATGTTGCCGGCCTTGGCGTGCTCGTTCTTCTCGCGCGTCAGGTAGCGGCAGCCGAGATCGGCGGCGAGCTTCTGCAGCTCGATATAGCGATCCTCGGCCTCCTGGGCCGCCTCGATATTCTCCGAATTGCGCTTCTGTACGGTGCCGCCGTCGTCGAGCAGCCACACCGTCAGCTTGTCGGCGGGGTAATCCATCGCCTTGGCGGAGGCGAGCGTCGTCGCCAGGAGCGCCGGCTCCTCGTTGTAGGTCGGCACGAAGACGTCGACGGTCGGAAGATCGGGGTCAGACGAGGACACCTTCAGCGTCCGCGGCGCCATCGGCCTCATGACCACGAACAGCGAGAGGAACAGCATGAAAATGCTGTACATCTCCGCAAGATAGACGAGCAGGCCGGGGATGAAATCCTCGGGCTGGTTGATCGGCGGCAGCGTGCTCGTCGTGCGCCAATAGGCGTAGCGCAGCACGATCGAGGTGCCGAGCGCGAGCGCGATCTGGCGCCAGACGCCCTGCCGCGTGAACAGCTTCAGGAGGATCATCGCGCCGACGACGACGGCGCCCGCGACGAGATGCGCCTGCAGGTTGATCGGCAGCGTGATCAGGATCGTCATCACGACGGCCGCGAGTGCCCAGACAAGGGCATAAACTATCCGCGCCATGCGCTTTCCTCAGCCTCGCTCGATCCGCTCGCGGTCCACGTCCCCGGCGCAGTCCGATTCCAGGCGCTCTATCGGAGCCGGATTCGGATGCTCGTAAACCTCGCCTCCTCGTCTTCTCTCAGTTCTTGGTGAACATTCCGTCAGCGCGATCGCTCGGATTGTCACCAATGGTCACGGCGGCGGAACGACCGGATAGCCGTCGAGAGGCGCCGCGCCCCCCGCGGCCGTCGTTGCCGATCCGGCCCCGACAGTCGCCGCCAGATCAGCCGCGGTTACGCCCGTATCGAGCGGAACAACGGCCGCGCCTTCCCTGATCACTTCGACCGGTGGCGGCGTCGCAACCATGGGCTGGACAGCGGCACGCCGCACCGGTCGCGCCGCCGGCTCCACCGAGCCGGTCGTGTAAACGGTTGGAGGCGGCAGGATTGATACGCCTGGACGCCCCAGATCCTGCGGCACCGGCGGGATGCCGTTATAGGGGTTCCACCGGCTCGAAAGGAAATAGGAATTGACGTTGAAGCTCGTCATGAGCGTCAGCAGGTCCGTCTCGCGCGCAGCAGGCGCGCAGAAGCGCAGGCGGATGAGGATGGCACCCTGACGACTGAACCAGTTGCCGTTGACGTTGTTGGCCTGGATTCGCTGCCAGGCATAGATGCAGGTGTCACCGCCGGAGCGGCCCGTGGCGTAGCCGAACGGTCCGTAGCGGTTCTGCGTGTAGTAGTTCGAGACGCTCATCCGCACGCCGGGCAGGTACCAGCCGAATTCGCGGCTGACATTGAGCAGCGTCAGCGGGTCGTTGCCCATACGGTTCTGCGGCGCCGTCGTCTGGACCACAGGCCCGATCATCGTCACCCAGAACTTGTTCTCCCCGACAACCCGCGCATGGTTCTCGAGCGTGATCTCCTGCGTCGTCGCATTCGCATAATTGCGCTCGACGATGCCAAGAATCGCAGGACCGCCGGCCGGCATGTCGATGAAGGAACGCTCCACCGAAGTGCGGCTGGCCTGCGAACTGGTGATGATCTCCTGCGGCTTGGCGGCGCAGCCCGCGAGCACCAGCGCACCGAGACAGGCGGCCGCGACGGCAGCGCGGCGTTCGCCTCGCTCCACCTCCCGCCTCGTCTCGGTCGCCATCCGCTGCATCGCCTTGTCCATTGCCGCCGGAACACCGTTCGGACGTCGTCCGCAGGCCGCGCGGCCGCCGGAATCTGATCGTCCTTATGACGGCAGAGTCGTCGGAGCGTGGTTAACGACGAGTTACCGGACCCGTGGATTGATTCACTAAGCGGTAAGCATGAGACGAAAATGCTACGTTGCACCGATGATGCGGCGACGCAGCAATCCAGCGATCCGCGCGCTCTCGCCAGCGTCGCGGGGCGTCCGCGGCCGATATGTCCAGACAGGATCGGGCCAGGCGACATCGTCCGGGCTGCGCCCGATGACATGGATATGGAGCTGGCTGACGACATTGCCGATAGCGGCGATGTTGAGTTTGGCGAAGGGCAGTTCGGCACGCAGCGCATCGGCGGCGAGGCGAACCTCCTCCATGGCCATCGCGACATCAGGCGCGGCGAGCTCGGTGAGCTCCGTCAGCCCTACCCGGCGCGGCAGCAGCAGCAGCCACGGAAATCGCGCATCGTCCATCAGGCGGACGTGGCAGAGGGCGAGATCTCCGACCGCGACGCTGTCGGCGAGAATGCGGGGATCGACCGCGAATTCCGGCATGATTCTCCTTCGGCGCCCTGCGGGCGCGGCTTTCTTGCCACAGTGCGGCGCAAGGCACACAGCCGGCCGGCTTCGCGGGAGCATCCGCCTTGACGTTGCCGCAATGCGGCAGTCATCGATAGGGAAGACGCCCCGGTCAAGCCGCCGCGTCGCGCTCTCCGCAAGTTCCCTTCCGAGGTCGTCGTGCCTGCTCCCGTCGCCTTGCGCGTCCGCGCCGTCGCCAGACGGATCGCAGCCGCATGCCCGTGCCATTCCGATCGACGGGAGGGCGCACGATGACCGCCGTCATGGATCTCCGCCAGGGCGAGGCCGAGCGGTCGCTACTAGGGCTCGCGGCGGCGCTGACCGGCAACTTCATGTTCGCGTCCAGTGATGCGATCGTGAAGGTGCTCTCGTCGCATTACTCCGTGTTCCAGATCATCGTCACGCAGGCGAGCTTCGCGCTGATCCCGATCATCGCGATGATCCTCTATGAGGGCGGCTTCGCGGGGATGCGCGTCAAAAATCCGAAGCTTATCCTGCTGCGTGGCCTGCTGGCCGGCACGGGAACGATCTTCGGCTTCTTCAGCTTTTCGCAGCTTCCGCTCGCCGAAACCTATTCGATCTTCTTCTGCACCCCGATCCTCGTCACCATCCTCTCGGTGCCGATCCTCGGGGAGAAAGTCGGAATCCACCGCTGGGCGGCGGTGCTTGTCGGGCTGGTCGGCATCATCGTGATGGTCCGTCCGGGCTTCGTCGCGCTGCATCTCGGCCATGCGGCGGCCATGGTATCGGCCATCACCGGCGCCTTCACGGTTTTGCTGATGCGGCGGATTGCCCGCGAGGAGCATCCGGCGGTGATGGTGATCGCCGTCGTCACGGGACTCATCACGGTCAGCCTGCCCGGCATGATCCTGACCTTCCACATGCCGACGCTGCACGACCTGACCCTGTTCGCGACCGGCGGCATGCTGATCGGCGTCGGCCAGTTCCTGATCGTCCGCTCGCTCAAGCTCGCACCGGCGGCCGTCGTCGCACCGATGCAGTATTCCATGATGATCTGGGCGCTGTCCTACGGTTATCTGCTGTTCGGCACATCGATCGATCCGCTGGTCGTGACCGGCGCGGCGATCGTCGTGGCGAGCGGCCTCTACATCATGCAGCGCGAGCGCTTGCGCAGCCGCCGGGCCCCGCGGTTCAGCGGCGGCTAGCGGCCCGCCGAGGACGGCCGGCTGAGGACAAGCAGCACGAGCGTGAGCAGTACCATCACATAGTCGAGAATGGCGCCGGGAGCGGTCGCCGTTGTCTCGATCACGCGGATATGGCCGATCGTGATCCGCCCCGCATATTCAACAAAAATCAACACCAGCAGCAGCGGAATCAACGCGCGATAACGCAGCAGCGCGACGATGTAGACGAGCCCCATCATCAGCTGCGAAAGACCCCAGAACGAGAACAGGAAGACGACCGCGTTCGAGGCAGCGGCGGGATAGGTGTCGAGCGGAATATGCGCGACCGACTGCGCGCCGCCGTCCGGCGCGAACATGTGGACGAGGCTCCGTCCGATTGTCATCGCCGTGATCAGGGCGAACACCGCCACGACCAGACGGCGACCCGGAAAGCGGTTGTCGATCTGCGGCGGCAAGATCCAGCCCAAGGCAATCTCCACCGATAGAGGCGCTTCCGGGCATCCGCTAGCTTGAGGCGGACCGGACCTCAATGGTGATCTTTGACCAGACATGCGCCCGGGCAACCCACCCGCACAACCTCGACAACTCGATCGATCGCGGCGAGAGGATATTCATCTTCACCGGCCCTTAGCCGGCAACCGAATTCGCCGCAGCCGGTTGAAATTTCACCGGCCGCTCCCGCGACCGGGGTGAGCTTTCAGCAAGTTCAGCCTGAAAATGGGAGAAGATCATGAACAGAATCGCTCCAATCGCGGCAATCCTCTGTCTCTCGACAGCATCCGCCTTCGCCATCGACGTGAGCGTGGCAGGCGTCAATGCCAGCGTCGGCCAGGCCCAGAATGGCGGCCTCGGTGTCAGCGCAAACGTCAATACTGTCGCCAACACCAACGTCAACGCCAATGCGACGGTGGGTGGCGGCGGCGGCAATGTCGCAAAGGCCAATGCGAACGCGGCCACCGGCGCGCTCGGCGGCACAACCACGGCGAAAGCGAACGCCAATGTCGGCAGCGGCGGCGCCAATGCCACCGTGAATGCCGCGACTCCGGCACTCGGCGGCACCAATGCCAATGTCACCGCGAGCATCGGCGGCGGCGGCGCCAACGCCGGAGCGAACGCCAATACCGGCGCGCTCGGCGGCAACACCAATGTCAACGCGTCGCTCGGCATCGGCGGTTCTGGTGGCGGCCTCGGCGGCGGGTCCGGCTCGGGCGGCGGCTCCGGCAATGGCGGCGGGTCGGGCAGCGGCACGGCCTCGAATGGCGGGGCCGGCGGCGGCAAGGCTGGCGGCAAGGGCAATGACGGCCGCGGCCCTGGCATCTTCCAACCGACCGTGCCGAAGCAGGTGCTGCTGTATTATTCCGGGCTCGGCTCGTCTCAGCAGGCCGAAATGAAGAAGAAGTGCGGCTCCATCCTCGCCGCGCCGGCCGTCTATGACGACGGGCTGGTCGCGCTCTGCCAGATGCTGCGTCGCATCTGACGACGACGTGTCTAGCGATGTTCAGGGGGCGGGGTCGCCAGAAGTGACCCTGCCCTCTCTTTAGGACCTCGCCCGCCGCTAGAACTGCGGATCAGGCAGGCCGGCGACGCGGCAGGCGGCAGTGAGCGTATTGGCCATCAGCATGGCGATGGTCATCGGGCCGACGCCGCCGGGGACGGGCGTGATCGCACCGGCGCGTGCAGCCGCCTCGCCATAGGCGACATCGCCCACGAGACGCGTCTTGCCTTCGCCGCGCTCGGGTGCCGCAATGCGGTTCATGCCGACATCGATGACGATGGCGCCCTCCTTCACCCAGTCGCCCCGCACCATCTCGGGCCGGCCCACGGCGGCGACGAGAATGTCGGCGCGGCGGGCTATCGCCGGCAGGTCGCGGCTGCGCGAATGGGCGATGGTGACGGTGCAGCTTTCCTGAAGCAGCAGCTGCGCCATCGGCTTGCCGACGATGTTGGAACGGCCGATGACGAGCGCGTCGAGGCCGGCGAGCGGCCGGTCCAGCGCCCGCTTGATCAGCAGCAGCGAGCCGGCCGGCGTGCACGAGACGAGCGCCCGCTCGCGCTCGCCGATGGCGAGGCGGCCGACATTGATCGGATGGAAGCCGTCCACGTCCTTGGCGGGGTCGATCGTCTCGAGAACCTTGGTCGTGTCGATATGCGCCGGCAGCGGCAGCTGCACCAGGATGCCGTGGATCGCCGGATCGGCGTTCAGCGCCGCGACGAGCGCCAGCAGATCGCGCTCGCTGGTCTCGGCCGGCAGCGTGTGCTGCACGGAATGGAAGCCGAGCTCGGCCGCCTTCCTGCCCTTGGCGCCGACATAGACCTGGCTCGCGGCATCGTCTCCAACCAGCACCACCGCGAGGCCCGGCTTCACGCCGCGCGCGGCGACCATCGCGGCGATGGAATCGGTGACCTCGGCGGCGACGGCCTTGCCGTCGATGATCCGCGCGGTGGCAGGCGCAGAAGCGTTCAGGGGCTCGGCGTTCATGGGCTCAGCGGAAGACGACGGTGCGCGATCCATTCAGAAGCACCCGATGTTCGAGATGGAACTTGATGGCCCGCGCCAGCACGGTGTTCTCGATGTCGCGGCCGATGGCGATCATCTCCTCGGCCGACATCGAATGATCGACGCGCCCGACATCCTGCTCGATGATCGGACCCTCGTCGAGTTCGGCGGTCACATAATGGGCGGTGGCGCCGATCAGCTTCACGCCGCGCTCATGGGCGCGGTGATAGGGCTTGGCGCCCTTGAAGCTCGGCAGGAAGGAGTGGTGGATGTTGATCACCCGCCCGGCCAGCTTCGCCGACATGTCATCGGAGAGAACCTGCATGTAGCGTGCGAGCACGACGAGATCGATCCGCTCGCCCTCGATCAGGCCAAGAATCTCCGCTTCCTGCTCCGCCTTGCTGCGCCCCTCGACGGGGACATAGTGGAACGGCAGCCCCTCGTTCTCGACGCGGCGGCGCATGGTCTCGTGATTGGAGGCGACGGAGACCAGCTCCATCGGCAGCTGGCCGATCGAATTGCGGTAAAGCAGATCGTTGAGGCAATGCCCCATCTTGGAGACGAGGATCATCACGCGCGGCTTCACGGCGAGGTCGTGCACCTTCCAGTCGAAGCCGTAGCCGGTCGCGACGGGCGTGAAGCCGCTGACGAAACTCTCGCGGGTGACGCTCGGCGGCGCGGCGAAGGCGACGCGCATGAAGAAGCGGCCGCTGTCCGGATCGCCATATTGCGCGCTCTCGACGATGTTGCAGTCCTGCGAGGCGATCGAGTTCGCCACCGCGGCGACGATGCCGCGGCGGTCGCCGCAGGAAAGAGTGAGCACGAAGCGGGCGGGCTCGGCCGGCATGAAAAGAGCCTCGAATTGGGTGGGTTCGGGCCGACTACCTAGCGGTCGGGGCGACCGGCCGCAAGGCACGGCGCTTGCGACGCGGCCGCGCATCGCACGCCTGCCGCCTTGCATCCACGGCCCGGCTCGCCGAAAGTGCCGCTCCGCCATCCCGGCGCGAGCCCCCGGAACCGCCGATGTCCGCCGAAACATATGTGTTTCCCCCGCCTCCCGTCGTCTCGCTGCCGGTCGAGGGGATTCAGTCGCGCTTTCCGGTGCGCCGCGTCTTCTGCGTCGGGCGCAACTATGCCGCCCACGCCCGCGAGATGGGACATGATCCCGACCGCGACCCGCCCTTCTTCTTCCTCAAGAACCGCGAGGATGTGGTGGACGTCGCCGCGGCGGGCGGCGGCATCGCCTATCCCGCCGGGACGGCCGACCTGCATCACGAGATCGAGCTCGTCGTCGCGCTTGGCGGCGGCGGCACCGACATCCTGGAAGAAGACGCCCTCCCCCTCGTCTATGGCTATGCGGTCGGGCTCGACCTGACCCGCCGCGACGTTCAGGCCGAGGCCAAGAAGCTGTCGCGTCCCTGGTCGACGGCGAAGTCCTTCGCCCAGTCGGCACCGGTCGGGAGCATCCGTCCCGCGAGCCTCATCGGCCATCCGGCGTCGGGCGCCATCCGCGGCGCCGTCGGCGGCACCGTCCGGCAGGAGGGAGACCTCGCCGAGATGATCTGGCCCGTGGCCGGGATCATCGCCCATCTCTCGCGCTGGTTCGATCTTGCCGCCGGCGACCTCATCTTCACCGGAACTCCGGCCGGCGTCGGCACGCTGGTCCGCGGCGATCTCGTCGAAGGCTCCATCGAGTCGGTCGGATCGATCGCGGTCACCATCGTCTGAACCGGGAGCGCCGCATGGTCATCCATCAACCTTCCGGCCTCGCAGAGGCGCTGCGCGGCGGCAGCCTCGCCTTCATCTCGAGCGGCACGCCGGATGCCGTCGCGGCGGAGTCGCGGCTGAAGTCGCTCTACGACAATGTCGATCCCGAGCAGGCGGATGTCGTGGTCGCCCTCGGCGGCGACGGCTTCATGCTGCAGACGCTCCACCGCTTCATGAATTCCGGCAAGCCGATCTACGGCATGAACCGCGGTTCGGTCGGCTTCCTGATGAACGAGTACCGCGAGGACGGGCTGCGCGAACGCGTCGCCGCCTCGCTGGCGACGACCCTGCACCCACTGCAGATGGACGCGCTCGACAAGGCCGGCAACGAGCATCGCGCCTATGCGATCAACGAGGTGTCGCTGTTCCGCCAGTCCTACCAGACGGCGAAGCTGCGCATCTCGATCGACGACCGCGTGCGGCTCGAGGAACTCACCGGCGACGGCGTTCTGGTGGCGACGCCGGCCGGCTCGACGGCCTACAACCTCTCCGCCCATGGACCGATCCTGCCGATCCATGCGCCGCTGCTGGCGCTGACGCCGATCAGCGCCTTCCGGCCGCGCCTCTGGCGCGGGGCGCTCATTCCCGACCGCGTGCGCGTGACGCTCGACGTCATCGAGCCGGAGAAGCGGCCGGTGAACGCGGTCGCCGACTACACCGAGATCAAGTCGGTGCTGCGCATCAGCATCCGCCAGGACCGCCGCGCCCGCAGCCTGATCCTGTTCGACCCCGGCCATAGCTGGGACGAGCGCATCCTCACCGAGCAGTTCCGCTACTAGGACCCGGTCAGACGGCGCAGGCGCAGGAGGAAAGACGATGATCACGCTCGCGAGGGCCGAGCCCGCCCACCTGCCCGCCTTCAAGCGGGAGCTGCAGGACGCGTTCGGCAAGGCGGTGATCGAGACGTTCGGACCGCTGACCGACGGGCCCATCCCCTCCGACGAGGATATCGAACAGTCCTTCGCGGAGCCGGGCGCGGTGATCCTCGAGATCCTGCGCGACGGCCGCCGGATCGGCGGCGCCGTGCTCACCATCGACGAGGAGACGCAGCACAACGAACTGGGCTTCTTCTTCATCGCGGCCGGCGAAGAGGGACGCGGGCAAGGGCTCGAGGCATGGCGCGCCATCGAGGCGATGTTTCCGCAGACCCGCGTCTGGGTGACCCACACGCCCTATTTCGAGAAGCGCAACATCCACTTCTACCTGAACAAATGCGGCTTCAGGATCGTGGCGTTCCATCACGGCCATCACCGTGATCCGGACATGCCGGAGCTCGGCGAGGTTCCGGGCGGGGACGAGATGTTCCGCTTCGAGAAGATCATGCCCGCGCGCTGAGCGGGCCGGGATCAGGCGACCGAGCGCACGTCCCGCGCCGCCGCCCGCGCGCTCTCGCGGGCTTCCTCGGCCGCGAACCTGCGGAGCATGGCGACGAGCTCGTTGGCCTCGCCGTCGGTAATGGCGCTGTAGCGCGACATCACGCGCTCGACCATGCGCCGCGCGAAGGCGTGTCGGCCGGCCGGCGTCTCCTCGCGCTGCCAATCGCGCGCCGTCTCGATCGCGGCGGCGAAAGCGTCGAAGGCGCTCGCCGGCAGTCCGGCCTTCTCGTAGACGGCACGGAGCGCACCGACCCGGCCCGAGCGGACGAGGCCGGCGACACGGCCTTCCGGCATGCGCGCCAGAACGGTCAGCGCCGATTCGAACAGGCTGAGATTGCCGGCGCAGACCGCGCGCAGCAGCAGCGCCGTGGTGAGCTGGCCCGTCACGCGCAGATGCTCGACGAGCGCCGCCAGATCGTCCGTTTCCGATTCGGCCGCGATGGCGATCGTCGCCCGCTCGCAGGCCTCGCGGGTCACGGTGCGCGCCCGCTCCGGCGCCATCCAGGCCTTGGCCGAGACGAAGGCGCCGAGGCGGTCGCCGAGCCGGCGGATCAGCATCTGGCGGATATCGGCGGGGAGATCGTCGCGGCCGAGCAGCCGGTCGCGGATCGCGGCATCCTCGCCGAAACGATCGGCGAGGCGCGCGAGGCTGATCGCCGCGATCGTGGCGTCGGGATTGTCGAGCAGGACGGCGCAGGCCTCCCGCTCGCCCACCTCGGCGATGGCCGCCGCGACGCCGGCGCTGACCGACAGCCGGGCCGCGACGGCCGCCTGGCGGGGACCATCGGCGGCGGCGACGATGTCGACGAGTTCGGGATCGATGAAGACCGGCGAGCAGGTGAGCACGAGGCCGGCGATGTCGAGAAGATCGGCGGCAAGCGCGAGGATGATGTGGCGGGGCGCCTTCGGATCGACCGCGAGCGCATCGGCGAGCGCATGGCGCACCTCGGCGGCGGGATCGTCGAGAAGGACCGTCAGCGACGCTTCCATATCGTCGCGCGCGGCGGCGTCGAGGTCGGAAAAGAGATAGGCCCGCGCCATGGCATGCGCCGCCTCGGCGCGCCGCTCCGGCGGCGCGGTGTCCATCCAGTCCAGAAACTGACGCAGATTCATGAAGGCCCCACGGCGATGCGGCCTTCCCCCAGCCGCATCGCCGATCCCACCATGAATGGATTAACGTTCCGTCAACCCTAACAGATCGTGAAGCACGCCGCCTCAGGCCGGCGGCGTCCAGCGGCTGACGATGTCGGCGAGCGCCGGGCGCGGCCGCTCGAAGGGCGGGATATCCGGCGTCCCCACATGGATGAGGCCGATCAGCCGCTCCTCCGGCGTGAGCCCGAGCAGGGCGCGGGCCTCCGCGTCATAGGTCACCCATTCGGTGAGCCACTGCGTCGCGTAGCCCATGGCGTTGGCCGCGACGATGAGGTTCATCGCCGCCGCGGCGCCCGAGAGGAGCTGCTCCCATTCCTGGATCTTCGGATGCGGCGCCGCGCGGCTGACCACGGCGACGACGAGCGGCGAGCGGCTGAAGCGCTTGCGCTCGTTCTCCAGCGCCTTCTCGTCGATTTCGGGCCTCCGCTCCTTGAGCAGCGCCGCCGTGGCGGCACCGGCCGCGGCGCGCGCCTCGCCCGCGAACAGGATGAACCGCCAGGGCGTGAGCTTGCCGTGATCGGGCACCCGCGCGGCGATGGTCAGCATGTCCTCGATCTCGGCCTCGCTGGGGCCGGGCTCGACGATGTTGACGGCGGGGATCGAGCGGCGGGTCTTGAGCAGCGTGATCGTGTCGGTCATCGTTCGTCCGTCTTCGGCGGCGCCGTCCCGGCGCCATTCAAGGGGGCGTGGTGTGGCCGTCTGATCCGACGAAAGCGCCTCCGACGCAAGCCCGGTGCGCCCGTCACGGCCTCCGGTCTTGAAATCGCCACCCTTTCTCGGCTCTAACCTCATGACCGGCGCGCATGCTTCGTGCCGCCGGCTTCGAGATCGAGGGAACGGTTCGCGACATGCGGGGCATCACGGCATGGTTGCTGGCGGCGGCGCTTCTGGGCGCCTCGCTCTGTGCCCGGCCTGCGGCGGCGCAGGACGCCGAGCCGGTGCCGCCCGCCGACATCCCCTCCCCGCCGGCCGCCGACGCCGCCCCGCTTCCGCTGGCGCCCGTCCTGCCGAGCCCGATCGATCCCGGCACGCTGCTGAAGGGCGGCATCGGCAGTGGCAACACGGCCCCGCCCGCGGCGCGCGCGCCGCAGCCGCGCGGCCTCGAGCTCGAGGCGAAGCTCACCAGCGACGGAAGCCCGATCGCCAGCGGCATGATCTGGCGCGTCTTCTCCGAGAAGCGCGGCTCCGACGGCCGCCTGCCGCTCCTGCGCGAGCAGCGCGGCGGCAGCGTCCGGCTCGATCTGCCGCCCGGCAACTACATCGTCAACGCCGCCTATGGCCGGGCCACCATCTCCCGCCCCCTCTCCGTCACCGGCGAAGGCGGCCGCGACACCTTCGTCCTCAATGCCGGCGGCCTCAAGCTCTCGGCCGTCGTCGGCAAGGACCAGCCGATCGCGACCGGGCTCTGCCGCTTCGACATCTATCCGGGCAGCGACGAGCAGGACGAGGAAACCAATCCGATCGCGACCGATGTCGCACCGGAGGAGATGATCCGCCTTTCGGCCGGCACCTATCACATCGTCAGCCGCTACGGCGACGCCAACGCGGCAGTGCGGGCGGACATCAAGGTCGAGGCGGGCAAGCTGACCGAGGCGACGCTGTTCCAGCAGGCGGCGCGCATCACGCTGAAGCTCGTTTCGGAGACCGGCGGCGAGGCGCTCGCGAACACGTCCTGGTCGGTACTGACGCCGGGCGGCGACAGCGTGTTCGACAGCGTCGGCGCCTTCCCGGACGTCGTGCTCGCGATCGGCGACTACACCGCCGTCGCCAAGCACGACAACCAGATCCACGAGCGCAACTTCACCGTCGAAGCCGGGCGCGACCGCGAGGTCGAGGTTCTGGCGAAGTAGAGGCGCCTTCGCGCGCCGTCCCGGTCAGTCGCGCAGCGCCGGCACCGCCTGCGCGATCCCCTTCAGCGGCACCTTGAAGGCGATGGGCTGGCCGTTGGTCGCGACGATCGTCACGCTCGCCTCCGCCGCGGCGCCGAGCTCGCGGGCCAGCGCATTGTCGAACGGCCCGGCCGCCTCGCAGCCCTGACGATCGCACATGACATAATCGAACTTCCGCGGCTTGCCCGAGCCGATGGTCAGCACCACGCCCGGCCGCGTCAGCACGCCGAGCGGCACGCGCAGCGCCACGGCCGGCTTGCCGGTCGCGTCGTTGCCGATCTCCCAGATGACCAGATTCTGCTGCGTCTTGTTGTTGATGACGCGCAGACTGGCGGAGCAGCTGCGCGCGGCGTTCTTGGTCGCGCCATCGCGACAGGTCACCGTCCAGTTGTCATAGACGACGGTCTCCGTCCGGCGCGGCGCACTGGCTGCGGCCTTTGGCGCCTCCACCGGCTTGGGCGGCGGCGTCTGCGCCTCGGCGGGAGCGCCCGCGAGGAGAACGCCGGCGACGACCGCCGCGGCGGCCGACCGGATGTTGCGAACGGAACGGGGCGCGGCCTGCATCTCGGCGTCTTTCCCTGTGCAGCGCCGAACGCTTCGGCGGCTGCGATATCGAATGAAACGGAAAGGCGGGCCCATCCGGTGAGATGGGTCCGCCTCATGGTCTCGCTGGGCGATTACCAGTTGTAGCGAATGCCGGTCAGCGTCGTGCCCGAGGTGAACTCGTCGCCGAACTTCACATTCGCGTTGAGGAAGCCGCTCCAGCCGCTGTTCCGGCCGAAGACGTTGACGCTGCCGCCAAGTTCGCCGAAGGCACCGCCGAAATCGTCGGTGGCGGTGAACGGCGTGCCGGCATTGAAGATCGTCGCCGCGTTGTCGCCGTCGAACTCGTACCACAGGCGGCCGACGGCCGAGGCCTCGATCCAGTAGCTTTCGGCGTCGTGGACGCGTCCGCCGAAGCGGGCACCGAGCGCGCCGCGCAGGCTCTGCCCGTCCGTGTAGTCGACGAGGCTGCCCGGAACGCTGGCCATGCTGTCGAGGTTCGCGTTGACATAGGCGAGCGTCGCGACCGGCTCGAAATACATCTGCGGCGTCCACTGGATCCGGTAGCCCGTATCGAGCACGAAGCCGACCGAGGTCGCATCGGTGGACTGGCTGGCGCCGCCATAGCCGGCGAGCGTCGGGGCCGTGTAGTCGAGGTTCAGGAAGTCGGCCTTGACGAGGCCGTCCAGGAAGAACCCGCCATTGATGTAGGTGCCGTAGACGCCGACTGTGCCGCCGCTGTAGTCGCCGGAGGTCGGGGACTGGTCGAAGTCGAGCTGCGAGGTGATGTAGCCGCCGAGCACGCCGAAGATCAGCGCCGACTGATCGGTGATGTTGCCGCCGATATCGGCGCCGGCCATGAAGCCATAGGTGTTCTGGCTGTAGGACGTGTCGAAATCGAAGTTCTTGCCGATGACGCTGTAGCCGGCATTGCTGTCACGATCCATCCAGCTGCCGACCGCCTTCGCCCAGACACCCGGCGCGAGGCTCTTCTGGGCCGCCGCCGCCGCCCCGTCGTCGAGCTTGGACGTGCCCGCGCCCGGCGCCGCCGGCGGATTGAGGAAGTAGGAGCGGAGATCAGCCTGGCGATCGAGCCAGAGACCGCTGGTCTCGTACCAGATCGTCTGGGCGCCCGTGATGAAGGACGGGAACTCGAGCGCTTCCTGATCCGGGAGGCCGACCAGGATCTGCGCGCCGCCACTCGAGGTCGGCACGGCCTCGAGGTCGTAGAAGAAGAGGCCCTTGTCGATGACGCCCCCGAAGCGGCTGGAATAATTGGCCGAATTCGGGTCGATCACGAAGTTGCCGCTCGACGTCGTCGTGCCGTTCTCGGTCTGCACCACGGCGATCCCGGTCGGATTGAACGCACCCGGGGCGCTGTTGACGTCGTTCACGAGGATCTTGGTCGTGCCGTAGGTCGACAGGCCGCTGATCGGATTGCCGTTCACGTCCAGGCCGCCGACGACCAGCGTGTCGGAGGTGGAGCCCGGCCCGCCGAGATAGGCATCGACGGCGAGCGTGCTGTTGCCGACGCCGGTGAAGGTGCCGCTCGTATAGGTCACGTCGCGGCTGGCATTGTAGGCCAGCTGCCCGGCGGTCTCGTCGCTCATGCTGACGAGGCCGACGCCGACATTGGACGGATCGCCGTTCACGAAGCTCTCCAGCGCGGAGAGATTGGTGGTTTCCGCGACCGCGCCGTTCAGCGCCGACTGGATGCGGCCGGGATTGTTCAGCGTGTCCGAGCCGCCACCGAAGTCGTTGTCGCCGACGACGATCCAGCTGTTCGAGCTGTAGTTGTCGAAGATGTCGGCATTGTCGGAGAGGCCGATACGGCCAACCAGCGTGCCGTTATTGGTGATCGTCGTGGCGCCGCCGGTCGAGCTGATGGCCATGCTGCTCGCGGCCGCCGCCAGATTGTCGTTTTCCGGCGTGCTGCCGTCATAGGACCAGGCCGTGACCAGCGCGCCGCTGCCGATATCGATCGTCGCGGCGGTGCCGCTGATGACCGAGATGACCGCATTGGCCGAGTCGGTGCCGGCACCGGAGATCACCGCGTCGGAGCCGATCGTCACCGAGGTGACGGCACCGCTCGCGGCAGCGATGGCACTGCCCGTGCCGGTCTCGCCGCTGTCGCCGCGCAGATAGCTGCCGCTGCCGGCGGAGACGCTGGCGCTGTCGGCGCTGGAGATCGAGACCGCGTCGGTACCGGCGGAGACGATCGCATCGTCGCCGACGGCCACCGAGACATCGTCGCTGCCCCCGCCCACGCTGTTGGTCGCCGAGATGCCAACCCCGCCGGCGAGGATCGCGCTGCCCGAGCCGGTCGTGATCGCGACATCGCCCGATCCGCCGGTCTCCTTGGTGGCGCCGATACCGGTCGCCGAGGCCGAGATGGAAACCCCGTCGCCGGTGGTGATGTCGATGTCGCCGTCCTGGTTTTCCGCCGAGACGAGAATGCCGTCGGCAGCGGCGATCGCCCCGTTGGCTGCGACGACGATGTCGCCGGACCCGTCGGACTTGGTCACGTCGATGCCGGCGGCGCCAGCCATGATCGAACCGGATGTCGTCACCTGGACGGTGCCATCGCCCGTGTCCTGTTCGACGGTCACGCCATTGATGCCGGCGTTGATATCACCCGCGGCATTCACGATGACCGCGTTGGTGCCGTCGCCATTGCCGAGCGACTTGATGACCGCGATGCCGTTTTCGCCGGCCGTGATCGTGCCGCTCGCCGTGGTCGATACCTGGACGAGGCCGTCACCGCCCGAATTGATGACCCAGACGCCATCGTCGCCGGTCGCCGAGCCGGTCCGGCCGCCGACAGGACCCTCGATCGAGACGGTCGTGTCGCCCGTTCCGGAATTGACCGCATAAACGCCGAGACCGTCGGACTCCACCGCGCCGAGGACATCGACGGTGACATTTCCGCTGCCGATGCTGAGCGCGGCAATGCCGGTATCATCGGCGGCGACGGTTCCGGTCGTCGTGATGGCGACGGAATTGCCGTCGCCATAGGCGAGGCCGCCGATGCCGAGCAGGCCCGACGCGATCATGCCGCTGTTGTCGATGGTCACCGTGCTGTCGTTGCCGACCGCAACGCCGACGAGACCCGCGACATTCGCCGAAATCGTGCCGCTGTTGGTGGCCGAGACCTGGCTGTCATCGCCAAAGGCGAGTGCCCCCACGCCGACGAGGCCCGCCGTCACGCTTCCATTGTTGGCCGCAGCGACGGTGTTGCCGTTGCCGACGCCGATGCTGATGACACCGGCGAGATCGGGATCGACAACGCCGTAATTGACCGCGTTGACGATGTTGCCGTCGCCGACGACGAGACCGCCGAGGCCGATCTGACCGGCATCCACCGTGCCGCTGTTGCCGATGCCGACCATGTTGTTGTCGCCGACCGCGACGCCGACGAGGCCAGCGAAGCCGGCTTCGACCATCCCGGTGTCGCTGTTGAGGACCTGAACCGCGCCGCCATTGCCGAAGGCGAGCCCGCCGGCACCGATCAGCCCGGACTTCACGGCTCCACTGTTTCTGACGGACAGTTCGCTGCCGTCACCGATCGCGACACCGATCATGCCTGCAAGACCAGCGCTGACCGTGCTGCCTGCGCCGCCGTTGAAGACGTTGACGCGGTTGCCGTCACCGATGGCCAGCGTCCCGAGGCCGATCGCTCCGGCGGCGACGGTGCCGCTGTTGTCGGCGGTGACCGCGATGCCGTCGCCGATGCCCACGCCGACAACGCCTGCGGTGCCCGCGTCCACGGTCCCGTAATTGTTGGCCATGGTGGGACCGCCATCACCCACGCCTACGGCAGCGATGCCGACGAGTCCGGCCTGCACGTCACCGTAGTTGGACGCGGAAACGAAGGCCATGTCGCCGACGCCCACCGCGACCATTCCGGCCACGTCCGCATCGATCGAGCCCGTGACGCTGTTGCTGGCCAGCACGGAGCCATCATCGCCGACAGCGACGCCGCCCATTCCGACAAAGCCGGCCGTCACGACGCCGTTGTTGGTCGCGCGCACCGAAGCCCCGGTTCCGAAACCAAGGCCGAGCATGCCGGCGCCATCCGTCTCGACGACGCCGGAATTGGTCAGAGTGGTCCAGGTGCCGTCCCCGACAGTGAGCCCGCCCATCCCGACAAGTCCGGCCGTCACGTCGCCATTGTTCGTCAGGGACACCTTGTCACCCTCGCCGATACCGACGCCGACGAGACCGGCGAGGCCGGCAGTCACCGTGCCACCGGTACCCTCGTTGAGGATGGTCACGTTGCTCCCGTCGCCGACGACGAGGCCGCCGACACCGACGAGGCCGGCGGAGACGCTGCCCTCATTGGTCGCGGAGACCGTGTTGCCGTCGCCGATCCCGACACCGATCAGGCCGGCAAAGCCGGCGCCAACAGCTCCGTCGGCGCCGTTCGACAGGGCCACCGAGCCATTGTCACCAACGACGAGTCCGCCCATGCCGATAAGGGCCGACGAAACGTCGCCGTCATTCGCCACCGTGACGCTGTTGGCGTCGCCGATGCCGATGCCGAGAAGGCCGGCGAGCCCGCCACCCACACTGCCGGTGCTGCTGTTCTCGATGGTGACTTCATTGTCGATGCCGTAGGCGAGCCCACCGACGCCGATCACACCCGCATTGACCACGCCGCTGTTGCCGGCCGAAACCGAATTGAGATCGCCGATGCCGACGACGACGACGCCCGCGACGGTCGCATCGACCAGCCCGGCATTCGTCACGTCGACCGTGTTGTTGTCGCCGACCGCGAGGCCGCCGGCACCGATGATGCCCGCGATGACGTCGCCATTGTTCGTGACGGAGATCGCGCTGTCGTCGCCGACGCCAACGCCGAGAAGGCCGGCGAGGCCGGCATTGACCGTGCCGCCGGTGCCGTCGTTGAGGACCGTGACCGAATTGTCGTTGCCGACCGCAAGTCCGCCGACACCGACGAGCCCGGCGGAGACGCTGCCCTCGTTGGTCGCGGAGACCGTGTTGCCGTCGCCGATGCCGACGCCGATCAGGCCGGCGAGTCCGGCGCTGACGGAGCCGTCGGCGCCGTTCGAGACCGCCACGGAGCCGTCGTCGCCGACGACGAGACCGCCGGCACCGATAAGGGCCGACGAAACGTCGCCATCATTCGCAACCGTGACGCTGTTGGCGTCGCCGATGCCGATGCCGAGAAGTCCGGCGAGCCCGCCACCGACGGCGCCGGTGCTGCTGTTCTCGACCGTGACTTCATTGTCGATGCCGTAGGCGAGGCCACCGACGCCGATGACGCCCGCATTGACCACGCCGCTGTTGCCGGCCGAAACCGAATTGAGATCGCCGATGCCGACGCCGACGACGCCCGCGACGGTCGCATCGACCAGCCCGGCATTCGTCACGTCGACGGTATTGTTGTCGCCGACCGCGAGGCCGCCGGCACCGATGAGGCCCGCGATGACGTCGCCATTGTTCGTGACGGAGATGGCGCTGTCGTCGCCGACGCCGACGCCGAGGAGACCGGCGAGGCCGGCATTGACCGTGCCGCCGGTGCCGTCGTTGAGGACCGTGACCGAATTGTCGTTGCCGACCGCAACTCCGCCGACACCGATGAGGCCGGCGGTAACGCTGCCCTCATTGGTCGCGGAAACCGTGTTGCCGTCGCCGATGCCGACGCCGATCAGCCCGGCGAGGCCGGCGCTGACATATCCGTCGGCACCATTCGACACGTCCACCGAGCCGTCGTCGCCATAGACGAGACCGCCCATGCCGATAAGGCCCGACGTGACTTCGCCGTCATTCGTCACCTCGACGTCATTGCCGTCGCCGATGCCGATGCCGAGAAGGCCAGCGACACCGCCATCCACGCTGCCCGGAACATCGTTGAAGACGACGACCGAACTATCGTCGCCATAGGCGAGGCCGCCCATGCCGATCAGTTCCGCCTCGACCACGCCGCCATTGGCGGCACGAACCTCGTTGCGATCACCGACGCCGACGCTGACCAATCCGGCGACGCCGGCCTTGACCACTCCGCCATTGCCGGCGCTGACGGTGTTGTCGTCGCCGACGGCGACCGCGCCGATGCCGACGAGGCCGGAGGTCACGTCACCGTTGTTGCTGACGATCATGGAATTGTCGTCGCCGACGGCGACGCCGAGCATGCCGACAAGGCCGGCATTCACCGTGCCGGTGCCGCTGTTCAGCACCGTCGCCGAGTTGCCGTCGCCGACCGTGACGCCGCCGATCCCGACCAGGCCGGCCGAGACGCTGCCGTCATTGAGGACTGCCATCTCGTTGTCGTCGCCGACAGCGAGCCCGCCCATGCCGATCAGATAGCTGTCAATCGATCCGCCGTTGTAGACATCGACGTCCGGCAGGCCCGAAAGGCTTCCGTCGCCGACCTTCACCGCGCCGACGCCGAGCAGCGCGGCCGGCGAGCCGGACGTGACCGCGCCCTCGTTCTCCGCGACCGCGCGGCCGTCGCCCACATTCACCGCGATGACGCCGATCACGTCGGCATCGACGGAACTTCCCGAATTCGCAGTACTGGTGGCCGTGCCGTTGCCGATCGCCAGCGAGGCAAGCCCGATCAGCGGCGGGTCGATATTGCCGTTGAGGGTCGCCGTCGCGTCGCCCTGGTTGGCAATGGCCGCGACGCCGACGAGGCCGCCCGAGACCTTGCCGTTGGCGGTCACGCTGGCGTCGCCGAAGGTGTTGAAGCCGACGACGCCTCCGATGCTGCCGCTCACATCGCCTGTCGTGACATTGACCGTGCCGGGCGTGCCGCCGGTCGCAAGCGAGCCCGCCAGGACGCCGAAGCCGTTGTTGCCGGTGACGGCGCCGCCGGTCGTGTCGACGCTGACTTCGTTGCCGCCATTGCCGAGACCGAGCGCGATCACGCCGCTGCCGTTGGTGCCGGTGATGTTGCCCGACGTATTGACGTCGACGACTGCCTTGCCGTCGCCGAGCGGCAGGCTCGAGGGATCCGAGAGATCGATCGACGAGAGATCGAACGTGGTCGGGTCGATCGCGAGGCTCCCCGAAACCGCAAGCACGCCGACATCGCCACCAGTGATGTCGGCGGAGCCGGTCACATTGGTCTCGGCGATGCCGGGCGTACCGCCGAGCGAGCCGCTCGCCGCGATGGCGGAAATGCCGATTCCGTTGGTTCCGGTGACCGACTCGCCATCGGCGTTGACAGTCGTCCGCGCATCCATGTTGGCGCCGAGCGACAGGGCACTGATGCCGTTCTCGCTGCCGAGAACGGTGGAGTTGCCTGTCGTCGTGACGGTCGAAGCGGCGCCGAGGCCGAGGGCGCCCGTCGAGGTCGACTTGATACCGTCGCCGGACTGGCCCGTCACAGAGCCGTCATTGACATAGACGATCGCGCCGCCGCCCAACGTCGTCGCGTTGATGCCGTTGTCGCCACCGGTGACGGTGGTCCCATTGGTCGAAATGTCGGCCGAAATGCCATTGACATTGATGCCGTTGCCGGCCGTGCCGGTGACGGATCCGCCGGTCAGGTCGATCGTGTTCGAGCCGCCCGCCGAATTGATGCCGTTGTCGGCGCCGATGACCGTCGTGCCGTCGGTCGTGATCGAGTTGATGCCGCCACTGGCATTGATGCCGTTGGCGCCGTTGCCCGTGACCGTGCCGCCCGTCAGATCGATCGTGTTGGCAGCGCTCTTGGCATTGATGCCGTTCTGGCCGCCGGTGATGTCGGTGCCGTTGGTCGTGATCGAGGTGGAGACATCGAGCGCGCCGCCGTCGGACAGGATGCCGTCGCCATTCGTACCGGTAACGGATCCGCCGGTCAGGTCGGCGACATTGGTCGCGCCATCGAGCCGGATGCCGTTGTTCGAGCCGACGACGACCGTGTTGGTCGTGGTGACCTTGGCAGCGACGGTGGCATCGACGACGATGCCGTCGCCATTGTTGCCGGTGACGGTGGTGGTGCTGCCCGGGGCGCCGTTGATGGTGACGGTCGCATTGCTGCCGACGGCGTTGATGCCGGAATTGGCGCCGGTCACCGTGGAATTGGACGCGCCCGTATAGGTGGCCGAACCGATGCTCACGCCGAGAAGCGTGCTGCCGAGCACGTCGACGCCGTTCTGCCCGGAAATGGTGCTCGTCACGGAGCCGTTGTTCTTGAACACGGCACTGGGGGCGGTACCGCCGCCCTGCACGCCGGCGCCGGCACCGGTCACGCTGACGCCGCTGTTGACCGTGACCGTCACCGGATTGCCCTGCAGGAAGGCAGGCGTGGTGAGGCGGTTGCCGGTCGTCGTGACGGTGTTGCTGCTGTAGGTCTTGTCCGCCCGCGCGGGGGCCGCGACGCCGACGATCAGCGCGAGAGCCAGCGTCGTGGCGATCCCTGTCGAGCACAGGAGTCGGGACCGGGATGCGGACAGGGGATGCCCCGCGGACGCGACGACCCACTCGGCAGACTCGGAACGAGCAAACGACACCACTTCAACCTCCCCTCATGCCGCATCCTGATCGGGCCGCAGCGCGCGCACGAAGCTTCGCCGCGGGCGGATCAAATGTCGGTCACATTGATGGTAAGGATCCCCCCACCATTCGATCAGGCTAGCCCTGCAAATCCGCAGAGCAGAAGTGCCACTTTTATGAGCGGTAGGGGTCTTGTGCTGTTGTCTGACGAGTGTGGCTGGAATGCCACAACCATTGCGTCCAGTCGCTCGTATGGCGGGCCCGCAATTTCAGCATGACTTTAATTCGGATGCCGTGGATTCGGCCCGCGGCATGCAGGGACGATGGGGCATCGCCCGGCATCGACCCGGGATTCGCTTCGTCGGCAAAACGACAGCCATTTCGGGCGTGGTGATTCGGTCTCGATGGGCGTTCGACCGGCGCGCTGGATGCGGCTGCGGACGCGGTCCGGAGCTCGGCGGTCGGAGCGCGGGAGTGCGAAGCGCGACATCGGTCGCGCTTCGCTTTCTCATTGCGGGGCTCAGGCCGCGGCGGCAGCCTGCCGGCGCTTCACGTCAGGCGGTGTCGCCTCCGCAAGGAGATCGGCGAGCGTCGCATCGAGGGTGGCGGAAACCTGATCGCGCGAGCCGAGGCGGCGGATATTGACCGTCCCCTCTTCCGCCTCGCGCTTGCCGCAGACGAGGATCACCGGAACCTTGGCGAGCGAATGTTCGCGCACCTTGTAGTTGATCTTCTCGTTGCGAAGGTCGGTATCGACCCGCATGCCCGCCGCGCGAAGCGTCTCGGCGACCCGCTCGGCATAGGCGTCGGCTTCGGAGGTGATCGTGGCGACGACCACCTGGACCGGCGCCAGCCAGAGCGGGAAATGCCCGGCGAAATGCTCGATCAGGATGCCGAGGAAACGCTCCATCGAGCCGCAGATGGCGCGATGGATCATCACCGGTGTCTTCTTCGCGCCGTCGCTGTCGACATAGAAGGCGCCGAACCGCTCGGGCAGGTTGAAGTCGACCTGCGTGGTGCCGCACTGCCATTCGCGGCCGATCGCGTCGCGCAGCGTGTATTCGAACTTCGGGCCGTAGAAGGCGCCCTCGCCCGGCAGGATGCCGGTCTTAATCCGCCCGCCCGACTGTTCGGCGATGGTCTCCAGCACGCGGGTCATCACCTCTTCGGCGTGGTCCCACACCTCGTCCGAACCGACCCGCTTCTCAGGCCGCGTCGAGAGCTTCACGACGATCTCCTCGAAGCCGAAATCGGCATAGGTCGAGAGGATCAGGTCGTTGATCTTCAGGCACTCGGCGGCCATCTGCTCCTCGGTGCAGAAGATGTGCGCGTCGTCCTGCGTGAAGCCGCGCACGCGCATCAGCCCGTGCAGCGCGCCCGAGGGCTCGTAGCGATGCACCGCGCCGAACTCGGCGAGGCGCAGCGGCAGGTCGCGATAGGACTTGAGGCCGTGCTTGAAGATCTGCACATGGCCGGGGCAGTTCATCGGCTTGATCGCGAAGACGCGCTCGTCCTCGGTATCCTCGCCGGCCGACTGCGCCGCGAACATGTTCTCCTTGTACCAGCCCCAGTGGCCGGAGGTCTCCCACAGCGACTTGTCGAGCAGCTGCGGGGCATTGACCTCCTGGTAGCCGAGCGGGCGCAGGCGCCGCCGCATATAGGCGATCAGCTCCTGGAACATCGACCAGCCCTTGGCGTGCCAGAACACGACGCCCGGCCCCTCCTCCTGGAAATGGAAGAGATCCATCTCGCGGCCGAGCTTGCGATGGTCGCGCTTCTCGGCTTCCTCCAGCATGTGGAGATAGGCGTCGAGCTGCACCTGGTCGTGCCAGGCGGTCCCATAGATGCGGGTCAGCATCGGGTTGTTGCTGTCGCCGCGCCAATAGGCGCCCGCCACCTTCATGAGCTTGAAGGCGGAGCCGATCTGGCCCGTCGAGGCCATGTGCGGCCCGCGGCAGAGGTCGAACCACTGGCCCTGCTTGTAGATGCGGATCGTCTGGTCTTCCGGGATCGCGTCGACGAGCTCGACCTTGAAGGCCTCGCCCTTCGCCGCGAAAACCTGCTTCGCCTCGTCGCGGGTCCAGATCTCCTTGGTGAAGTGGGCGTTGCGCGCGATGATCTCGCGCATCTTCGCCTCGATCTTCGGCAAGTCGTCGGTCGTGAACGGCTCCTCGCGATAGAAGTCGTAATAGAAGCCGTTCTCGATCACCGGGCCGATCGTGACCTGGGTCCCCGGATAGAGCTCCTGCACGGCCTCGGCCATGACATGCGCCGCGTCGTGGCGGATCAGCTCGAGCGCCCGCGGATCCTCGCGGGTCACGATCTCGAGCCGCGCATCGGCGGTGATCGGGTCGGAAAGGTCGGCGAGGGTCCCGTCGAGGGTCATCGCCACGGCCTTCTTGGCCAGCGATTTCGAGATGCCCTCGGCGACTGCCCGTCCGGTCGTGCCGAGGGCGAAATCGCGGACGGAGCCGTCGGGGAAGGTCAGATGGATCATCGTATCTCTCCTGCTCACTCCCGCAGACGAGCGCGGGTAAGCGGTTCGCTGAAAGTAAAGTGAAGCGAGACCGGAAGCTCGCCCCACCGGCCGATCAGGCCGGTGGCAGACGGCTATACGATGGCATCGTGTCGTTCAAGCCGCTCGCCTTCGGCGATCAGCGCGCGGCCAGTGCGGCGAAGTCCTTCATCATCGCGGCGCGGGCGATCATGCCGCCATAGGTTTCGGCGCGCTGGTTGCCGAGATTGAAGCGGGTGAAGGCGATGCGGCGTCCTTCCCTCTCGCCCCAGCCGACGAACCAGCCGAGCGGCCTGCTGCGGTCGATGGCGCCCTTCCCCGTCCGGAGAAAGCCGCTGCCGGTCTTGCCATGCAGGGTCCATCCATTTCCGGCCGGATAGCGCGCCAGACTCGCGGTCGTCGCCTCGTAGGCATGATCGGAGACCCCGAGCTCGCGGCCCAGGAAGCGGCGAACAAAAGCGACCTGCTCGTCCGGGGAGATCGCCAGCGACGACATCAGCCAGGACTGGGTGAGCCCGTCGTCCTTGCCGGGATTGCCGGAAACGTCCTCGTTGCCATAGTCGAAGCGGGCCACATAGTCGCGGAAGCGGGTCGGGCCGAGCGCGCGGGTGAGCTCCTGCGAATACCAGACGATCGAATCCGCCAGCCAGATCGTCGGATCGGCTGCCTTCTTCTGCGTCTCCATCGTCGTCTGGAACTCCGGCCGGTAGTCCCAGCGCGGATGATGCGGATCGACCAGGACTCCGGAATCGAAACCCATCACGGCGAGCGGAAACTTGAAGCTGGAGCAGGGGCTGAAGCGGCGCTCCGCCGGTCCCTCGCGGACGATCGTCCGGCCAGTCGCGACATCCGCCATGACCGTACACACGAATTTCTCTGATGGCGCCGCCTCGGCCAGGGCCGGACGGCCGAGCAGACCCGCCCCCATGGCGAGCGCGAAACCCTTCGAAAACTGGCGTCTGTCGATCATCGTCGTCATCCCGGTGTGTTGGAATGCCCTCTGATAGGGCGCTCTCCACCACCCGACAAAAGATGATATCTCCGGGCAACCATGAGAAAATCTAGGGTCTTCGATGGTCCGCCCGCATCTGCCGCTGAACGCACTGAGAGCCTTCGAGGCCTCGGCCCGACATCTGAGTTTCACGCGGGCCGCCATCGAGCTGTCCGTGACGCAGGCCGCCGTCAGCCACCAGGTCAAGTCGCTGGAGGAGCGCCTCGGCTCGACGCTGTTCCGCCGCCTGCCGCGCGGGCTGGCGCTCACCGACGAGGGACAGGCCCTGCTGCCGACGCTTCGGGATGCCTTCGATCGCATCGCGGGCGTGCTGGAGCAGTTCGAGGGCGGCCATGTCCGCGAGGTTCTCAATGTCGGCGGCGTCGGCACCTTCGTCGTCGGCTGGCTGATCGAGCGCCTGCCGGAGTTCCAGCGCGCCAACCCCTTCGTCGATCTTCGCCTCTCGACCAACAACAACCGTGTCGACATCGCTGCCGAGGGGCTGGACTTCGCCATCCGTTTCGGCGACGGCGCATGGCACGGCACCGAGGCGGAGCGCCTGTTCGCGGCGCCGCTCTCCGTCCTATGCGTTCCCGAAATCGCCGAGCGCCTGTCGGAGCCGGTCGATCTTCATCGCGAGACGCTGCTGCGATCCTACCGGGCGGATGAATGGCCAAGCTGGTTCGCCGCGGCCGGCGCGCCGGTCCCGTCCATCAAGGGACCTGTGTTCGATTCCTCGCGCACCATGATCGAGGCCGCGATCCTCGGCGCCGGCGTCGCCCTCGCGCCGCCCCTGATGTTCGAGCGCCAGCTTGCCGCGGGCATCGTTCAACAGCCGTTCGCGACGACGATCACGCAGGGCAGCTACTGGCTGACATGGCTGAAATCCGCGACGATGACGCCCGGCATGCGCTCCTTCCGCGCATGGCTCCACGCCGCGTCGCTGCCGCATGCCGAGGCTTCCGCCGCCCCCTAGTCTAGCGGTCCAGCCGCGTCGCCGGATCGATGTGTCTGCCCGTCCAGCGGCCGTAGCGCCAGGGGAGATACCAGCGCGCATCGGCGCGGAGGGTTTCCGGCACGGGATCGAAGCCCGAGGCTCCGAAAGGGCCGCAGCGGAGAATGCGCGAAAGGGTCATCCAGCCGCCGGCCCACAGGCCATGGCGAGCGATCGCTTCCTCGCCATAGGACGAGCAGGTCGGCAGATAGCGGCAGGACTGTCCGATGAAGGGCGAGAGCAGCAGCTTGTAGACGCGGATCAACGCGATGCCGCCCTGCGCCGGCAGGCTGCGCGGCCCGCCCTTCGGCGGATGGTCATGACGGTGGGCAGTGGAAGTACAGATAGTAGCCGGCCTCCGTGCCTGCCTTGCGCGCGACGTCATGGTCGCCGTTGATCTTCTTCGCCGTCGCCAGAGCGATCGTCGCGCTCGTCACCGCCGCCGTCAGCTTGTCGCGATCCGAGCAGACCGGCTTCAGGTCGGGGATGGTGGTCTTCAGGCGGTCGACGATCGTCTGAGCGTCCTGTGACAGCGCCATCGCGGGCGCGATGCCGGCGAGGACGACAGCGGCCGCCAATGCGGGGATGCTACGGCTTCTCATGGACCACCGCCTCGACATTGTGCCCGTCGGGATCGATCACGAAGGCGGCGTAATAGCCGGGGTGATAGTTCGGCCGGAGGCCGGGCGCGCCGTTGTCGCGGCCGCCGGCTGCCAGTCCCGCGGCGTGGAAGGCGTTCACCGCCGCCCGGTCGCGGGCGCGGAAGGCGAGATGGAGCGGTCCCGGTCGCGCGCCGCCGCCGCCAATCCACAAAAGGCCGTGGCCGCCTTCGCCGAACAGCGCCCATTCCGCCGTCTCGTGCACCACGTCGATATCGAGCGGCGCCAGCAGGCGGATATAGAAATCGCGGCTCGCCAGGAAGTTCGCGACGCTGAACCCGATATGGTCGAATCCCATGCCCGTGCTCCTATTCCGCCGCCTCGGTGCCGGGGGGTCGCCCGCGCTTCGCCTCGATCTGGCCAATCGCATCGACAACCGCGTCGAAGGTCAGCAGGGTCGAAGCATGGCGGGCGCGATAGTCGCGCACCGGCTCCAGATATCTGAGATCGGCAAAGCGGCCGTCCGGCGGCGCACCGTTCTCCTTGAGCATGGCGTACATCGCGCCGCGCACCGCCCGCAGCTCATCCGCCCGCGCGCCAACGACATGCCGCGCCATGATGGAAGAGGTCGCCTGGCCGAGCGCGCAGGCCTTCACGTCATGGGCGAAATCCGTCACGACATCGCCGTCCATCACGATATCGACGGTGACGGTCGAGCCGCAGAGCCGCGAATGGGCCCGGGCGCTCGCATCCGGTTTCTCCAGACGGCCGATCCGCTCGATATTCGCGGCGAGAGCGAGGATGCGCTGGCTGTAGATATCGTCGATCATCGGCGCCTCCGTGACGTCTCTCTATAGAAAGTCGCGCTGCTCCGATCCAGATACAAGGGCCGAGCGCTCCTCCCACCCGAGCCTGGATCGAAGACATGGATGCCAAGACCCCGCCCCATCTCAAATATGCGCCCCGTCCGCTCGAGCGGCCGAGCGCTGCCGAAGCCGAGGCGGCCGTGCGCACCCTCATCGCCTATGCCGGCGACGATCCGGACCGCGAGGGCCTGATCGAGACGCCGGCCCGCGTGACGAAGGCCTTTCGCGAATTCTATGCCGGTTACGAGGAGGATCCCGCCGCGATCCTTGACCGCGTGTTCGACGAGGCCGGCGGCTACGACGACCTCGTGCTGCTGCGTGACATCCCGTTCCATTCGCATTGCGAGCACCACATGGTGCCGTTCATCGGCAAGGCGCATATCGCCTATTACCCGAAGGATGGCGTGGTCGGGCTCTCCAAGCTGGCGCGGCTCGTAGACGCCTATGCGCGGCGGCTGCAGATGCAGGAGCGGCTCACCCAGCAGATCGCCGACGCGATCCAGCAGGGGCTCGATGCCCGCGGCGTCGCGGTCATGCTGGAGGCCGAGCATCACTGCGTCTCGATGCGCGGCACGCGCAAGGCCGGGGTCTCGACCGTCACCACCGCCTTCACCGGCCTCTTCAAGGCGGACCGCGACGAGCGCGCCCGCTTCATCGCCCTCGCGGAGGGCCGGCGCTGACCGCGCCGCCCTTCTCACCGCGCGACCCTTGTCGCGGGCGCCCACATTGACTAAGCCGCTCTCCTCACCTTGCGAGAGCCGAGCCCGACCATGACCGATGCCCGTCCGAACATGAAAGCCGTCACGATCACGCCGGTGGACGGTCCGCTCTACGGTCATGTCGCGCCGCCCGGCTCGAAGTCGATCACCAACCGCGTGCTGCTGCTCGCGGCGCTGGCGAAGGGCACGAGCCGCATCACCGGCGCGCTGAAGAGCCTCGACACCAAGCTGATGGCCGAGGCGCTGCGTGCCATGGGCGTCACCGTGGACGAGCCGGACGCGACGAGCTTCGTCGTGACATCGACCGGCCGCCTGATGCCGCCGGCCGGGCCGCTCTATCTCGGCAATGCCGGCACGGCGATGCGCTTCCTGACGGCGGCCGTGACGCTGGTCGAGGGCACGGTCGTCGTCGATGGCGACGAACACATGCGCAAGCGGCCGATCGGCCCGCTCGTCGCCGCGCTGCGCTCGGTCGGCATCGACTGCTCGGATGCCGGCGGCTATCCGCCGGTGAAGGTGCATGGCACGGGCCGCTTCGGCAGCGGCCGCATCGAGATCGATGGCAGCCTTTCAAGCCAGTATGTCTCGGCCCTCCTGATGGCGGCGGCCTGCGGCTCCGGCCCGGTCGAGGTCGCGCTCACGGGGACCGAGATCGGCGCGCGCGGCTATGTCGACCTGACGGTCGCGGCCATGCGCTCCTTCGGCGCCAAGGTCGAGAAGACGGACGACGCAACCTGGCGGATCGAGCCGACCGGCTATCGAGCCGCCGACATCCATGTCGAGCCGGACGCGTCCGCCGCCACCTATCTCTGGGCGGCCGCGGTGCTGACCGGCGGCGACATCGACCTCGGCACGGCTCCGGACGCGTTCACGCAGCCCGACGCCAAGGCGGCGGCGCTGATCGCGACCTTCCCGCATCTCCCCGCCGAGATCGACGGCTCGCAGATGCAGGACGCGGTGCCGACGCTCGCCGTGCTCGCCGCCTTCAACGAGACGCCGGTGCGCTTCACGGGCATCGCCAATCTGCGCGTCAAGGAATGCGACCGCATCCGCGCGCTCTCGACGGAGCTTTCGCGCATCCGCCCCGGCCTCGCGCATGAGGAGGGCGACGATCTCGTCGTCTCGTCCGATCCGGCGCTCGCCGGCCAGACGCTGCCGACCAGCATCGAGACCTATTCCGACCACCGCATAGCCATGAGCTTCGCGCTGGCCGGGCTCAAGGTCCGCGGCATCACGATCCTCGACCCGGATTGCACCGGCAAGACCTACCCGGCCTATTGGGACGCCCTCGCCTCGCTCGGCGTCGGGCTCGATCTCAGCGAGGGAGCCCCCGCATGACCACCGCCTTTCCCGCGCCCGGCAGCCATGAGGAGATCGAGGAAGGCCTCGTCCTGACGCCGCGCTTCGACGGCGACGGCCTTCTGGCCGCCATCGCCGTCGACGACCAGACCGGCGAGGTCGTGATGGTCGCCTGGATGAACGCCGAGGCGCTGGCGCGGACCATCGCCACCGGCGAGGGCTGGTACTGGAGCCGCTCGCGCAAGGAGCTCTGGCACAAGGGCGCGACGAGCGGCCATGTGCAGACCGTCACCGATCTTCGGATCGACTGCGACCAGGACGCGGTGGTGCTCAGGGTCAGGACGGCCGGAACCGGCGCCAACTGCCATACCGGGCGCAAGAGCTGCTTCTATCGACGCGTCCCGCTCGGCCAGGCCGAAGGGACGCCGGCCCGTCTGGAGCCGACGGGCGACCAGCCGCTCTTCGATCCGAAGGCGGTCTATGGCGGCTGACGGCCGCCGCCCCCGTCACGCCATCGCGATATAGGCGCGCATCTCGTCGGCCTCGCGCTCGACCTGCTCGATGCGCGCCTTGACGACGTCGCCGATCGAGACGATCCCCGCGAGGCGCCCGTCCTCCACCACCGGCAGGTGGCGGAAGCGGCCATGCGTCATCCGCTCCATGACCTCGTGCAGCGTGTCCTTGTCGGCGCAGGTCACGACCTTCTGCGTCATGATCGTCGCGACCTCGCCCTCGAGCCCGGCGGCGCCCCTGCTGGCGAGCACGCGGACGATGTCCCGCTCCGAGACGATGCCGGTCACGCGCTGAAGATCATCGGCGACGACGACGGCACCGATCCGGCGTTCGCCGAGCAGGCGAACGACATCGGCGATGGGTGTTTCCTTGCGGACGGTCAGCACGTCCCGCCCCTTGTGGGCGAGAATGGCGGCAACGGTCATGGCGTCGGCTCCCTTCAAGCGAGGCGCCAGCCGCTCTCATGAAGGTGGACCGGTCCGGGCACCTCGAACGAGGATGATGAGCCTCGCCCGCCGCCATTGCAAGCCGGGCCGTCGCCGCGTCAGGCGGACCGGCGGGCGACGGGATCGAAGATCGGGAAGAACAGCAGGCCGATCACGAAGCCGCCGAGATGCGCGTCCCAGGCGATCTGGCTCGACTGGACGCCTGGCGGCGTGAAGAACAGGCCGAAGACGAAGTTGAACGCGAACCAGACGAGCAGGAAGCTCATCACCCGGCCGTTGCGTATCATTTCGGGAATGGTCAGCGCGGGCCGGTGATCGGCCTCGGGGTTGAACGCCCCGCCGCCGCCGAGGCGGGCGCCGGGCGAAAACTGGAACCGGGCGGCGGCGGCCATCTGCGCCGAGATGGCGGCAGAGGCGCCGACCAGCGGCGAGATGTCTCCCGGCGCCAGCATCAAATGCGCGGAAGCGCCGGCGGCGGCGCCGAGCAGCGAGAAGCCGGCGAAGCGCAGCGTACCGAAGCGCCGCGCCAGAGGCGCGCCGAAGGCGGTCAGCCAGAGCACGTTGACGCTGACATGCATCCAGTCGGCATGCAGGAACGCATAGGTGAAGAAGGTCCAGACATCGCCGGCAATGCCGCCCGGCCAGTCGAAATCGACCCCGCCGGGCATGGTGATGCGCAGCGGCACGAAGGAGAAGGCGGCGATCACCCAGCCGTTCCAGTCGTCCGAGAGCAGGTAGACGCGGATGGCATGGATGGCGAGGAGCAGCACGACCGATCCCACGATGACCGGCGGCAGATTGAACACGGGCTCGCGCGCCGTCTGGGGAGATCGTTGCAGCATGGGAGGGAGATAGCGGGGCACCGGGGCCGGCACAAGGCGCGCGGACGCCGCGCGGCCGATGGCGACACCTTGCCTCGCCCGGCGCGGCGCCGGACGCGCCTCGGGCGCGGAAAAAACTGAAAACATGGGGCCGTCCGGCGCGACCGCGAGCGGCGCGCACAAACGGCCCCAGTCACGCCCCGTCTTTACCCCCCGGTCAAAGACGCCCCGTGAACGCGACAGGATTGCCATGCGGCAAACGAATTCGCAACCATGTCACCGAGGCGCACGTGAGTCGGTCCTGTTGATCGTCGGGCGCGGGTTGGCACGGCATGTGCAGACCCTGCATTTACCATGTTGGCGGGGGGCCAACTGTCCCGAAACCGCACATATCGGCGCGGTGACGGTCGTTGCCGCCCCGAAGCCGGACGAGACGTCGAAGGGCGGAATGAAGCATCGCAACACCCGTGAACTCTACGACTACTGGTCGCGCCTGCGCGGGCCCAACGCCGCGCCGCAGCGCGGGGCCATCGAGCCGGCGGAGATTCACGGCCTGCTCGGCGACACCTTCATCCTGGAGAGCGCCGGCCCGACCCAGTATCCCTTCCGCCTCGCCGGCACGCGGCTCTGCTCGCATTTCGGCCGCGAGCTCAAGGGGCGCAATTTCCTCTCGCTCTGGGGCGACGAGGACATCGAGGCGATCGACACGCTGCTGACCGCCGTCTGCGTGGACGCGGCGGCGGCAGTGATCGGCGTCGAGACGCTGAACGATCGCGGCCAGACGGCGCCCTGGGAGATGGTGGTGCTGCCGCTTTCGCGCGGCGGCAAGCTTTATGACCGGATCCTCGGCCTGATGGCGCCGCTCGACCGGCCCTACTGGCTCGACATCCACCCGGTCATCCGCCAGTCGATCACCAGCCTCCGCCTGATCTGGCCGGACGAGCGGCCGGTGCTGCTCCACCCGTCCATTCCCGCGCCGGGCGCCCCGATGCTGCGGACGTCGCGGCAGGAGGATGCGCTGCCCGAAATGCCGGCCGGCGCGCTCGCGGGCGGTCGTCGCCATCATCATCTGGTCGTCTTCGACGGCGGCAAGCGCTGACCGCCCGGCGGCGGCATCAGCCCTCGTCGCGCGGCATCCAGCGGTCGGCAGTCCGGTCATAGCCGAGCCGCCTCACCACAGAGGCGATCAGGCCGCGCAGCCACCGATGCTCGGCCGTCTCGTTGTGGCGCAGATGCCAGTAGAGGCTGAGATTGGGCACGCTGATGGGAAGCGGCGGCCGGTAGACGCCGAGCCCGAGCGTCGGCGCGACCCGCTCGGCGAACTGGCACGGAACGACCGCCACGATCCCGCCCTCGGCGACGGCGAGCGCGACCGCATGGAAATGCGGCACCGCCAGCGTGACGCGACGCGCCCGCCCCACGGCGCCGAGCGCGATATCGGTCGCGCCCGAGAGGCTGCCGTCGATCGAGCGCAGCGCATGCGGCAGCGCGCAGAAGAGGTCGAGCGGCATCACGTCCCCGGTCGCGAGGCCGGCCTCGGCGAACATCGGCTCGTCGGGCCGGGCGATGACGGCGAAGGGCGAGCGGAAGAGCACCTCCGAGACCATCCACTCGGCCTGCGGCAGCGGCCGCTCGACGGCGATGTCGATGACGTCTTCCATGAGCAGCCGCCCGACATCGCCCCGCGCGCTGTCGAGCATCCGCAGACGCGCGCGCGGCGCGAGCAATGCCAGCTCGCGGCTCAACGCCGGCGCAAGCTCCGTCGCGAAGAAGTCGGCGCCGAGCAGCGTGAAGGTCCGCTCGATCGCCCCGGGTTCGAAGCCGTGTCCGGAGCCGAAGGCGGCCTCGAGCAGCGCCATGGCCTGTCGCACCTGCTCGCGGAGATCCTCGGCGCGCGGCGTCGGCACCATGTCGTTGCCGACGCGGATGAAGAGCTGGTCCCCGAGCGCATGCCGCAGCCGGTTGAGCGCCGCGCTGACGGCGGGCTGGCTGAGGCCGATGCGTTCTCCGGCGCGGGTGACGCTGCGCTCTTTGAGCAGGGCATCCAGCACGCGCACCAGGTTGAGGTCGAGAGCGCTGAAATTCATCGGGTGGATCGAGCCCATACGATCATTGGATTTCATGCCGGCGACCGGGAGGACTAACACCGCCTCGACGAGATCATCGTCAAACGAGATGAAGGAGAATGATCGTGTCGAGCATCGCGCATCCGCGCCAGCCCAGTCCCCGCCAGTACTTCCTCAATACAAGCATATCCATCCTGGTCTCGCACCGGGACAGCGAGGACGGCGTCGCCGTCATCGATCACCACGCGCCCTTCGGCGACTCGCCGCCGCTGCATTTCCACCGCAACGAGGACGAAACCTTCGTGATCCTGTCCGGCACGGTGCGCTTCGAGGTCGGCGGCAAAATCCGCGTGCTCACGGCGAGCGAGGCGATCGTGGTGCCGAAAGGCGTTCCCCACAGTTTTCGCGTCGAGTCGGTCGACGGAGCGCGCTTCCTCACTGCCACGCGTGGACCGGATTTCGAAGGACTGGTGCGAATGGCGGCCCGGCCGGCGGATAGCGACGCGCTGCCGGCCCCGATGACGGTGACGCCCGAGATGGCGGAGGCGCTGGCGAGCCTTTGCGCCGCGAACGGCATCGACGTCGTCGGACCGCCCCTCGCCTGAGTGTAGAGAAAGCGCACCACTCGTTAAGGGAGATCGGCTAGTCTCTCCCGATAGCGTTCCGCGGGCCCATCCATGATCGAACTGGCGACGGCGCACAGGCCGACCCTCGACAATTACGACCGCCGCCGCTACCGGCGCTACGAAGTCGTGCTTCTGGGCCGCTACATGCTCGAATCGCGGCGGGAATATCCCTGCCGCACCATCGACGTATCGACCGACAGCCTGTCGCTCGCCGCCCCCGTCTCCGGTGCCGTCGGCGAGCGGATCATCGCCTATATCGACCAGCTCGGCCGCATCGAGGGCGAGATCACGCGCCAGACCGACCAGGGTTTCGGCCTCGCGATCACCGCCACCTTGCGCAAGCGCGACAAGCTCGCCGCGACGCTCGACTGGCTCGCCGAGCGGCAGCTTTCGCGCGGCATCGACGAGCGCAACGGCAGCCGCATCGTGCCGCGCAATCCCTTCTCGCAACTGACGCTGCCGAACGGGACGCATCAGCGCTGCCGCGTGGTCGACCTGTCCATCACCGGCGCGGCGCTGACCATCGCGTCGCGGCCACCGGTCGGCACGCCGGTCGCCCTCGGCAGGCTCGGCGGACGCGTCGTCCGCCATACCGAAGACGGCCTCGCGCTCGTCTTCAATACGGTCCAGAGCGAAACCAACCTGCGCGCCCTGTTCTGACCGGAGGCTCGGCGCTAACAGGCGGGCCCCGGTCCATCGCGCCGCCCGCGCGCCAGCCGTCCGCGCCGCCTCCCGACCTTCTCCACCAGACGATAGCCTCGCGATGACGGCTGGCCGCGGTCGCGCCTCTTCGGCACTGCCGACAGGGGCCTGACCGGCCGCCCGCCCCTCCGCCCTTGCCGGTTCGATCCGCTGCGCGCCCGCGTGGATCGCAGCCTCTTGCGCCCTGCAAACTCCATCGCCAGCCGCCTCGAAAATTGCCGCGCGGGTTAACCTTAACAAAAGGTTACGCTTGCCGGCCGAACGCGTTCCCGCCATAGTCTTTAACGAAAGGTTAACACGAAGACTAAACCTTTCGACGAATTCGAATTGTGTTGGATTTGAATTCGCACTCGCTGATTAGACGAACGGAAAAACTCCGGCGTCATGGTCAAATGAGTGTCAGGGGAATTGGCGATTATGTATTGCGTTCGCTATGCGGCCTCTGTTCTGGCGTTTGCTCTTCTCGCAGTCGGCACCATCGCCGCGGCGAACGCCCAGGGCCAGACGGCATTCATGCAGGTTCTTGGTCGGACCACGCAGCCCATTGGTCATCATGACCTCTGCGCCCGCCTCCCCGCCGAGTGCCGCGAGCGCACCGCCGACGCCCGCCCCGTCCAGCTGACCCCGGCACTGTGGAACCAGCTCATCGCGGTCAACGACAACGTCAACACCGCCATCCAGCCCGACACCGACAAGGACATCTACGGCCGCGAGGAAGTCTGGACCTATCCCGACGCCGGCAAGGGCGACTGCGAGGATTTCGTCCTGCTGAAGCGCCGGGAGCTGATGCAGAAAGGCTGGCCGGCCGGCGCGCTGCTGATCACGGTCGTGCGCCAGACCAATGGCGACGGCCATGCGATCCTCACAGTCCGCACGGATCGCGGCGACCTCGTGCTCGACAATCTCGACGGCCGCATCAAGCTCTGGAACCAGACCGACTATCAGTTCGTGAAGCGCCAGTCCGACACCGACAGCGGCCGCTGGGTCTCGATCGAGGACGACCGCGCGCTGATGGTCGGCTCGATCAAGCGCTGATCGTCGCCGAACGCGGTCGGGAACCCCTCAGGCGAAGCCGCGCGCGAAGCGCTTCCAGTTCTCGACATAGCTGCGGGCCGATTGGCTGAGCCGCTCGATCTGCTCGTCCGACAGCGTCCGCACGACACGGCCGGGCGTCCCGATGATCAGCGATCCGTCGGGATATTCCTTCCCTTCCGGTACCAGGGCGCCCGCCCCCACCAGCGAATTGGCGCCGATCCGCGCTCCGTTGAGCACGATCGCCCCCATGCCGATGAGGCTGTTCTCGCCGACCGTGCAGCCATGCAGGATCGCGCGGTGGCCGATCGTGCAGCCGGCGCCGATGGTGAGCGGGAAGCCCATGTCGGTGTGCAGGACGGAATGTTCCTGGATATTGGTCGCGGCGCCGACGACGATCGGCTCGTTGTCGCCGCGCAGCACGGCGCCGAACCATATGCCGACATCCTCGCCGATCTCGACATTGCCGATGACGCGGGCGTCGGGGGCGATCCAGAAGCGGCCCTCGGCAGGCAGCCTCGGCGCGACACCATCGAGCGTGTGAACGGCCATGGCCGCGATCTCCTTCATCAAAGGCCTGCGCGGGCCGCCAGCACGAAATCGAGCAGCAGCAGGCCGGAGCAGGCGCTCCACATCCCCGCGATCAGCGCGCTGCCGAGCAGCCAGACGAGCATGTCGGCTTCCTTGCGCGCCATCGCGATCGCGTTGCGCATGATGATGAACGGTCCGGAGACCGCGCAGAAGAGGAAAGTGAGGAAGACCGCCGGCACGGAGGGGCCGAGCAGCCTGAAGCGCGCCGGCTCGGACGTCACCAGCTGGTAGAGACTGCCTGCGAGGCCCGCGCTGACGAAGCCGGTGGCGATGCAGAAGCCGAGAAGCATGAACTGCACGGAAAGCGGCATCGGCACCCCTGCGAAGCCTCGTGGCCGTAGTCACATCGAGGCTGGCAAGGCAAGGCCCGTGCCGGGACGTCCGATGGGCGGAAAGGCGGGGGTTTCCGCCGTTCCCGCGCGCGGCCGCGGCACAGGGCGCCGCGGCGTTATGGTT
Source organism: Kaistia geumhonensis (assembly GCF_030815145.1). NCBI lineage: Bacteria > Pseudomonadati > Pseudomonadota > Alphaproteobacteria > Hyphomicrobiales > Kaistiaceae > Kaistia > Kaistia geumhonensis. The sequence continues at coordinate 4,517,514 of NZ_JAUSWJ010000001.1, read as the reverse complement.
ACTGTTCCGTTAAGGGACAGGGTTAACGAAATGTGACCGGCTTTGGGACGCCGCTCACACCTCTTCGAGGTCGATGTCGAGGATCGCCATCGTGAAGTTGTAGGAGAGCTCGCCCTCCTCGTCGTCGCGGAACAGCACGCCCACGAACTCCTCGCCGAAATAGACCTCGGCGGAATCGTCCTTGCGCGGACGCTGGCGGACGGTGATGTCCTTCATGTTGAAGCGGCGGCGGAAGAAGCCCTCGAGCTTCTGGATCTCCTTGCGATCCACGATGATCTCCATGATCGGGGAAACGGAACGGCTGCGCCGCGCAGAACGCGACGTCGACCCGGTACGCCGCCCCGTGCGACGCTTCCGGCACCATATGAAGGACTGCTTCTACTCGCCCTGGCCGGACAGAAGTTGGTCCATGCTGCGCGACGGTTCGGCGCAGGGCGCGCGGCCCACCACCTTGGCCGGCACGCCGGCGACCGTCGTGTTGGGCGGAACGGCATGCAGCACGACCGAACCCGCGGCGACGCGCGAGCAATGGCCGATCTCGATATTGCCGAGCACCTTGGCGCCGGCGCCGATCAGGACGCCGTGGCGGACCTTGGGATGACGGTCGCCGATCTCCTTGCCGGTGCCGCCGAGCGTGACGCCCTGCAGGATCGAGACGTCGTCCTCGATCACCGCCGTCTCGCCGATGACGATGTCGGTGGCGTGATCGAAGAAGATGCCCTTGCCCATGGGGACGGCCGGATTGATGTCCACCTGGAACACCGCCGACGACCGGCTCTGCAGGTAGTAGGCGAAATCGCGCCGGCCGCGCCGCCACAGATAATGGGCGAGGCGATGCGTCTGGATGGCGTGGAAGCCCTTGAAATAGAGCACCGGCTCGATGGCGCGGTTGCAGGCCGGGTCGCGGTCGACCACCGCCTGGATGTCGACGCGCACGGCGGCGGCGAGCGCGACATCGCCGCCATAGGCCTCCTCGAAGGCCTGCGCGATCAGGTCGGCGGAGAGATCGGGATGATCGAGACGCCCCGCGATGCGATGGGCGACGGCCGATTCGAGCCGGTCATGCGACAGGATCGAGCCATAGATGAAGGTCGACAGGGCCGGCTCGGCCCGCATGATCTCCTCCGCCTCGGCGCGCATGCGCGACCAGAGGGGATCGAAGCTCGCGAGGCCTTCGCTGCCGAGACGAGAAGTGACGAACGACATGGCGTCTCCCTGCCGGGCTCCTGTCCCGGCTCTTTTCGCGCGGGACCTTATCATGAGGCGTCGATGCCACAAAATGGCGCGATGGGGGTAAATCCGTTCGGAGCGCCCCGGTTGCGATCGGGCGCTCAGTCGCGGCCGCGGCGGGCGAGGAAATCGAGCACGCCTGCCTTGTAGACCTTGTCGCCGACGGCGAGCATGTGGTCGCGCTTGGGGATATCGAGCACCTCGGCGCCAGGAATGAGATCGGCGAGAGCGGTCGCCGAGCCGGCGATATCGTCCTTCTCGCCGACCGCGATCAGCAGCGGCACGCGCAGCGAGGCGAGGTCGTCGGCCGGGATCGGCTGGCGCGTCGCGCGCATGCAGGCGGCGAGCGCCACGCGGTCGCTCTTCGTCTGGTCGGCGAACTTGCGGAACATGATGCCGACGGGATCGGTGAGCGCTTCGGGATGATCGGTCTCGAGCGCGTCCACCACGGGACCCCAGGGGCCGACGCCGGTGACGATGCCGTAGCCGAGGCCGCCGAAGACGAGGGTGCGGATCATCTCGGGATGAGCGAGGGCGAGGAAGGCGGCGATGCGCGCGCCCATCGAATAGCCCATCACGTCGGCGCGCTGGATGCCGAGATGAACGAGGAGATTGCGCGCATCGTCGGCCATCACGGCGGGACGATAGGCGTCGACCATATGCGGCTTGTCGCTCGCGCCATGGCCGCGATTGTCGAGCGCCACCACGCGGCGCCCGGCCTTCACCAGCGTGTCGACCCAGCCCGGATTGACCCAGTTGGTCCGCGCGTTCGACGCAAAGCCGTGGATGAGCAGGATCGGCTTGCCCTCGCCCTCGTCGAGAAAGGCGATGCGTTGACCGTTGGACGTGAAGGAGAGCATGGGGAAAACCGGCGGCAGCGAGAGGTGCGCCCTTATGGCGGAAGCGGATCGCCGCGCCAAGGTGTCGCCATCCGGCGCGGCATCACGGTCTGTTCATCGGCGGCGCGAGGCTCTAGTGTCGCGCCCACTGTCGTCGAACGAGCGGAATCCGCCATGGCCGAGCACGTCATCCCGCATTTCCACAACGATTCCGGCGTTGCGCTGATCGAAATCGGCGTGAAGGAATTCATGTGCGTCGGCGCCAAGCCGCCCTTCGACCACCCGCACATCTTCATCGATCTCGGCGCGGCCGACGAGCGTGTCTGCCCCTATTGCTCGACGCTCTACCGCTACAATCCGAGCCTGCACGGCACCGACACGCTTCCGCCCGGCCATCTTTTCGTCGAGCCCATGGCGGCCTGACGAGCGGCTGTGCCTTCCGACATCGCGATCGCCGGAGGCGGCATCGCCGGACTGACGGCGGCGCTGCTTCTCGCACGCGCTGGCTTTCCCGTCACGATCTTCGAGCGCGCCGCCGGCTTCTCCGAGGTCGGCGCCGGGCTCCAGATCTCGCCGAATGCCGGGCGCATCCTCGACAATCTCGGGCTCGGCCCCGCGCTCGACGCCGTCGCGACGCGCCCGCTCGCGATCGAGATGCGCGGCGCGCACAGCGGCCGGACAATCGTCGCCTTGCCGCTCGCGGCGGCGGCGCAGCGCCATGGCGCGCCCTACCGGCTTCTGCACAGGGCCGACCTGCAGGCAATCCTCGTCGATGCCGCGCGCGCCGATCCTGCCATCACCATCGAGACCGCGACGGATGTCGCGCCGCTCGGCGAGGACGCGGACGGGGTCCGCATCGCCGCGGGTGGCCGGGAGCGCCGCTTCGATGTCCTGATCGGCGCCGACGGCGTGCGCTCGCGAATCCGGGCCCATATCGGCGGCGGCCCGGCCGAGCCGACCGGACGCACCGCCTGGCGCATCACGATTCCCGCCGACGAGGCCCCCGCCGCCATCCCGCGCGACCGTGTCACGGTCTTTCTCGGCGACCGCCAGCATGTCGTGGTCTACCCCGTCAGGGCGGGCAGGGAGATCAACGTCGTCGCGATCATCGAGGAAGGCTGGCGAGGCGAAGGCTGGAGCGAGCCCGGCGACGCACGGATCCTCGCCGGCCATTTCCGCGGCGCGGCCGACGGTCTCGCGGCGCTCATCGCGACGGCCGGCACCTGGACGCGCTGGTGCCTCGCCGGCGTCGATGCCCGCGGCCCCTGGCAACAGGGGCGCGTGGCGCTGATCGGCGATGCCGCGCATGCCATGCTGCCCTTCCTCGCCCAGGGCGCGGCCATGGCGATCGAGGATGCCGCGGTGCTGACGCGCATGCTGCTGCGGCCGGATCTGCCGGCCGAAGTCGCGCTCGCGCGCTATGTAGAGGAACGTCGGCCGCGCGCCGCGCGCGTTGCCGATGCCGCCCGGCAGAGCGGCGCGATCTATCACATGAGCCCCCTCGCCGCCCCGTTCCGCGACGCGACGATGAAGGCGCTCGGCGGCGAAAGGCTGCTCGCCCGATATGACTGGCTCTACGGCTGGCGCCAGAACGGCTGAGGCGGAAGCCGCGCAGGCTCCGGGCAGACAAGGCCAGCGACCGGACGGATGGCATGCGGCCGCGTTCAGATGGAAGTCTTGAAAAACTCTCCCGATGCATAATTCATTAGGAGTGGCCATCGACTATCGCCGTGTTGCGAGTAATAGACGGGAATCGACAGAACATGACGGACACCCTGCCCGAAGACTTTCTCGATCGGGCATTGTCGGCGATGCGTCAGCATCTTGGGATGGATGTCGCCTATATCTCGCAAATGAAAGGTGACCTTACGATTTTCAAGAAAGTCGACGCGCCCGGTCTCGAGCATTTGATCAGGCCCGGCGACATTCGCTCGCTCGACGACGTGTATTGCCGACACATCCTGGAAGGCCGCCTGCCTGAACTCATCCCCGACACGAGCGCGCTGCCGCTGGCCCGCGCCATGCCGATCACCAGCGCGGTCCCGATCGGGTCGCATCTGAGCGTCCCGATCCGCGACGAAGACGGGACCGCCATCGGCATGCTCTGCTGCCTGGGCGTCCGGCCGAGGACCGACCTTTCGGATCGCGACCTCGGCTTCATCCGCATTTTCGCGGATGTCATCGGCCATCAGGTCGCGGACAACGCACGCGAGGAATGGGAGCGCAGCGAGCGGACCGACCAGGTGAGACAAGCGCTGGAGGATCGTGCGTTCTCCTGCGTCTATCAGCCGATCTGGGACCTGCGCACGTTCAAGCCTGTCGGCCTCGAGGCGCTGGTGCGCTTTCTGCCCAGCCCCTACAGACCCCCCAACGAATGGTTCGCCGACGCCGAAGCTGCCGGGATCTCGGTCGATCTCGAAGTGGAGGTATTGCGACGCGAGATGAATGCACTCGAGGTCATGCCGCAGGACCTCTATCTCTCGCTCAACGCCTCGCCGGCCCTCGTGCTGAGCGGCCGCCTCGCCGAGCTTCTGGCGCCGGCACAGCCCGAACGGATCCTCCTCGAGATCACCGAGCACGCGATCATCGACAATTACGACGAACTCGCGGACGCGCTGGCGCCGTTGCGCAAGTCCGGAATCCGGGTCGCCATCGACGATGCCGGCGCCGGCTATTCGACACTGCAGCACATCCTGCGGCTCGCCCCCGACCGCATCAAGCTCGACATGAGCCTGACGCGATCGGTGGATACCGACCCGGCCCGCCGGGCGCTCGTGTCGGCGATGGTGCTGTTCGCGCGCGAAACGCAGGCGATCCTGATCGCCGAGGGTATCGAGACGCGCGGCGAGTTCGAGACACTGGTCGAGCTCGGCGTCGGCAAGGGCCAGGGCTATTTCCTCGGCCGGCCCGACCGGCTGGTCAGGACCATGCAGGTCATCAAGTCGCCGCCCGGCGCCCTGGCTTGAGAGTAGCCGGCTTCAGCGCGCGCCGAAGCCGCCGTCAGCGTCGAGCACGGCGCCGGTGACATAAGACGACTTCTCCGAACCGAGGAACACGATGGCCTGAGCGATTTCCTCCGGCGTGCCGGCGCGCTGCAGGGGGACGGCCGAAATGAAGGCCGATTTGGCGGCGGCATCGCTGCCGACCACCCGGTTCATCATGTCGGTCTCGACCGGTCCGGGCGCAACCGCGTTGACGCGTACGCCCGAGCCCGCCGCCTCCAGCGCGCCCGCCTTGGTGAGGCCTTCGACCGCGTGCTTGCTCGCCGTATAGATCGAGACGCCGCCCATGCCGCGGTGACCGAGCAGCGACGAAACATTGACGATGCTGCCCTTGCCGCGAGGAAGCATCACGCGCAGCGCATGCTTCATGCCGAAGATGGTGCCGAGAACATTCGCGTCGAACACCTCGGCGACACTCTCGTCCGTCTGGTCGGTGAGCGGACCCGGGCGCCCTTCCGTGCCGGCATTGTTCACGACGACATCGACATGGCCGAAGCGCTGCACGGCGACGTCGATGAGGTTGCGCATCTCCTCGTCGCGTCGGACATCGGCGCGGACGAATTCCGCCTCGGCGCCACGATTGCGCAGCTCCTCGGCAAGCGCGCTGCCCGCCTCCTCGCGGCGTCCCGAGACGACGACCTGCGCACCCTCGTCCGCGAAGGCGAGCGCGGTCGCGCGGCCGATGCCGGCGAGAGCACCCGTGATGACGACGACCTGTTGGCTCATGTTGAACTCCTGCGATCTCTCCGGCTGAGGCGCCGGGTCGCCATTGAATATGGACGACCGTATTGCACTGCAAGATGAAATATGGACGTACGTACATTTTTCTCCGGAAGACCGCGGCCGGGCTTGACGGCGCACGATGGACGCACATATTGCGCGCATGGCGAGACCATCGAACCGCGAGAAGATTTTGGCCAGCGGCCTCGAGGTCGTGCATGCGCACGGCTTCGCGGGAGCGAGCGTGCGCGACATCGTGCAGGCGGCCGGCGTTCCACAGGGCTCCTTCACCAACCATTTCGGCTCGAAGGAGGCTTTCGGCCTCGAGATCATCGACCGCTATTGCGAGAGCGGGCGGGACATCGTGGCCGAAACGCTGCTCGACGACACGCGCTCGCCGCTGGCGCGGCTGGCGGAGTTCATCGATCGCGGCAAGGAAAAGCTCGCCTGCAACGAGATGCGCGACGGCTGCCTGCTCGGCAATCTCGCGGCGGAGGCGAGCCACGACAGCGAGCCGATGCGCGAAAAGCTCGACGCCGCCTTCGCCGACATCGCCGGCTCGATCGCCTATTGCCTGAAGGCGGCCGTCGAGGCGGGCGAGGTGCCGCGAGACCTCGATGTCGAGGGCACCGCCGCCTATATCGTCGCCTCGGTCCAGGGGGCCAATCTTCTGGCGAAGATCCGCCGCGACCCCGCCCCGGTCGATCGCTTCAAGACCATCCTGTTCGAGAAGGTGCTGCGTTAGCGCCGCCGCGCCTCACCGCGCCTTCGCGATCTCCGCGATCGCCGGATAGTCCGTCTTGCCGGTTCCGAGCATCGGCAGCGCCTCGACGTGGACGATGCGCCGCGGCAGCATGATCTCCGCGACGCCGTGGAGGCGCGCCGCCTCGACCAGCGCATCGCGGCTCGCCCCTGCCCGCTCGGTCACGAGCACGAGCTGCTCGCCCTTCTTCTCGTCCGGGACCGCGACCATGGCATGCGCCTCGTCGGGCCAGACCTGCGCGACATAGGCCTCGGCCGCGGCGAGCGAGATCATCTCGCCGCCGATCTTGGCGAAGCGCTTGGCGCGGCCGCGGATGGTGATGTAACCCTCGGCATCGACCTCGACGATATCGCCCGTATCGTGCCAGCCGTCGGCCGTCGCTTCGAGCACGCCGGGCTTCTCGACCCGGATATAGCCCATCATGACATTCGGCCCCGTGATCCAGAGCCGCCCGCCCTCGTCAAGCCCCGGCACCGGCTCGAGGCGATAGGACATGCCCGGCAGCAGCCGCCCGACCGTGCCGTCGCGATGATAGAGCGGCGTGTTGGCCGCGATGACGGGGGCCGCTTCCGTGGCGCCGTAACCCTCGAACAGCTCGATGCCGAAGCGGTCGCGCCAGAGCGTGCGCGTCGCCGGCTTGATGCGCTCGGCGCCGAGCACGACGAGGCGGAGGCTGGCGAAATGATCGTCCTCCGCCTGCCGGCCCCAGCCGGCGGCGAAGGTGTCGGTGCCGATCAGGATCGTCGACTGCGATTCCTTGATGAGCGCCGGGATCTGCTTGTAGTGCAGCGGCGTCGGATAGAAGAAGACGCGCATGCCGATCGAGAACGGCGCCACCAGGCCGACGGTCATGCCGTAGGAATGGAAGACCGGCAGCGGATTGAACAGCGAATCCTCCGGCGACAGCGCCAGCGTGCGCAGGAACTGCTCGACATTGCAGAGGATGTTCTCGTGGCTGAGCGCGACGCCCTTCGGCACGCCTTCCGAGCCCGAGGTGAAGAGCAGCACGCCGACATCGTCGGACTTCGCCCCCGTCCGCGCATGGATGGAGCGGGCGAACCAGGACGAGACCACGCCGGCGAGCTTGTCGAAGCGCGATAGGCGCTTGCCGACATCCTCAAGCCAGACGATCGTCACCGTCTTTTCCAGCGCCGCGACGAGCTCCTCGAGCTTGCCCTCGGCAACGAAGCGGCGCGAGGTAACGACGACGCGGATCTCGCCGGTCACGCAGGCCGAGGCGATGTTCTTCGGTCCGGCCGTGAAATTGAGCATGGCCGGCACGCGGCCGAAGGCGGACAGCCCGAAGAACACCGGCGCGACCGTCGCGACATTCGGGAGCAGGATGCCGACCCGCTCGCGCGGCTTCGTCAGCCTGGCGAAGGCGCGGCCGAGCACCATCGCGCCGAGCACGACGCGATCATAGGTGAGCGGCTTTCTCTGCGTATCCTCGATCACCGGCCGGCTGCCGCCGAAGCGGGCGCGCGAATCGAGCAGCATCCCGAACAGAGTCTTCTTCCAGCGACGCGGATCGAGCGGGATGGCGGCCGTCGCAGGGCTGGGCGTGTCGGTCGGCATGTCCATGATGCGGCCTCGCGCGGGATCGGGTGGGCCGGCCGCGACCTCCCTATCGCAGCCGGCGGCGGATCATCGCCACCAAAGGCCACTCTACTATGACGGCGGTCACAGGCGCGACCTCTCAGATTCCGATCCAGATAGCTCGTAAGATATATCTTGACGCTCGCTGATTTCGATCGTACTTACGATATATCGCAACGAGGAACATACCTATGAGACATTGTCACCACGACCATCATTCCCGCCATCACGGCTTCGGCCGCCATGGCTCCCATGGCGGAGGCACCCATGGCGCCGGCCCCCGCGGCCACGAGCGCGGACCGGAGGACTTCGCCGGCTTCCTCGCCTTCATGTCGCGGCGCGGCGGGCCATTCGGCGGCGGCCCCTTCGGCGGCAAGGGCCCGATGGGCGGCCGCGGCGGCGACGGCTTCCGCATCGGCCGCATGGTCGCCGACGGCGACCTGCGCCTGATCGTCCTCGCCCTTCTCGAAACGCAGCCGCGCCACGGCTACGACGTCATCAAGGCGATCGAGGAGCTGACCAGCGGCAGCTACAGCCCGAGCCCCGGCGTCATCTACCCGACCCTCACCTTCCTCGAGGAAGGCGGCCACGTCTCCTCCGCCAGCGAGGGCAACAAGAAGGTCTATTCGATCACTGAGGCCGGCAAGGCGCATCTCGAAGCCAACCGCGCCGGCGTCGACGCGGTGATGGAGCATCTGGAGCGTATCGGCCGCCGCATGGCGGAGGCGCGCGCCTGGCTCGGCCGCGAGGACGGCGACCGCCGCGGCCCGGACCGCGACCTCGAAGGCGCGGTGCCGGAGCTGAACGAGGCGCGCCGCGCCCTGAAGCACGCCATCAAGTCCGCCCTCCACGCCTCCGAGGACGAACAGCGCCGCATCGCCGCCATCCTCCTCGAAGCCGCGAAAAGCGTGCAGCCGAAGGGCGACGACCCGGTCGATATCTGAGGCGCGACTGCGAACGGCTCAGGCTGCGGAGGCGGCCTGGGCCGAAAGCCGCGCCGCCGGGACGCGCCGCGACAGGTTGGGACCAAGCGCATGGCGCGCGGCCTCGAAGGCCTCCCAGTCCGCGACATCGGGCAGCGAGGGGATGGTGACCAGTTCGCCCTGGTCGAGGCCGGCAAGCGCCGCGTCGACCATGGCGCCCGTCTCCATCACGATCTCGGGCGGCAGGTTCGCGAGCGGCAGCCCGGACTTGTCCCAGAGATCGGTCGCCGTCGCGCCGGGCAGGACGGCCTGAACGCGAACACCCTTGCTGCCCAGTTCCGCATGCAGCGACTGGCTGAAATGCAGCAGGAACGCCTTGGTCGAGCCGTAGACGCCGGGGAAGCGCTCCACGATCAGCGGAACGATCGAAGCCACGTTGATGATCGTGCCGCCGCGCGCCGCGAAGCCGGGCGCCGCCGCCAGCGCGAGCCGCATCGGCGCGACGATGTTGAGATCGAGCATCGCCTCCATCTGGTCGGGATCGGCCGAGACCAGCGGACCGCCGCCGGCGATGCCGGCATTGTTGAGGAGAAGCGTGATCGCAGGATCGCTTCTCAGGCGCTCCTCGACCACCGCGAGATCTGCCTTGCGGGTCAGGTCCGCCGCCAGCACCTCGACCGAGCGACCGGTTCCGCCTCTCACCTTCTCGGCCAGCGCCGAGAGCTTCGCCGCATCGCGAGCGACGACAACGAGGTCGAAGCCCCGCGCCGCAAGGCGCTCCGCATAGGCCGCGCCGATCCCCGCCGACGCCCCCGTCACCACCGCGACGCCGCGCCCTTCCACCTTGCTCATCACGATCTCCATCACCCATGCAGCCCGAAGCCGACCATCGGCCGCTGCCGCATTTTAGATGATGATCATCATCTATAAGGTCAAGACGGTTTGGGCGAGCTTTCTGGATCGTCCGGCGCACGGGCAGCGATGAGCGCATCGCGGGTCGCCGACAGGATCTCGTCGGAGAGCGGCGAGCCGGCGGAGGCGCGGGCGAGCAGGACGCCGCCGACCATGCTCGCCAGTGTCGACAACGCCTCGGCGCGCGTGGCGTCCGGCGGCAGCACCGTCGCGATCGCGCCGACCATGCGCTCGACGCTGGCGCGATAGGCATCGTCGACCTCGGGCGCATCGGCCCCGCGTGCGTGATCGACGAGCGCCGCAACCGGGCAGCCATGTCCCGGATCGTCCCGGTGGGCGGCCGAGACATAGGCCGACACGAGATCGTCGAAGGCCTTGCCGCGATCATGCGCGGCCTCGGCGAGCGTCGGGGCCAGCAGGTCTGCGAGCTCGGACGACGCCGCGCCGATCGCCTCCGCCGCCAGCGCCGACTTGGACGCGAACTGGCCATAGAAGCCGCCATGCGTCAGCCCGGCGGCGGCCGTCACTTCCGGCACGCTGACACCGCCGATGCCACGCTCCCGGAACAGCCGCGCCGCGGCGGCAACGATCTCGCGACGATGACGCTCGGCGTCCTTCTTCGATGCACGCGGCATGGCCCGGCCCTCCTTCGCCGGATCATATATGATCACGATCATCAAAGGCTAAGGCGGCGTGTCGAGACATGAATGGCAGAGTCACGCCGCGGGTCGGCAAGAGTGCGGAGCCGCAGGCCTGAACGGAGCGTTGCAGGCGCTGAAGCACGCCATCAAGTCCGCGCTCCACGCCGGCGAGGACGAACAGCGCCGCATCGCCGCCATCCTCCTCGAAGTCGCGAAAAGCGTCACGACGAAGGGCGAGGATCCGGTGGATCTTTGAGCGGATTGCGGCCTTGGCTCAGGCTGCGCGAGTGGCCGGAGCCGAGGCGGGGTGCCGGTTTGCGGCGCGACAGTCCGCAACAGGGGCGATCCCACTTGTCAACTGCCAGTGCGATTGCGCTGAGGCCAAATCCGCTCTCAGCAGGCGCCGTCAGGAGCCGAGAGGCCGCTCCCTAGCGAGCGGGCCGCTTTCTACTGCTGGAAAAGGCCGTTTCATTGTACTGCCTCAACAACATGCCACGGATAGGATTTGGCGTATACTTAAGCATCCTGAACTGCTCGAGAAGCGGTTTCAGCTCGCTTGACGCTGGTATGATCGCCGTAGTCCCCAAGAACGCTGCCTCGCTGCCAGTCAGCTGCCCACGGAGAAGGCGAGCATACTGAAATTTCTCTTCTTCGCTTAAGACACTGTCATCACGAATCCGGCCAAGCATATTTATAATAACCCTTACATAGGGGCCTGCATTCAACTGACTCTGTAAATCAAAGTCTACGGTGAATACCAGCTTAATGGCATCTAGAATCTCCGCCGGATTGCCACCCTTCCGACCCAACCCGTTCCTATCAATGTGCTCTTCAATCATAAGAACTGCTTGATCAATCGCGTGGAAGTCACGAGGCCGGCTATCTCCTTGGGGGTTGCCAAACGGTTCGGCTCTGCCAAAAGCAATTTCAGCTCGCAGTCTTCTCATCAGATCCAAAAGCTGAAAGAAGGAACTTTCGAATCTCTGCCTGTGCTGATCGTCGCTTTGTGATTTTATGGTATATAGAAGCCCCAGGAACGCAAAAGCTGAGAAAAGCGTGTTTAGGACTCCAAAATAGTCTCCAAACTGCGCTGCTTCCGCGAAAGGCCAAATCAAGCCATTCTGTATAATTATAAGCGGTATCGCAGCCCAACAAAAGAATATTACAACGGCCAGGATCGCGACAAACAAAATAAAACGGAATCTATTTATAGTCATCTCCCTAACCCCGTTACAATGAATCTGCGGATTTCGATTCTTATCCATGCTTCAAAATCTTAATATATATCCGAGCCGCTAATTCACTCTGATATCGAATCATGGCTCTTCGTGGCAGATTGCATGCTGGAACAATATTCATGATACAAGCAAAGGCGTCTCTTGGTGCGGGCGGCGGGGATCGAACCCGCATGGCCGAGGCCGAGGGATTTTAAGTCCCTTGCGTCTACCAGTTTCGCCACGCCCGCGACGGCGGCTTTCTGCCATTTTCCGTGGGGTTGCGATAGGGCTGGTGCGCCTCGGCGCAACATGATCCCGACAATTCGACTTCAATCTATCCGCGGAACTCGCCCCCAGCGGCAGACGGCAGGTCAAGAAGTCACGCACGGTAGCTGACGCGCCTTCTGCGCGATCACGCGCAGGCGGGCAGACGGCAGATGAGCCAGCCGCGAGCGGGGTTGACGCTTCTCTGCACCAATCGCGCCCCGGCAGCAGAGAGCGGATCAGGAGCCGCAGATAAGGCGGCCGCGCCCTGCGCCGACTGCTCGCAGGGGCCCAAGCAAACAGCGAAACTGTGGACCCCGTTGCAGATTGCTGCTCGCGGGTCGCGCACGGGGGGGAGGAGAGGCTTTCCTCGCGCCGGCAAAGGCTGCTAGACGGGGCGCGAGTGAATCGTGGCACCACGGCGGCTTGCTCATCGACCCGTCCCGGATCCGGCATCCGGCGCATTTTGCCGACGCGAGCGGACCCCGCTTCGCTCGACAATGCTCCGAAGCCGCCCGCGATCCGCCTTGTGGAGCCACAGCAATGACCAGCCCCGACTCGACGCCCGCCTCCCGCCGCTTCGCCCTGCCGCTCGATCCGCGCGGCATCCTCCTGCGCGCCTCCCGCATGGGCCGCGTGCTCGTCGGCGTGCGCGCGCCCGGCGCGCTGCTGGAGCGGATCGGGCCGCTCGATCCTGTCGCCGAGCGGGCCGATGGCTGGCTGGTCTCGGAAAATGCCAGCGGATACACGGCCATCGATCCCACAGCCGTCGCGTCCATCGTCACCGATGTCAGCGAGACGCCGCACGACACGCTGCTGACCTATGTCGATTTCCTGGATGCGGACGGCGCCTCGATCGTCAAGGTGACGGCGCTGGACGGGCCCGAGCTGCTCGAGGCGGCGCTGGAAGGCCTGCCGCGCGCGCCGCTCCCTTATGTGCCGCCGCTGCCGCGCACGACCATTCCCGTCGACCAGAGCGATCCGGGCGCCCTGCCCTTCCATGGCGCGGTGGCGAGCGGCGAGGCCGTGACGCTTGTCGCGGTACGGCCCGGCGCCGAGCAGAGCCACACCGGCGTCGTCGAAGCCGTCCGGCTCGGCCACTCTTATGTGAACCTCATCCAGAGCGACATGCACCTGCATCTCTCCGCCGGCGCGGTCGCGGCCTGGCGGCGGAAGGCCGAGGGCACGCGCGTCACGCTCGCGGCTGAGGACGCCGAGGGGCGGTCGATCGGCCTCACGGTGTCCGGTCCGGCGACGGCCTTCGCGGATGCCCGCATTCCCGCCTGAGGGCGGAAACGAAAACGGCGCCGGCTGTGACGCCGGCGCCGCTCCATGGCTGTCTTGCTCGCGCGCGGCGATCAGTTCTCTTCTTCGCGCGCCTGCTTGATGTCGGCGATGAATTCCTCGGCGCCCTGCTTCACCTCGCGCACATGATCGCCCGCATCCTTGAGGAAGCGGTCAAGCTCGAGCTTGAGGCCGGTGGCGGAGGGCTTCTCGGTGCCGTCGGCATAGGAGATCATGCGCGCGGTGACGGCGAGGTCGAGCAGCAGCGCGACCAGGAGACCGTCGTCCAGCTCCTGTTCGTCCGCATAGTCCGAGACGATCTCGAACAGCGCGCTGCGATGCTCCTCATATTCCTCGGCGAAGGCCTCGAATTCGGCATCCTCGGACGGCTGGTTCGGGTCGCTCATGCTGTTCTCCTCAGCCGACGATCGGCGGTTGAAACGTCAGTCCCATGTCCCACGGGAAATAGATCCACGTATCCTGCGACACTTCCGTGATGAATGTGTCCACGACGGGGCGGCCCATCGGCTTTGCGTAGAGCGTCGCGTAATGCGCCTTCGGCAGCATGTCGCGCACGAGCCGCGCCGTCTTGCCGGTATCGACGAGGTCGTCGATGACCAGGATGCCGTTCCCCTCGCCGCCGGCGAGGTCGATCACCGCCTGGCTGACGCCCTTCAGGACCTTGAGCGAACCCTGCTCCTGATAATCGTGATAGGAGGCGACGCAGACAGTCTCGACGACGCGGATGCCGAGCTCGCGGGCGACCACCGCGGCCGGCACGAGGCCGCCGCGCGTCACGCAGACGATCGCTTCCCATTTCTTGTCGCCGGAGAGGCGCCAGGTCAGCGCGCGCGCATCGCGGTGGAACTGGTCCCAGGAAACCGGAAACGCCTTGTCGCTGCGCGCATCTGCCATAGCCCGTCTCCCGCCTGATCTTTCCGACGAGCCATGGAGCGCGCCGCCGCGAGGTGCAATCTGCCAGAGGTGGCGCTCCACAGGAAAGTGGGCCGGCGCCCCTTTTGCGGCCAAACTGCTTTGCCCGTAGCGCGATTCTCCGATTTCGCGCAGCGTGAGGAAGCGATCTGGCGGAGATCCGGCGCTAGCGCGGGGCGGTCAGGAGCGAGGCGATCAGCTGCTCGACCGCGCGGACGCCCTCGGCGAGACGGTCGGCATCGCGCGAGCGCAGCACGATGTCGGTCGCGAAGCCGCCGTCGAGCATCTTCGGATAGCTGCCGATCGAAACGTCCGGAAAATCCTTCTGGATCGCGCCGAGCCCGGCCGCGATCCGTCCCTCGCCCATCGAGGCGGGGACGGTCGCCGACAACATCTTCGCGCCCGTGGGGATCGTCGCCGTCACGGCGTCGAGCATCGCCTGCATGATGACCGGGACGCCGGCCATGACATGCACGTTGCGGATGGTGAAGCCGGGCGCCTTGGAAACGGGATTGTCGATGAGCGCGGCGCCGGCCGGGATGCGCGCCATGCGCAGCCGCGCCTCGTTGAGGTTTTCGGCGCCGTAGTGCCCGGTCAGGATCGCGACCGCGCGCGGATCGTGGTCGATGGTGACGCCGAAGGCGCGCGCCATTGCATCGGCGGTGATGTCGTCATGGGTCGGGCCGATGCCGCCCGTGGAGAAGACGTGATCATAGCGCGCGGAGAGGGCGCGGACGGCGGCGACGATCTCCTCCTCGATGTCCGGAACGATGCGGACTTCGCGGATGTCGATGCCGATCGCCGTGCAGTATTCGGCGATGTAGCCGATATTCTTGTCCTTGGTCCGGCCGGACAGGATCTCGTCGCCGATCACCAGGATGGCAGCGGTGACGATCCGATGCGTTGCAGCGCCGCTCGCGGTCATTCGTTCACTCCGTCGCGCCCGGGCTCGGGCCGGCAAGGATCTAGAGCGTTTCAGGGGCGGCTGGAAGGGCTCCGGCGCCAGAGTCGAGCCCCCTCAAGGACATGTGTGGCCAGAAGAGCCTTGCAACGCCCGGTCCGATGCGCCAAATCGGGGTTAACAATCCCGACGACCCTTGCTTGTGCCGCCGGCCGGACCCTGCCCGGCTCGCCGCAGCCGGAGCCACCCATGGTCAGCTATGTCGATGCCGATGCCGCCCCGCTGAAGAACACCGGCCAGATCCGCCTCTACGGACCGGAAGCCTTCGCGGCGATGCACCGGGCCGGACGGCTCGCCGCCGAATGCCTCGACGGCCTCGCCGACATCGTGAAGCCGGGCGTCCCGACCGACGTCATCGACCGCTATGTCTACGAGTTCGGCGCCGATCACGGCGCGCTGCCGGCGACGCTCGGCTATCGCGGCTACACGCGCTCGACCTGCACCTCGATCAACCATGTCGTCTGCCACGGCATTCCCAACGAGAAGCCGCTGCGCGATGGCGACATCGTCAATGTCGACGTGACCTTCATTCTCGACGGCTGGTATGGCGACTCGAGCCGCATGTACAATGTCGGCGAGGTGAAGCGCGCGGCCGAAAGGCTGGTCGAGGTCACCTACGAGTCGCTGATGCGCGGCATCGCGGCGGTGAAGCCGGGCGCCACGACCGGCGATATCGGCCATGCGATCCAGTCCTTCGCCGAGGGCGAACGCTGCAGCGTCGTGCGCGATTTCTGCGGCCATGGCGTCGGGCGGCTGTTCCACGACACGCCGAACATCCTGCATTACGGCAATCCCGGCGAGGGCATCGAGCTGCGTCCCGGGATGATCTTCACCATCGAGCCGATGATCAATCTCGGCCGGCCGCATGTGAAGGTGCTCTCCGACGGCTGGACGGCCGTGACGCGCGACCGCTCGCTCTCGGCGCAGTTCGAGCACACGGTCGGCGTGACGGAGACGGGCTGCGAGATCTTCACGCTCTCGCCGCGCGGCCATACCTGTCCGCCCTACCCGACTGCGGCATGACCGGCTTCGGGGACGGATCCGACGTTCCGCACTTCGTCGGCCATCGCGAGCGCCTCAAGGGGCGCTTTCGCGAGAATGGCGGCGACGGGCTGGCCGATTACGAACTCCTTGAACTGATCCTCTTCGCGGCCGTGCCGCGGCGCGACACGAAGCCGATCGCCAAGGCGCTGATCACCCGCTTCGGCACCTTCACCGAGGTCCTCGCCGCGCCCGAAGCGCGGCTCATGGAGGTGCCGGGCGTGGGCGCCTCGGTGGCGCTGCATCTCAAGATCGTTCATGCGGCCGCGAAGCGGCAGGCGCGCGGCGCGGCGCGCGAACGGCCGCTGCTCGGCTCCTGGAGCGCGGTGATCGACTATTGCCGCGTCGCCATGGCCTATGAGGAGAAGGAGCAGTTCCGCATCCTCTTCCTCGACAAGAAGAACGCCCTCATCGCCGACGAGGTGCAGCAGACCGGCACCGTCGACCACACGCCCGTCTATCCGCGCGAGGTGGTGAAGCGCGCGCTGGAGCTTTCGGCGACGGCGATCGTGCTCGTGCACAATCACCCCTCCGGCGACCCGACGCCCTCGCGCGCCGACATCCAGATGACGAAGACGATCGTCGACGTCGCCGCGCCGCTCGGCATCGCCGTGCACGACCACATCATCGTCGGCCGCCACGGCAATGTGAGCTTCAAGGGTCTCAAGCTGATCTGAGGCCGGCCAGGCGTCGCGGCCGGCCTGCCGGGATCACATGCCCTTCTTGTCGTTGCGGGCGAGTTCGCGAAGCCGTTCGCCGAGATAGCTGCCGGCCGTGTAGCGGTCGGAGAGAACGACATCCGGGCGCGGCTGCAGGAACAGCGGGATCGACACGCGCGAGCGGAAGCGCGACTCGCCGATCGGGTTGATCACGCGGTGCGTCGTCGAGCTGTAATAGCCGCCCGACGCTTCCTGGAGCATGTCGCCGACATTGATGACCAGCATGCCGAAATCGAACGGCACGTCGACCCATTCGCCCTCCCCGTTCAGAAGTTGCAGGCCGCGCTCGTTGGCGGCCGGCAGGATGGTCAGGAGGTTGATGTCCTCATGCGCGGCGGCGCGCAGCGCGTCCGGATCCTCGTCGCCGGTCAGCGGTGGATAGCGGAGGATGCGGAACAGCGTCCCCTCGCTGTCCTTCATCATCTCCGGCAGCGGCACCGAGAACTTGGCCCGCACCTCTTCCGGCGAATTGTAGTCGACCCATTGCAGCAGTTCGTCGGCGAGGCCCTTGGCGATGTCGAAATAGCGCCGCGCGGCGTCGGACACCTCGTCGGGGTAACGGCCCCAGGAGTAGAGGTGATAATATTCCTTGAGGTCGCGCTTCTTGCCGGTCTTCGCGGTCTCGGCCTGCGAGGGCGGGAAATAGCCGTCATGCTTCTCGCCGACGAGATATTTGTGCTTGTCCTCGCCGTCGAAGAAACCGAGCCATTCCTTGTAGATCTGCTCGACCAGCGGCTGGGGGATCGGATGATTGGTGAGCACGCCGAAGCCCGTCCGGCGCAGCGACTCGGTGAACAGCGCCGGCGCGTTGGGGTCCCGGTAATCGACGACGATCACACCGCTCTCGTGCGGAACCGCGTCCCGCCGCGCATCGAACTCGCTCATGCAAACTCCTCCATTCCCTGGTCGCCGGCCTCTCTGCGGCGGCGCGGCGATCCCGCGGCCATCATGGACCCGAAGCTCCGGTGGAGGCAATCATGGACGGGGCGGCCCGCGACCATTGCCTCATTTCGCGCCAGTCTGCTGCCTTCTCGGCCGCGTCATCTGCGCCACCCACGACGGTCGATTGGCACTAGCCAAGACTGAGCGCGTTGTGTGCAATAGTGGAGAAGCGTTTCGCGGGAGCGAAACAGGGGGATCGCGGTCGACGAGACTGGCACGCCGCTTGCCGGTACATCCATCGACAGCGGAAGGGGAGTCACTGCGGGCATGGTCGTAGCCTTCGATGAGATGGGGTCGAGCGGCGACAGCTGCCGTCCCGGTTACGAAGTCCTCAAACGTTGGCTGGAGTCGACACCTCCCGATCTTCTCACAACGCGCCGTGCCGAGGCGGAACTTCTGTTCCGCCGCATCGGCATCACCTTCAACGTCTACGGCGACGAGGCGGGCGAGGAGCGGCTGATCCCGTTCGACATCATCCCGCGCATCCTGACCAAGAAGGAATGGGCGGTGCTCGCGCGCGGGCTGGAGCAGCGCGTCAAGGCGCTGAACGCCTTCCTCGCCGACATCTATTCGAAGGGCGAGATCCTGCGTGCCGGCCACGTGCCGGAAGACCTCATCTATCGCAACCCCTACTACCGGCCGGAGATGGCGGGCCTGAAGCTCGCGCACGACATCTATGTGATGATCGCCGGCATCGACATCGTCCGCGTCGATCCCGACACGTTCTACGTGCTCGAGGACAATGCGCGCACGCCGTCCGGCGTCTCCTACATGCTGGAGAACCGGGAGGTGATGATGCGCCTCTTCCCGGATCTCTTCGCCGAGCAGCGGATCGCGCCGGTCGAGAACTATCCGGACGCCCTTCTCGCGACGCTGAAATCAGTGGCGCCACGCTCGGCGTCCTCCGACCCGACCGTCGCGCTCCTGACGCCCGGTCCCTACAACAGCGCCTTCTACGAACACTCGTTCCTCGCCGACAAGCTCGGCATCGAGCTCGTCGAGGGCCGTGACCTGCTGGTGCGCGACAATGTCGTCTACATGCGCACCACCGAGGGACCGAAGCGGGTCGACGTGCTCTATCGCCGCCTCGACGACGATTTCCTCGACCCGCTGACCTTCCGCCCGGATTCCGCGCTCGGCGTGCCCGGCCTGATGAGCGCCTACCGCGCCGGCAACATCACGCTCTCCAACGCCGTGGGGACGGGAGTCGCCGACGACAAGGCGGTCTATTCCTACATGCCCGAGATCGTCCGCTTCTATCTCGGCGAGGAGCCGCTGCTCCAGAACGTGCCGACCTGGCGCTGCCGCGAGCCCGACGCGCTCAAATATGTGCTCGATCACCTGCCCGAGATGGTGGTCAAGGAGGTGGCCGGATCGGGCGGCTACGGCATGCTGATCGGTCCGACCGCCGACAAGAAGACCATCGCCGAGTTCGCCGCCAAGCTCGCCGCCAACCCTGACGACTTCATCGCCCAGCCGACACTGGCGCTGTCCACCTCGCCGACCTTCGTCGATTCCGGCGTCGCGCCGCGCCATGTCGATCTCCGGCCCTTCGTGCTGACGGGTGGCGACAAGGTCCGCATCGTGCCGGGCGGGCTCACCCGCGTCGCGCTCAAGGCCGGCTCGCTGGTGGTCAATTCAAGCCAGGGCGGCGGCACCAAGGACACATGGGTGCTCGATGCGTAGCGGCTCGCTCACCCCGACCACCCTCGCAGCCGGCCGTGCATTCCGGTCCTTCGGCTGTCATCGATCTTCGGAGCCGGCGCCCCCTCTCCCCTTTGCGGTAGAGGGCCGGGGCAAGGGCTCCAGCTTGCGGAGTTCCACGCCGTGCTGAGCCGTACCGCCGACAATCTCTTCTGGCTCGCCCGCTATGTGGAGCGCGCCGAGAACACCGCGCGCATCCTCGACGCCGCCAACCGCCTCGCCGCCATGCCGATCGCCTATGCCGGCGAATCGAACGAGTGGGAATCGGCCGTTGCGGCGACGGGCACGCTCGGCCTCTTCAAGTCGCTCGGCCGCGAAGCGACGGGCGAGAGCGTCGTCGACTTCCTCGCCTTCTCCGCCGACAACCCCTCCTCGATCCGCTCCTGCCTCGAGCGGGCGCGCGTCAACGCGCGGACGGTCCGCACCGCGCTGACCTCGGAGATGTGGGAGGCGATCAACGGCGCCTGGCTCGGCCTGCGCGACTTCAACCGCCTCGGCGACCGCGTGCGCCTCAACGCCTTCCTCACCTATGTGAAGGAAGCCTCGCTGCGCTTCGACGGCTCGGCCTATCGCACGATGCTGCGCAACGACGCCTATTTCTTCTCGGGGCTCGGCTCGTTCATCGAGCGCGCCGACAACACGGCCCGCATTCTCGACGTGAAGTATCACCTGTTGCTGCCCGAGCAGGAGAGCGTCGGCGGCGGCCTCGACTTCTTCCAGTGGTCGTCGATCCTGCGCTCGGTCTCGGCCAACACCGCCTATCACTGGGTCTATCGCGAGAGCGTGAAGCCCTGGCTGGTCGCCGACCTGCTCGTGCTCAACGAACAGCTGCCGCGCTCGCTCTCGGCCTGCTACGGGCGCATCTGCGAGTTCCTCGACGAGCTTTCGCTCGCCTATGGCCGCCAGGGGCCTGCGCAGCGCGTGGCCCGCTCGACGCGCAACCGCCTGCAGAACGCGACGCTCGAGGACGTCTTCCAGGGCGGCTTGCACGAGTTCCTCACCGAGTTCATCGGCGAGAACAGCCGCCTCGGCCAGGCGATCACCGACCAGTATCTCGCCTGAGGAACCCTCGCCGCCATGCGCCTCAGGATCGTCCACGAGATCGTCTACGCCTTCGACCCGCCCGCCAACGGCGCCATCCAGACCCTGCGGCTGACGCCGCGCGGCCATGACGGCCAGTTCGTCGTCGACTGGCGCATCGAGGTCGACCATGACTGCCGCCTGTCGAGCGCGCTCGACCCGTTCGGCAACATCGTCCAGTCCTTCAACACCGACGGCAAGCTCGACGGCCTCGCGATCACCGCGCTCGGCGAAGTGGAAACGCACGACATGGCCGGCATGGTCCGCGGCCAGTCGGAGCGCTTTCCGGTTCCCGTCTTCCTGCGCGACACCTCGCTCACCGAATCCGATCATGCGATCCGGTCCTTCGCCGCCGAAATAGACGCCGCCTCGCCGCCCGATCGTCTCTCGACCCTGCATGCGCTGATGGACGGGCTTCATGATGCGATGGAGCTCGGCGACGTCGAGGACGACCGCGCCATCGCCACCTTCGCGGGCAGGAAGGGCGACGCGCGGGCGCTCGCCCATGTCTTCATCGCCGCGGCGCGTCACCTCGGCATCCCGTCCCGCTATGCCAGCGGATATCTCTTCCGGCCCGATTCGAAGGAGCCGGATCACACCGAGCATGGCTGGGCCGAGGCGTTCATCGAGGGCGTCGGCTGGATCGGATTCGACGCGTCCTGCAATATCTGCCCGACCGACGCCTATGTCCGCCTCGCGATCGGCCTCGACCGCGTGGGAGCGGCGCCGGTGCGTGGCGCCGCCTATGGCGACTGGAGCGCCGTGCCGAAGGTGGCCATCCGCATCAGCGAGGCGAGACCGGTTAAGCAGGCGTAAACAGGCGTGGATGTTTCCGCTCCGCGCTTGCGACTCGAAGCAGGAGCCCCGATGATCCGCCGCTGGCGGAACGGACGGCGGTCATGACTTACTGCGTTGGAATTCTTGTGCGGGACGGGTTGGTGATGATCGCCGACACGCGCACCAATGCGGGCCTCGACAACATCGCGACCTTCCGCAAGCTGCATCTCTTCCAGAAGGACGGCGACCGCGCCATCGCCATCGCGACGGCGGGAAACCTCGCTGTCAGCCAGTCGGTGCTGAACCTCCTGAGCGAAGGGATCAAGAATCCCGAGAGCGGCGAGATCGAGACGATCTACAGCCTGCCGAGCATGTTCAAGGTGGCGCAGTTCGTCGGCCGGGCGATCCGCGAGGTCTACCGCATCCATGGCAAGTCCATGGAGCAGCAGGCGGCGAGCTTCGACGTGACCATGCTGCTGGGCGGCCAGGTCGCGGGCGGAAGGCTGCGCCTCTTCATGGTCTATTCGGCGGGCAACTTCATCGAGGCGACCGCGGATACGCCCTATCTCCAGATCGGCGAGCACAAATACGGCAAGCCGATCCTCGACCGCGCCGTGACGAGCGAGACGGGGCTCGACGAGGCACTGAAGCTCGGCCTCGTCTCGATGGATTCGACGATCCGCTCCAATCTCGGCGTGGGCATGCCCGTCGATGTCTGCACGATTCGCCGCGACGCCATAGCGGTCGACATCTCGCACCGCATCGACCGCAACGACGCCTATTTCGCCGACCTTCGGGAGCGCTGGTCCGCCGCGTTGCGCGCGGCGCACCAGGCGATCCCCGCCCCGCCTTACGGTCGGGACTGATCGTCAGCGTCAGTTCAAGGCATAGAGCGTCGAGGCGACGCGCATCTCCGCTGCGCTGATGACGCCGTGATGCGCCACCTTCACCGAGTGCAGCGGACCCTCGATCTCGCGCTTCCAGAAATCGAGAAACCGGTTGAGCTCGGGAAAGTCCGGCGCCAGGTCATATTCCTGCCAGACGAATGTTTGCAGCAGGGCCGGATGATCGGGAAGGCGGTAGAGGATATGGGCGGTGGTCAGGCCATATCCGGACAACTGACGCAACAGCGATGACGGCATGGGCACCTCGTCTGGTCGGTTCTCGCGAGTCCGCGCGGGACGCTAAAATCGTCTCGCAGGCGACTCTTGATTTCAACGCCGATATCGACGATTGTGCCGTTGAATCAATAGATTAGCAGCAAAGTCGGCTGAGTGCTGCCAGGCTTTGCCGCACAGACATCCAAACGCCCATGCGAGGGCGGCGCGCGGCGGTATCCCCATCCGAATGGCTGGTCGAAGCGTTATAGACGTTGACGGGCGGCGGGCTCATGATGCGATCATCGGCGGCCAGGCGAAGAGCCGGAAGGGATCAGGGGCTGCGGCAGGGACAGGGTAATGCCACGCATCGCTATGGACGACGGGGTCGAGCTCCATGTCGAGGTCGGTCCGGACAACGGCAAGCCGCCGCTTCTCTTTCTCAACGCACTCGGGGCCGACCACACGATGTGGGACGGCCAGGCCGCCTTCTTCTCCGAGCAGTTCCGCGTGCTGCGCTTCGATGATCGCGGCCATGGCAGGTCCGCCCCCTCCGAGGCGCCCTACACCATCGACCGGCTCGGCCGCGACGCGCGCGGCGTGCTCGAGGCTTTCGACATCGACTCGGCCCATGTCGTGGGACTTTCGAAGGGCGGCATGACCGCCGCATGGCTCGGCATCAACTGCCCGGAACATGTCGAGAAGCTCGTGATCGTCTCGTCATCGCCGCATCTCGCCCCGCGCGAGATGTGGGAAGGGCGCGCCAAGACCGCGCGCAACGAGGGCATCGGCGCCCTCGTCGACGCCGTGATCGGCCGCTGGTTCACCGAGGACTTCCGCACGCACCAGCCGGAGACGGTAGCGCGAATCCGCGCCATGCTGCTCGGCTGCTCCAACGAGGGCTATGCCGCCTGCTGCGAGGCGCTGGCGGAGATGGACCTGCGCGACGACCTCGAGCTCATTCCGGTCCCCGTGCTCGCCATCTGCGGCGATTCGGACCCGGGCACTCCGGTCGCCAAGACGCGCGAATGGGTCGCGACGATCGAGGGGGCCCGCCTCGAGGTCATCCGAAAGGCCGCCCACCTCGCCAATGTCGAGCAGCAGGACGCGTTCAACAGGCTTGTTCTCGATTTCCTGACCGCCTGAGGCGATCAGGCATGGGGCCTGACATCCGGCCGCACATGCAGGATGTGCGGCGTCAGCGCATGGCGCCGCGGCAGCCCCATCACATGCCAGGCAACCTGGTAGGCGGCGTCCCAGGTTTCCGGAACGCTGGGCCCGGCCATTTCCAAATCGCCGATGAAATCGACGAGCACCAGCCATGCAGGGGCGCCATTCCGGCGCAGGAAGTCGAGAAAGGCGAGCCGGTTCGCGAGCTGGTAGAAATGATCGGCCCAGTCGGCGCGGCGTGGCGAGGCGTTGAGCCGCTCGGCCAGCGCGCCGAGCGTTTCGTCGATGCGCTTTCGCGACGCATCCCCGGCGGCCGTTCCGGGCGACAGCAGCTCGCTCACATGCGCCTTGGCTTCGACGAGGACGATGCCGCCGGTATCGGTCGTGGCCAGCGCATCCCATTGCGGTCCACGCGCCGGCCAGAAGGCATGCAGCGATTCGGCGAGGTGCAGCGCGCCGACGAGGCCGAGCACCGCCTCGTCGCGATATTCGGCGAAGGAGTCGGCGGCGAGCGGCGAACGCCACCGCAGCGCGGCGCCGCCGGTCGCCGCGAGGATGGGGGCCTCGAGAGTCGGCCAGCGCTCGGCAACCGAGCGCTGGATCCATTTGAGGCTGCCTCGGACGCCTTTGGGCTGTTCGATCCTCATGACCGGCTATGTAGCGCGGGCAGCCGCGCGAGGCGAGCGATTCTATCGGCGCCCTGACAGAATGGCCGAACTATGGTCGGTAGAGCGCTCGATTGACGGGCGAATCGCCGCCTGCCAATCGTCCCTTCCCCTAAGCGACGCAGGCGATTCGATAATGCGCAAACGGCATCTTCCGCACCATCCCAGCCGCCGCGTCGTGATGACCGGACTGATCGCCCTTCCATTTGCCGCAGCCAGCCTGGCGCTGGCCGACGACCTCGTGGAGGTCACGTCTCTGAAGCCGGGCGACTACACTTGGCATCCCGAACGCTCGCCGACGGGACCGGTGGCGATCGTCGTCTCGATCCCCCAGCAACTCGTCTATGTCTACAGGAACGGCATCCGCATCGCGGTTTCGACCTGCTCGACCGGCAAGGCAGGCCATGAGACGCCGACCGGGGTCTTCACCATCCTGCAGAAGGATCGCGACCACCACTCGAGCCTCTATGACGAGGCCTCGATGCCCAACACGGAGCGGCTCACCTGGTCGGGCGTCGCGCTGCATGCCGGAGGCCTGCCCGGCTATCCGTCCTCGCATGGCTGCGTCCACCTGCCTCTGAAATTCTCGTCGCTGCTCTATGGCATCACGACGCTCGGAACGCCGGTCATCATCGCGGGCAGCCACGACGAGCCGGTCGACGTGGCGCATTCCGGGCTCGTCCTCGCCAATGTCGCCGCGGAGCAGGCCAATGTCGCCGAGGCCGCGGCCGAGCCGCATGGCGCGGACGCCGCCGAGTCGGAGCAGGCGGTATCGATCGTCGTCTCCAGCGCCGACAGGCGCATCGTGGTGCTGGTAAACGGCGAGACGGTCGCGAGCGGCCCGGTCACGATCGACTTCCCAGACAAGCCCTTCGGCTCCTACACCTATGTCCTCGGTCGCGACGGCGGCCCGAACGGCGATCTGCGCTGGCACGCGATCGGCTTCGACCGCGACCCGGCGGAGGCAGGCGACGCGGCCGGCACGCTGTTCCGCATCCACACCGACCCCGCCGTGACGAAGGTCATCCAGTCGATGATGAAGCCCGGCAACGTTCTGGTCACGACCGACCGGCCGCTGCATCCCGATGCGACCGGCAGCGACTTCGTCGTCATGAACTCGGCGCAGAGCTGAGCGCCACCGATCCGGTTTGTCGTCCGGCGGCAGGCCGGATAGGATGGGGTTTGGCTGCGGCGGACGCGGCGGATGAGCCATGCTGACCGGAAGCGACCCTTCTCCCCCCTCGGCCGAGGCCCTCGCGGCACTGCTGGAATGGTATCGCGACGCCGGCGTCGACATGGCGATCGACGAGATCGCGATCGACCGCTTCGCCGCGCCTGCCGCCGCGGCGCCGGTCGTCGCGCCGGTGCCCGCAGAGGCGATGCCGGCCGCCCGGCCTGCCCTTCCCCAGTTCGCAACGTCCGTTCCCGGCGCAACGCCGACCATCGGGGTGGCGGAGGCCGAGGCGGCCCGGATCGCGGCCGCTTCCGCCGAAACGCTCGACGCGCTGCGCGAGGCGCTCGCGCGCTTCGAGGGCTGCCCGCTCCGCCTCACCGCCCGCTCGCTCGTCTTTGCCGACGGCAATCCGAACGCGCGGATCATGCTGGTCGGCGAGGCGCCCGGCCGCGAGGAGGATCTGCAGGGGGTTCCCTTCGTCGGCCGCTCCGGCCAGCTCCTCGACCGCATGCTGGCGGCCATCGGGCTCGGCCGACAGGACGTCTACATCGCCAATGTCGTGCCGTGGCGGCCGCCGGGAAACCGGACGCCGACGCCGGAGGAAACGGCGATCTGCCGTCCGTTCATCCGCCGCCAGATCGAGCTCGTCGACCCCGACGTCCTGATCTGCCTCGGCGGGGCCGCGGCGAAGGAGCTGCTGGACACGCGCGAAGGCATTCTCCGCCTGCGTGGCCAATGGCTCGGCTATGACACAGGCCGGCGGCAAATCCGGGCCATGGCGACGCTGCATCCGGCCTATCTCCTGCGCCAGCCGCTGCAGAAGCGGCTCGTCTGGCGCGATCTTCTGGCGCTGAAGGCGGCGCTGCCACAAGAAACTCACTGAAGTCTTTACGGCGGCCGAGAAAAAGCCTGTTCGTTTGGCCGATCTTCATCAATGGGCGCCATCATTTCGACATGGCCCGCGGGGAAAAGGGGCGTGTCGACGCACCGCTCCCCGATAGGCCTGGCCGCACGCTCCGGCCGATCGACGACACGACCGAACCCGACCGCCCGGACCTGACCGACCAGACGTGAACGACCCATGGCATCGCAGCTCGTCCCCGTCGCCGCGCTCCTGATCGGATCGGCCCTTCTCCTGATCGCCGGCGGCCTGCATGGCCTGCTCCTGCCCATCCGCGGCGCGATGGAAGGCTTCACGACCGCCGAACTCGGCCTGATCGGCACCGGCTGGGCTGTCGGCTTCGTGGCCGGCTGTCTCGTCGTGCCGCGCATCGTGCGCCGCGTCGGTCATGTGCGCGCCTATGGCGTCATGGCCTCGATCGCCAGCGTCGTGATCCTGCTCAACCTGCTCTACATCTCGCCCTATGCCTGGATCACGCTGCGCGCCTTTTCCGGCTTCTGCTTCGCCGGCGCGGCGATGATCGTCGAGAGCTGGCTGAACGAGCGCGCGACCAAGGAAAACCGCGGCACGATCTTCTCCGTCTATCAGATGGTGAACTTCGCGGCCTCGACCGCCGGCCAGCTGCTGATCACCACCGGAACGACGAACAACTATCATTTCTTCGTGCTGGGCGCGATCTTCTACTCGCTCGCCATCCTTCCATCGGCGCTTTCGACGGCGCAGACGCCGCGCCCGCTGAAGACGACCAAGCTCGATCTGCGCATCCTGTTCGTCAATTCGCCCGTCGCGGCGGTCGGCTGCTTCACCGTCGGCATGGTCAACGGCGCCTTCGGCACGCTCGGCGCCGTCTACGGCCAGCAGATCGGCCTGCCGACAAGCGCCATCGCGCTGCTCATGAGCGGCGCGGTGCTGGGCGGCGCGCTGACACAGGTGCCGCTCGGACGCCTGTCCGACCGGATCGACCGCCGCTATGTGCTGATCGGCGTCTCGATCGCGGCCATCCTGATCAGCGGCACCATCACCGTCCTGAAGCCGACCGAGGCCTGGATGGTGATCGCGCTCGTCGCGGGCTTCGGCGGCATGGTCTATCCGATGTACGGCCTCGCCGTCGCCCATGCCAACGACTATGCCGCGCCGGACGATTTCGTGAAGATCGCCAGCGGATTGCTGCTGATGTCCGGCATCGGCACCATGATCGGGCCGATCATCGCAGCCTTGGCGATGGAGTGGGTCGGCCCGCAGGGGCTCTTCACCTTCGCCAGCGTCATGCATGCGATGCTGATCGTCTACATCTTCTATCGCCTGCGCCGCAGGCCGGGCGTCTCGGACGTGCCGCGCGACGCCTTCCAGCCCGTGCCGCCTCTCCGCGAAGCGACGCCGCAGACCATCGCGCTCGACCCGCGCGCCTCGGACAGCAAGCCCGCCGCCGCCTGACCGCTCGACCAGCAGGATCAGCCACTTGGGCGCCGACGCTTCGCACCGGTTTCAGCATGCAGTTTGTCGGCAAGACGGGCCGACACCCCTCCGCCCACAGGCGTGACCGCTTCCCCGCGGCTGCTGTTGTTTTGTGCGTGCCGAATTGGTAAGCCAAAGGATCAAAGAGGGGCCGGCCGGGCAAATGCCCCGAATCAAGCCCCCGAAAAGAACGCGCTGCACCGGGGACCCACGGCAGATGGAAATCTTCCTACAGCAATTGATCAATGGGATCACGCTCGGCTCGATTTATGGGTTGATCGCGATCGGCTATACGATGGTGTTCGGCATCATCGGCATGGTGAACTTCGCGCATGGCGACGTCTTCATGGTGTCAGCTTTCATCGCGATGATCTTCTTTCTACTGTTCACGACCGTGCTTGGCATTTCATCGGTCATCGTCGCGCTGATTCTCGTGATGCTCATCGCCATGTTCCTCACGGGACTGCTGAACTGGGCCATCGAGCGCGTCGCGTACCGGCCGCTGCGCGGCTCGTTCCGGCTGGCGCCGCTGATTTCCGCGATCGGCATGTCGATCGTGCTCTCGAACTTCATCCAGGTTGCGCAGGGCCCCCGCAACAAGCCGCTGCCGCCGGTCCTTTCCGGCACGATCACGCTGATGGAGCGGAACAATTTCGCCGCGACCATCTCCTACAAGCAGATCCTGATCTGGGTCGTGACGGCGGTGCTTCTGGCCGGCTTCTGGTATGTCGTGCAGAAGACGCCGCTCGGCCGCGCCCAGCGCGCCTGCGAGCAGGATCGCAAGATGGCGGCGCTGCTCGGCGTCAATGTCGACCGTACCATCTCGCTGACCTTCGTGATGGGCGCCGCGCTCGCCGCGGTCGCCGGCACGCTCTACCTCACCTATTACGGCGTCGTGAATTTCTCGGACGGCTTCACGCCGGGCGTGAAGGCCTTCACGGCAGCAGTGCTCGGCGGCATCGGCTCGCTGCCCGGCGCGGTTCTCGGCGGGCTCCTGATCGGACTGATCGAGACCTTCTGGTCCGGCTATTTCTCGATCGACTACAAGGACGTCGCCGCCTTCTCGATCCTGGCGATCGTGCTCATCTTCATGCCGCAGGGCCTGCTGGGCCGACCCGAAGTCGAGAAGGTCTGACATGGCGCCCGGCATCGCAACGAACGGCCCGGGCTCCTCGCCCGGCGCCGCCATCAGGGACGCCATCCTCGCCGGCGTCATCGCCCTCGGCATCTTCGGACCGCTGGTCGGCCTGAAGACCGAGCAGAACATGCAGAACGAGCTCGTCATCACCACCCGCTGGGGAACGGTGGCGATCATCGTGGCGATCGTGATCTTCGGCCGCTTCCTGCTGACGACCACGATCTGGCCGGCGATCGCGCGCCGCAAGGCGAGCGATACCGGCCCCTCGCCCGCCTCGCTCGCCGTGCGAGCCGGCATCACGCGCTGGTTCCCGCCGGTCGGCCTCGTCTTCCTGTTCCTCTATCCGGCGATCGTGGTGGGCCTGCTCGGCTTCCAGGGCTCGCTGAAATGGGTCGACAATTTCGGCATCCAGATCCTCATCTATGTGATGCTCGGCTGGGGCCTCAACATCGTGGTCGGCCTCGCGGGCCTGCTCGATCTCGGCTATGTCGCGTTCTATGCGGTCGGCGCCTATTCCTACGCGCTGCTCGCCACCCATTTCGGCTTCTCGTTCTGGATCCTGCTGCCCCTCGCCGGCATCCTCGCCGCGCTCTGGGGCATCATGCTCGGCTTCCCCGTGCTGCGGCTCAGGGGTGACTACCTGGCCATCGTGACCCTCGCCTTCGGCGAGATCATACGGCTGGTGCTCATCAATTTCCGCGAGCTGACCAACGGCTCGGCCGGCATCTCCTCGATCCCGAAGATCACCTTCTTCGGCATCTATTCCTTCGACGTTTCGGCCCCGAACAACTTCGCGAAGGTGTTCGAGCTGCCGATGTCGAGCGCCTATTACAAGATCTTCCTCTACTACCTGATCCTGCTGCTCGCGCTGCTCACCGCCTTCGTCACCATGCGGCTGCGCAAGCTCCCGGTCGGCCGCGCCTGGGAGGCACTGCGCGAGGACGAGATCGCCTGCCGCTCGCTCGGCATCAACACGACCAACACCAAGCTGACCGCCTTCGCGCTCGGCGCGATGTTCGGCGGCTTCGCCGGCTCGTTCTTCGCCGCGCGTCAGGGCTTCGTCAGCCCGGAGAGCTTCACCTTCATGGAATCGGCGGTCATCGTCGCCATCGTGGTGCTCGGCGGCATGGGCTCCATGATCGGCGTCGCGCTCGCCGCCGTCGCCATGATCGGCGGCACGGAGATCCTGCGCGAGCTCGATTTCCTGAAGGCGGTCTTCGGCGAAGGCTTCGATCCCGACCAGTACCGCATGCTGTTCTTCGGGCTCGCGATGGTGCTGGTCATGATCTGGAAGCCGCGTGGCTTCGTCTCGGCCCGCGAGCCGACCGTGTTCCTCACCGAGCGAAAATCCATCTCCGGTTCGCTCGTGAAGGAGGGCCATGGCTGATGACCATGACCGTGGAACTCGACGTGGTGGTCGGGGAGCCGCGGCGCTGGGCGCTCGACCCCGTTCTGTCGGTCGAGCATGTCTCGATGCGCTTCGGCGGCCTCGTGGCCGTCAACGACCTCACCTTCCAGGCTGGGCGCGGCGACATCACCGCGCTGATCGGGCCGAACGGCGCCGGCAAGACCACCGTGTTCAACTGCATCACCGGCTTCTACAAGCCGACGCAGGGAATGCTGAACCTGCGCCATGCGTCGGGCGAGACGTTCCTTCTGGAACGCATGCCCGACCACAAGATCTCCGCGAAGGCGCGCGTCGCGCGCACCTTCCAGAACATCCGCCTGTTCTCGGGCATGACGATCCTCGAGAACCTGCTGGTCGCGCAGCACAATCCGCTGATGCTGGCCTCCGGCATGACGATTCTCGGCGTGCTGGGCCTGCCGTCGTACAAGCGCGCCGAGAAGGAAGCGATCGAAAAGGCGAAGTTCTGGCTCGAGAAGACCGGGCTGACGGCCCGCGCCGACGACCCGGCCGGCGATCTTCCCTATGGCGCGCAGCGCCGGCTGGAGATCGCTCGCGCTATGTGCACCGAGCCGCAGTTGCTCTGCCTCGACGAGCCGGCCGCCGGCCTCAACCCGCGCGAGTCGGCCGAGCTCAACACGCTGCTGCTCGACATTCGGGCCATGGGCCAGACCTCGTTGCTCCTCATCGAGCATGACATGTCGGTGGTGATGGAAATTTCCGACCATGTCGTGGTGCTCGAATATGGCGTGAAGATTTCCGACGGCACGCCCGACGAGGTCCGCAACGACCCGCGCGTCATCGCCGCCTATCTGGGCGTCGACGACGAGGAGGTCGCGGAGGTCGAGGAAGTCCTGGACGAGATCAGCGAGGAGACGGCGCGATGAGCGGCGCGAACGGCACGCCGCTGCTCCAGGTGCGCGGCGTCAAGACCTATTACGGCAAGATCATCGCCCTCAAGGGCGTCGACATTGACGTCAACCGGGGCGAGATCGTGACCATCATCGGCGCCAACGGCGCCGGCAAGTCGACGCTGATGATGACGATCTGCGGCAATCCGCGGGCCCGCGAAGGCACGATCACCTTCGACGGGCGCGACATCACCGGCATGCCGACGCATGAGATCGCCCGGCTCAGGATCGCGCAGTCGCCCGAGGGCCGGCGCATCTTCCCGCGCATGACGGTTCTGGAAAACCTCCAGATGGGCGCAGCGCTCGACAACCTCGCCTATTTCGACCAGGACGTGGAGCGGATGTTCGTCCTCTTCCCGCGCCTCAAGGAGCGCATCGCCCAGCGCGGCGGCACGCTTTCTGGCGGCGAGCAGCAGATGCTGGCCATCGCCCGCGCACTGATGGCGCGGCCGAAGCTCCTGATGCTCGACGAGCCCTCGCTCGGTCTGGCGCCGCTGATCGTCAAGCAGATCTTCGATGCGATTGCCGAGCTGAACCGAACGGAGGGGCTGACGGTCTGCCTCGTGGAACAGAACGCCTATCACGCGCTGAAGCTGGCCCATCGCGGCTATGTGCTGGTGAACGGCTCCGTCACGATGTCGGGCGGCGGGCGCGAATTGCTCGAGAAGCCCGAGATCCGCGCCGCCTATCTCGAGGGAGGGGCGCATTGACCGTGCTCCTCGCCTTTCATCCGCCGTGTGTCGCCGCAGCCGGAGCTTGAGCCATGCAGGGCATCCTCTACGAAGAACAGTCGCTGTTCGTCTTCCTCTTCGTGACCTTGATCCTCGGCGGCGCCGGCGCCTGGATGACCGGCCGTGCCTGCGCGCGGACATGGAAGCCGCTCAGGCCGCTTCTGGTCTATCTGCTGATCCTGTCCTTCGGCGTCCGCTTCATCCATTTCTCGCTGTTTGGCGGCACGTTGCTTTCGCTGCACTTCTGGCTGGTCGATCTCGTGGTGCTGCTCGTGATCGGCATCACCGCCTATCGCTATACTTTGGCCAACCAGATGGTGTGGCAATATTACTGGCTTTACGAACGGACCGGCGCGTTTTCCTGGCGGACCAAGCAAGGATTTCCGGCGGGGTCTGCCAAGGTGGAACTTTGACCGTTCGGACACAGAATCCGGATGACAGCTGCGGCGAAATCGGCACAATGC
Organism: Kaistia geumhonensis; assembly: GCF_030815145.1. Lineage (NCBI taxonomy): Bacteria > Pseudomonadati > Pseudomonadota > Alphaproteobacteria > Hyphomicrobiales > Kaistiaceae > Kaistia > Kaistia geumhonensis. Next base: position 4,484,855 of record NZ_JAUSWJ010000001.1, on the reverse strand, counting down.
CAGTCAAGGCGCGCTCAAATCCGGTGAACTCGCTCCAGAGCGAACCTTCCAGTAGAAACGGGAGACATCGATGAAGAAGTCCCTTATGTCCGGTCTCGTGCTTGCAGCGGGCCTGGCATTCGCCGGCGCAGCTCATGCCGACATCAAGATCGGCGTTGCCGGCCCGCTGACAGGTCCCAATGCCGCTTTCGGCGCGCAGCTCCAGAAGGGTGCTGAGCAGGCCGTCGCCGATATCAACGCCAAGGGCGGCGTTCTCGGCCAGAAGCTGGTCGTCGTGCTCGGCGACGACGTCTCCGACGCCAAGCAGGGCGTCTCGGTCGCGAACAAGTTCGTCGGCGACGGCGTGCAGTTCGTGGTCGGCCACTTCAACTCTTCGGTGTCGATCCCGGCCTCCGAGGTCTATGCCGAAAACAACATCCTGCAGATCACCCCGGCCTCCACGAACCCGACCTTCACGGAACGCGGCCTCTGGAACACGTTCCGTACCTGCGGCCGTGACGACCAGCAGGGCGCCGTCGCCGGCAAGTACATCGCCGAGAACTTCAAGAATGTCCCGGTCGCGGTCATCCACGACAAGACGACCTACGGCCAGGGTCTCGCCGACGAGACCAAGAAGGCCCTGAACGCCGCCGGCGTCCAGGAAGTCATCTATGAAGGCGTCAATGTTGGCGACAAGGACTTCTCGGCGCTGATCTCCAAGATGAAGGCCGCGAATGTGGGCGTCATCTACTGGGGCGGCCTGCACACCGAGGGCGGCCTGATCGTCCGCCAGTCGGCCGAGCAGGGCCTCAAGGCCACGCTGTTCTCGGGCGACGGCATCGTCTCCAACGAGTTCGCCTCGATCGCCGGCCCCTCGGCCGAAGGCACGCTGAACACCTTCTCGCCGGATCCGCGCGCCAACCCGGCCGCGGTCGCCGTCGTGGACGAGTTCCGCAAGGCCGGCTTCGAGCCCGAGTCCTACACGCTCTACTCCTATTCGTCGGTCCAGCTGATCGCCGAGGCCATCACCAAGGCCAACTCGACCGACCCGCAGAAGGTCGCCGAGACGCTGAAGTCGGGCGGCCCGTTCGAGACCGTCATCGGTCCGCTCTCCTTCGACTCGAAGGGTGACCGCACCACCGCCGACTATGTCATGTGGATCTGGAAGAAGGGCGACGACGGCAAGATCACCAACGTGCCGCTCTAAGCCGATCCTCTCGATCGTCTGATGGCGCCCGCCCCGGCAACGGGGCGGGCGTTTTCATTTGCAGAACCAGCGTGCATGATCGCCATCCCGGACCACGGACGATGCCCATGCCGAGACTGCCGATCGCCCCGATTGCCACCGCCGTCTTCATCGCCCTCGCGATCCCCGCCGCCGCGCTGGCCGATATCCGCATCGCGGTGATCGCGCCGCTTTCGGGGCCGTACCAGCCGCTCGGCGAGGAGATCAAGGCCGGCGCCGCCAGGGCCGTGGAGGACATCAACGCGGCCGGCGGCATCGGCGGCGAGAAGCTGCGGCTCGATACCGCCGACGACGGCTGCCGGCCCGACAACGCGGCCGGCGACGCCACCAAGGCCGCCGCGCGCGGCACCGTCTTTGTCGTCGGCCATGTCTGCGCCGCCGCCGCCGAGGCGGCCGCGGACATCTATGCCGACAAGGGCATCCTCGCCGTCACGCCCGCCGTCACCGCCGACGGCTTCACCGATCACCGTCCCGGCCCGGCGATCCTGCGCCTTGCCGCCCGAGACGATGCGCAGGGCGCGGTCGCGGGCGCCTTTCTCGCCAGGGCCCACGGCAAGGAGCGCATCGCCATCCTCAGCGACGGGTCGCCCTATGGCCGCGCGCTCGCCGACGCGGTCCAGGCTGGACTGAACGCGGCCGGCGTCAAGGAAGCCCGCTTCGACAGCTTCGCGCCCGGCGCCAAGGACTATGGCGGGCTCGTCGACGTGATGATCGACGACGGTATCGGCGTGCTGTTCGTCGCCGGCTATGATGCCGACGCGGCGCTGATTGCCACCGCGATCAAGGCGCGCAAGGCTCGCATCGTGCTGATGGGCGGCGACGCGCTCGGCACCGGCGAGTTCGCCGCCGCGGCCGGCGATGCCGCGACCGGAACGCTGTTCACCGGCTTCACCGACTGGCGCGCCTCCCCCGCCGCCGCCGAGGTGGCGGCGAAGCTGTCCGCGGCGGGCATCGAGCCGCGCAACTTCGTGCTGCCGTCCTATGCCGCGGTCCAGCTCTTCGCGGCGGCCCGTGCCGCGACCGGATCGGACAAGGGCGGCGACCTCGCCGCCTGGCTCGGCAGCCACAGCGTCGATACCGTGATCGGGCCGGTCGCCTTCGATCCGAAGGGCGATGCCAGGCTGCCCGGCTTCACGGTCTATCGCTGGGATGGCGAAACCTTCGCGCCGCTGCCCGAAAGCTGAGCCGGCGACGTATCCGGGGTCAGCGCCCCTTGAAGCGCAGCGCGCTGAACGGCGCCGGGTCGATGAAGGGCATCTCGCGCGTGATCTGCTCGGCGATGAGCCGTCCCGTCGCCGGGCCGAGCGTGAAGCCGAGATGGCCATGGCCGATATCGAGCCAGAGGCCGGGATGCTTCGGGGCCGGGCCGACGATCGGCATCGAATCCGGAAAGCAGGGCCGCGCTCCGAGCCAGGGCTCGCGCTCGACCGGTTCGCCGAGCGGAAACAGCGCCCTCGCCTGCGGCAGCACGCGTTCCATCTGGACCGGCGTCGCCGGTGCGTCGCGCTCGTCGAACTCGATGCCCGTCGTGATGCGATAGCCCTGCCGCATCGGCGTCAGCACATAGCCATGATCGACATCGACGACCGGCCGGTCGAGCCCGGCATCGCCGCGCGGCTTGAAATGCTGGTGGTAGCCGCGTTTCACGGCGAAGGGCAGGCGGTAGCCCATGGGGGAGAGCAGGTCCATCGCCCAAGGGCCGAGCGCCACCACGACATCGGGCGCACGCGCCGGGCCGGTCGCGCGATCGACCACCCACAGATCGTTCTCCCGCCGCAGCGAGCGCGCGTCGCCCTGCGCGATGCTGCCGCCCATCGATTCGAACAGCCGCGCATGCGCCTTGGTGACGCCGCCGGGGCTCGATACGGAGACGCTGTCCGGCCAGAGCACGGCGCGGGCGAAGACGGGGGCGATGTCGGGCTCGAGATCGACGATCTCATGCGCATCGAGGACCTGGTACCGCACGCCGAATTCCTCGGCGAGCGCGAGATGGGCGCGCGTGCCCGCCTCGAAGCTCGCGGCGCTGCGATAGCCCTTCAGCCATCCGGTCCCCCGGAAGAACTCGACCGCGCGGCTCTTGCCCGCCAGCGAGCCATGCTCGGCCGCCGCATGCGCGAGCAGCGGGTTCATCGCCTCGGCATAGGTCTCGACCCCGCGGCGGCCCGTTTCGCGGCGCAGCTTCAGCAGCCATGGGGCGATGCGCGGCAGGAAGCGGCGGTTGTAGTGCAGCCGCGCCTCGGTGTTGCGGGCGATGCGATAAAGCTCGAACAGGTTGCGCGGAAAGACGATCGGGTAGAAGCCTTCGCGCTCGATCACCCCGGCATTGCCGTAGGAGGTGCCCTCCCCCGGCGCGGCCCTGTCGAGGATGAGGACCGTGCGGTTGCGCCGCAGCAGATGGATCGCGGCGGAAACGCCGACGATCCCCGCCCCGAGCACGATCGCGTCGAATTTGTCCATCACCAGCCCCTGTTCAGCAAACGGGCACCGCACGGGGCCATGCTGCGCGACTCTAGTCAGATCAGGGCGAGACGCAACCGCTCGCCGATCCGCGCGAGGTAGTCCAAGTCCCTGATATAGATGTCGGAATCTCCTCGCGCGACCGCCTCCGCGAAGGATACGTCGCCGGCCTCGGCCCGCGCGAGCATGAAATCGACCAGCGCTCTCACGCGCCGCCCGATCATATGCGGCAGTTGCCACCTCCCGGCCTCGTCCGCGCCATAGGCATCGCAGAAAAGTCGCGCCCGGCGAAGCTGCTCCTCGCTGTCATGGACAGCGCCGGCTTGCGCCGGGTCGGTGAGCGGCGCCCAGCGATAGAGCGCATAGGCGATGTCCCAGGCGGCCGGCGCCGGATGCGCGGCGTCGAAATCGATCAGTCCGACGGCGGCCTCGCCCTCGGTCACGACATTGTAGGGCGCGAAGTCACCGTGGCAGACCAGCTCCCGCGGCTCCTGCGCCGGGAGCATCCAGTGCTGCGCGGCGCCGTCACTTTCGAGAAACCCGCGGGACGCGTCGTGGAAACGCCTGAGCAGCCTCGCCGCCGAGATCAGCATGGCCGGAGAGCCGGTGAGCGGATCGGCGAGGTCTTCCGAAACGCGTCCCGCCACATAGCTCACGACCTCCTGATCGCCTTCGATCGCGAGGGGAACCGGAGCGGCGGCAAAGCCGCGGTCGCGAAGATGGCTAAGGAAGCGATGGACCGTCGGCGTCCATGCGCCGGCCGGCCGAACGACCGCGTCCCCGCGCAGGAGAATCTGGCCGGCGCGGCCACGTTCGAGTTCGATCACGCTATTCCCTTCCACGCTGACGGCCCCCGCCCGCCCCGGACGCGGCGCCCTGGGGGTTCGCATCACGCCGGGGAATGCGGAGATTCCCGATCAGCGCGACTTTGCCCGCGCGGGGAGCGCGCGGCAATTGCTGGCGCACAAGGCCCATGGTACGGCCTAGTTCATCCCAAGCGATCGAAAGGCTCGAGAGACCGCCATGGCCCATCTGCCCCTCGTCGCCCCCTCCGTCCTGTCGTCGGATTTCTCGCGTCTCGGCGAGGAGATCAAAGCCATCGACGCCGCCGGGGCCGACTGGATCCATCTCGACATCATGGACGGGCATTTCGTGCCCAACATCACGTTCGGCCCGGAGATCGTGAAGGCGGTCCGCCACGTCACCACCAAGATCTTCGACGTGCATCTCATGATCGCGCCGGCCGATCCCTATCTCGAGGCCTTCGCCGAAGCCGGCGCCGACGTGATGACCGTGCATGCCGAGGCGGGGCCGCATCTTCATCGCTCGCTGCAGCACATCAAGAAGCTCGGCAAGAAGGCCGGTGTCGCGATCAACCCGGCGACGCCGGAAAGCGCGATCGAATATGTGCTCGACCTCGTCGACCTCGTCCTGGTGATGACCGTCAATCCCGGCTTCGGCGGCCAGAGCTTCATCCCCGCCTCGGTCGAAAAGGTGGAGCGCGTGCGCAAGATGATCGGCATGCGCCCCATCCGCATCGAGGTCGACGGCGGCGTCTCCGCCGAAACGGCGCCGGCACTCGTGCGCGCCGGGGCGGAAGTGCTCGTCGCCGGCTCGGCCGTCTTCAAGGGCGACCCGGCAGGCTATGCCGCGAACATCGCCGCGGTCCGGGGCGTGCGCGGCTCCGTCTGAAGCCACCGTTGGGAGCGTCGCCGGCGTCGGCAGCTCGCTTCGCGCCACCCTTGAGGAAGGGCGCAGAGGCGGACGCCTGGACGGCGCCCGCCTCTCCATCGTCGGATCAGGCGGCGGGCAGGGTCGCCATGTCGATGACGAAGCGATACTTCACGTCGCTCTTCAGCATCCGCTCGTAAGCCGCGTTCACACCGTCGATCGGGATCATCTCGATATCCGAGGTGATGCCGTGTTCGGCGCAGAAGTCGAGCATCTCCTGCGTCTCCGGCAGGCCGCCGATGCCGGAGCCGGCGAAGCTGTGACGGCCGCCGAGCAGGCTGAAGGCCGCGATCGGCTGCGGGTTCTCGGGCGCGCCGACGAGGCAGAGGGTGCCGTCGCGCTTGAGCAGCGTCAGGTAGCTGTTGATATCGTGGTCGGCCGAGACGCAGTCGAGGATGAAGTGGAACTTGCCGATCCAGGGCTTCAGCGCCTCGGGATCGCGGGTCACCACCACCTCATGGGCGCCGAGGCGCTCGGCATCGGCGCGCTTGCTCTCCGAGGTCGTGAAGAGCACGACATGGGCGCCGAAGGCACGGGCGAACTTGACGCCCATATGGCCGAGGCCGCCGAGGCCGATCACGCCGACCGTCTGGCCGGGACCGACCTTCCAGTGGCGCAGCGGCGAATAGGTCGTGATGCCGGCGCAGAGCAGCGGCGCCGAGGCGGCCAGATCGAGATTGGCCGGCATCCGGAGCGTGAAGTCCTCGTCGACGACGATGGCCTTGGAATAGCCGCCATAGGTCATCTTGCCGGTGAACTTGTCCGGGCTGTTGTAGGTGCCCGTCGCGCCCGGAATGCAGTACTGCTGCAGCCCCTCGACGCAGTTCTCGCAGGTGCGGCAGGAATCGACGAGGCAGCCGACGCCGGCGAGGTCGCCTTCCTTGAACTTCGTGACCTCGCTGCCGACGCGGCGGACGCGCCCGACGACTTCATGGCCGGGAATGTTGGGATAGACGGTGTTGTGCCATTCGTTGCGAGCGGTGTGCAGGTCGGAATGGCAGACGCCGCAATAGAGAATCTCGATCTCGACATCCTTCGGACCGGGATCGCGGCGCTCGAAGGTGGTGAACGCGAGCGGCGAGGAGGCCGACTGCGCGGCATAGCCGGTGCAGATGAACATACGTGGCTCCATGGCGATGCAGGAAACTTGTATCGATCCAAGCGCGGCGTAGCATAGGCAACGCGCTGGTCGTTGCAGGATAGAAGGACTTCGATGGCCGGGCAAGGCCGCGCGGCGGACGGACGGCGGCGGCGTGGTTGCGCCGGGCCGCGCCAGCGGGCAAGAAGACGCCATGAGCCTTCGCGAGACCCGGAGTTCCCCATGACCGTCACCATGACGACCGAGCCGATCGATCTCGACGGGGACGACGACGAAGCGGGCGTCGCGCATCCGCTCTTTCATGATGCGCCGAAGAGCGTCGCCTTCGCCAAGCTTCGCAAGCGGCTCGTTCGCCAGACCCGTGCGGCGCTCGACGATTTCGGCATGGTGCGACCGGGCGATCGCTGGCTGGTCTGCCTGTCCGGGGGCAAGGATTCCTACGCGCTGCTCGCCATGCTGCTCGACCTCAAATGGCGCGGGCTGCTGCCGGTCGACCTCCTCGCCTGCAATCTCGACCAGGCGCAGCCGGGCTTTCCGCAGGACGTACTGCCCAGCTTTTTCGACGGCATCGGCATGCCCTATCGCATCGAACGGCAGGACACCTATTCCGTCGTCGTCTCGAAGGTACCGGCCGGGCGTACCTATTGCGCGCTCTGCTCGCGGCTTCGGCGCGGCCATCTCTATCGCGTCGCGCGCGAGGAAGGGTGCCAGGCAGTGGTGCTCGGCCATCACCGCGAGGATATCCTGGAGACCTTCTTCATGAACCTCTTCCACGGCGGCAAGCTCGCCGCCATGCCGCCGAAGCTCGTCAACGACGAGGGCGACCTCTTCGTGCTCCGCCCCCTCGCCTATGCCGCCGAGGACGACATCGCGCGCTTCTCGCAACTGATGGAGTTCCCGATCATCCCCTGCGATCTCTGCGGTTCGCAGGAAGGGCTGCAACGCAACCAGGTGAAGGCGATGCTCGCCGACTGGGAGCGGAAGTCGCCCGGCCGCAAGGACGTGATGCTGAAGGCGCTCGGCAACGCCAACCCATCGCATCTGCTCGACCGCGGCCTGTTCGATTTCGCAGGACTGGACCTCGGCCGCTGACGCGAAAACGCCGCGGCCCTTGCGGGTCGCGGCGCATCGGAGGTGTCGGCGTTCGATCAGCGCATCACGCAGCGATGCTGAAGTCCGTCATAGCCGGTATAGGTGCCGGTCGCCGGGTTGAACGAGCGATAGCGCTGCGAGCAGTAGGCGATGTAGGCATTCGTGTTGTTGTTGGCCTGAGCGTTGGCAGCAGCGCCGCCTATGATCGCGCCGGCCGCGAGCCCGAAAACGCCCGCCGCGAGGGCGGCGTTATAGTTGTTGTAATAGTAGCGGCCCTGATAGCCGGGGCGATAATAGTAGCCCGGCCCGCGCCAGCCCGGATGACGATAGCCATAGCGGGGCGGCGGCGGGCGATTCCAGCCCGGCCCGCGCGGCGGTCCACCCTGCCAGCCCGGGCCGCGGGGCCCGCCCTGCCAGCCGGGGCCGCGATGATGCCGGCCGTTGTTCCAATTCTGCGCCACGTCATAGGAACCAGCGCTGCGCGTCGTGGACTGGGCGCTGGCCGTCGAGGCGCCCGCGAGGGCGCTGCCGATGAGCATCGCCGCCGAAAGGCCGGTTGCGACAACGGTCTTCATGGCTCTGAGCATGGCAAACCTCCTTGGTTTCTTCGACCCGGCCTTCACCTTCCCAAGGGTGGAGCCGAGGTCGGTCGTTCTAGCCGCCTGCTTGCGGGGAGAACGGCCGACGCCGGTTCCGGTTCCGATTGTTGTCCGGATGGAAAAGAGTGCGAAGACAAAAAGAGCCGCGGCATGCCGCGGCTCTTTTGAGAACAGAAGGCCGTACGAGACGAAGGGCCGGATCAGGCCGACTGCGCGACCGCGATGCCCTTCTCGGTCAGATAGGCCTGGATTTCGCCGGCCTGGAACATCTCGCGCACGATATCGCAGCCGCCCACGAACTCGCCCTTCACATAGAGCTGCGGGATGGTGGGCCAGTTGGAATAGTCCTTGATGCCCTGGCGGATGTCCGCATCGGCGAGCACGTTGATGCCCTTGTAGTCGACGCCGAGGTAATCGAGGATCTGCACGACCTGGCCAGAGAAGCCGCACTGCGGAAAGGCCGGCGTGCCCTTCATGAACAGCACGACGTCGTTGGACTTCACTTCATTGTCGATGAGGGTCTGGATATCGGACATTGACTTCACCTTTCGAGGCGACACGGCAGAGGGGAAGGCGCGTCGCTGAGATGGACTTCTCTAGGCTCGTCCGCCGGCCGGAAGCAAGCAAAGCCCGCCTCCGGAACGGCCGAACGGCGCGATGTTCATTCCGGCGCGCTCGTCTGCAGCGCCAGAGCGTGCAGCGCGCCGCCCATATTGCCCTTGAGGGCCGCATAGACCATCTGGTGCTGCTGCACGCGGTTCTTGCCGCGGAAGCTCTCCGATACGACCTCGGCCGCATAATGATCACCGTCGCCTGCGAGATCGCGGATCACGATCCGCGCATCGGGCAGCGCCGCCTTGATCAGGCCTTCGATTTCGCGCGCATCCATCGCCATGGTCAGTCCCCGCCGGTTGCCGCTGCGTCACGGAGGGCCGATCAGATTTCGCCCGCCATGAAAGCCGGGAACCAATTCTCGTGGGCCTCGGCCAGATTTGCAACGGATATGGTGGCCAGGCCCTCGACATCCAAGCCGTCGCCGCCGACGGAGCCGATTTGCGAGGCCGCGACGCCGGCCGAAGCCGCGCTCGCCAGCACGGCGGCGACATCCCCGGCTGCCAGGGTCACGACATAACGCGCCTGATCCTCGCCGAAGAGCCACGCATGCGGCGTCGCGACATCGGCCGGCAGGCGAATCACGGCACCGATGCGGCCGGCCATGGCCATTTCGGCGAGCGCGACGGCGAGTCCGCCATCGGAGATATCGTGGCAGGCGGTGACGCCGCCGCCGCGAATGAGACCACGCACGAAATCGCCGACCCGCCGCTCCTCGCCGAGATCGACCGGGGGCGGAGCCCCCTCCTCGCGACCGAGAACCTCGCGCAGATAGATCGACTGTCCGAGATGGTTGCCGGGCTTGCCGATCAGCAGGATCGCATCCCCGGCCTTCGCGAAGGCGATGCGCGCCATCACCGAGAGATCGGGCAAGAGGCCGACGCCGCCGATGGCCGGGGTCGGCAGGATGCCGACGCCGCTCGTCTCGTTGTAGAGCGAGACATTGCCGGACACGATCGGGAAATCGAGCGCGCGGCAGGCGGTGCCGATGCCCTCGATGGCGCCCACGAACTGTCCCATGATCTCCGGCTTCTCGGGATTGCCGAAGTTGAGATTGTCGGTCGCGGCCAGCGGCTCGGCGCCGACGGCGGTGAGGTTCCGCCAGCATTCGGCGATCGCCTGCTTGCCGCCCTCGAAGGGATCGGCCTCGCAATAGCGGGGCGTCACGTCGAGCGAGAAGGCGAGGGCCTTCTTTTCATGGCCCTCGACGCGGATGACGCCGGCGTCGCCGCCTGGCTTCAGCGCGGTGTTGCCCTGGATCAGATGGTCATACTGCTCCCAGACCCAGCGGCGCGAGGCCATGTCGGGCGCGCCGACGATCTTCACGAGCGCGGCGGCGTAGTCGTTCGGCTCGGGAATGTCGGCGGCGGCGATCGGCGCGGGCGGCGCCTTGCGGGTGAAGGGCCGGTCATATTCCGGCGCCTGGTCGCCGAGATCCTTGATCGGCAGGTCGGCCACGACGTCGCCATGGCGGAGGATGCGGAAGCGGAGATCGTCCGTCGTGCGGCCGACAACTGCGAAGTCGAGGCCCCATTTGCGGAAGATCGCCTCGGCCTCGGCCTCCTGCGCCGGGTTGAGCACCATGAGCATGCGCTCCTGGCTCTCGGAGAGCATCATCTCATAGGCGCTCATGCCCTCCTCGCGGCAGGGCACCTTGTCGAGGTCGAGCTCGATGCCGAGATCGCCCTTGGCGCCCATCTCGACGGCCGAGCAGGTGAGGCCGGCAGCGCCCATGTCCTGGATGGCGATGACGGCGCCCGTCTGCATGAGTTCGAGACAGGCCTCAAGCAGCAGCTTCTCCGAAAAGGGGTCGCCGACCTGAACCGTCGGGCGCTTCTCCTCGATGCTCTCGTCGAATTCGGCCGAGGCCATGGTCGCGCCGCCGACGCCGTCGCGTCCGGTCTTGGAGCCGAGATAGACGACCGGCAGGCCGACGCCTTCGGCCTTCGAGTAGAAGATGCGATCGGCACGTGCGAGGCCGGCGGCGAAGGCGTTGACGAGGATGTTGCCGTTGTAGCGCGGGTGGAAATTGACCTCGCCGCCGACGGTCGGCACGCCGAAGGAGTTGCCATAGCCGCCGACGCCGGCGACGACTCCGGAGACGAGATGGCGCGTCTTCGGATGCTCCGGCGCGCCGAAGCGCAGCGCGTTCATCGCCGCCACCGGCCGCGCGCCCATGGTGAAGACATCGCGCAGGATGCCGCCGACGCCGGTCGCCGCGCCCTGATAGGGCTCGATGAAGGAGGGGTGGTTGTGGCTTTCCATCTTGAAGATGATCGCCTCGCCATCGTCGATATCGACGACGCCGGCATTCTCGCCCGGTCCGCAGATGACGCGCGGCCCCGTGGTCGGCAGCGTGCGCAGCCACTTCTTCGAGGATTTGTACGAGCAGTGCTCGTTCCACATCGCCGAGAAGATGCCGAGCTCGGTGAGGGTCGGCGTGCGGCCGATCAGGTCGAGGATGCGCTGGTACTCGTCGGGCTTCAGGCCATGGCTGGCGACGAGCTCGGGCGTGATCGGCGTATCGTTGGGCAGCACGGAAAACCTCGCTCTCAGGGCGTCAGCGTCGGATAGTGCGGCAGCGCGCGCATGTAAATGGCGCCGGCGAAAATGCTGCGCGGCGTGACGGAATCGGCGATGGTCGGGCGGGATCACACTCCGGGAGCCGAGTTCGCATGCGCTTCAACCACGTCGCCCACCGCGTCGCCGCCGATCGGTTCGAGATCGTCGTGTCGCTCTTCACCGAGCGGCTCGACTTCATCGAGCTCCGGCGCACCGAACGGGCGATCTGGCTGCGGCAGCGCGGTGCCAATATCGATCTCCAGTTTTCCCGCGTCGCCGAAGCGCGTGCCGATGACGCCGACCGCGCCCGCGGGCAGGTCTCGTTCCTCTCGGATACCCCCCGCGCCGATCTCGAAGCGCTCCGCGACTGGCTTGCCTGCCGCGGCCTCGCCTCCAGCGTCGGCGCCTATTCGGAGCGCGAGTTCTATCTCGACATTCCCGAGGCGCTGGTCGGCTTCGTCATCGAGGCGATGCTGCCGGAACTTGCCGACTATCCCGTCAGCGTCTGAGGATCAGGCGACGGCGCGGAGCGCGCTCTCGAAAAGCGGGCGGCCGTCCGTGCCGCCATTCAGCGGCTCGATGAGATTTTCAGGATGCGGCATCATGCCGAGGATGTTGCGCTTCTCGGACAGGATGCCGGCGATGTCGTCGATCGAGCCGTTCGGATTGCCGACATAGCGGAACGCGATCCGGTCCTCGCCCTGGAGGCGCTTCAGCGTCTCCTCGTCGGCGCGATAATTGCCGTCGCCATGCGCCACGGGGCTGCGGATCACCTGGCCCTCGGCATAGCCGCTCGTGAACTGCGAGGCGGTCGTCTCGACCCGAAGCTCGACCTCGCGACAGATGAACTTGAGCCCGGCATTGCGCATCAGCACGCCCGGCAGAAGCCCGGCCTCGCACAGGATCTGGAAGCCGTTGCAGACGCCGAGCACGGCGACGCCGCGCTCCGCCTCGCGGGCGATCGCCGCCATGATCGGCGCACGGGCCGCGATCGCGCCGGAGCGCAAATAGTCGCCATAGGAGAAGCCGCCGGGCACGACGATCAGATCGACCTTCGGCAGTTCGGCCTCCGCATGCCAGACAACGGCCGGCCTCGCGCCGCCGATCTTCTCCAGCGCCGCGATCATGTCGCGCTCGCGATTGGACCCGGGGAAGACGACGACGGCGGATTTCATGCGAAAGCTCTCGGACGAACGTGGTGAGGGTCGGAAAACCGGCTCGGCACTTGGAGACGCGTGCCTCAGCCCACGATCTCTACACGATAATTCTCGATCACCGTGTTGGCGAGGAGCCTGGCGGCCATGGCCTCCAGCTCGGTCTTCGCCGCGTCGGCGTCGGTCGCCGTCAGCTCGATGTCGAACACCTTGCCCTGGCGCACGCCGTTGACGCCGGAAAAGCCCAGCGATCCGAGCGCGCCTTCGATGGCCTTGCCCTGCGGATCGAGGACGCCGTTCTTCAAGGTGACGGTGACGCGGGCCTTCATGTCATCTCCGGTTGCGCTGCGACATCAAATGACAACGGCCGCCCGGAGGCGGCCGTCGAAGTGGCTTACTGCACCAGAACCGGCCCACCGCCGGACGGGCGCTCGGGCTCGATCAGGATGCCGAGACGGCGCGCGACTTCCTGATAGGCTTCGACGAGACCGCCCATATCGCGGCGGAAGCGGTCCTTGTCCAGCTTGTTCTGCGTCTGCACGTCCCAGAGGCGGCACGAATCGGGCGAGATCTCGTCGGCAACGACGATCCGCATCATGTCACCTTCCCAAAGACGTCCACACTCGATCTTGAAATCGACGAGCTGGATGCCGGCGCCGAGGAAGAGGCCGGAGAGGAAATCGTTGACGCGGATGGCGAGCGCCATGATGTCGTCGATTTCCTGCGGCGTCGCCCAGCCGAAGGCGGTGATGTGCTCTTCCGAGACCATCGGATCGTCGAGCTGGTCGGCCTTGTAGTAGAACTCGATGATCGAGCGCGGAAGGACGGTGCCTTCCTCGAGGCCGAGGCGCTTCGCCAGCGAACCGGCGGCAATGTTGCGCACGACGATCTCGAGCGGAATGATCTCCACTTCGCGGATCAGCTGCTCGCGCATGTTGAGGCGGCGGATGAAATGCGTCGGGATGCCCATCTTGTTGAGATGGGTGAAGATGTGTTCCGAGATGCGGTTGTTGAGCACGCCCTTCCCGTCGACGACCTCGTGCTTCTTCTTGTTGAAGGCGGTGGCGTCGTCCTTGAAGAACTGTATCAGCGTGCCGGGCTCAGGTCCTTCGAAGAGGATCTTGCCCTTGCCCTCATAGATGCGCCGACGGCGATTCATGGGCACATACCGTGGTTTGAGGAAATCCATATAGCCGGGGTTCCATCGTAGGGGGATTCGCCGCGGCGAAGCTCAGCCGTACGGCTTCCAGGCGAGCCGTTCGAGCGGCTGGAACCTACCCGATCGTTCCCGGATTCACAATGAGCGATCCATGCGGCCCTTTTGCCGGTCTGGCGGCCTCTCGTTGGCATGGATCAAGGGGTTGACGTTGATTTGGGGTATCCTCCGCGATATGCAAGGCCGCACACGGCAAAGGCCACCGACGATCAAGCGGAGAACCCGATGACGACGTTCGACCAGCGCAAGGACGCTTTCGAGAACAAGTTCGCTCACGACGAGGAACTGCGCTTCAAGGCGACCGCCCGCCGCAACAGGAAGCTCGGCATCTGGGCGGCTGGCCTGCTCGGCAAGAGCGGCGAGGACGCCGCCGCCTATGCGACCGAGGTGGTTGCGGCCGATTTCGAGGAAGCGGGCGACGACGACGTCTTCCGCAAGATCCGCGCGGATTTCGACGCCGCCGGCGTCGCACAGTCCGACCATCAGATTCGCCGCACGATGGACGAGTTGATGGCCGAGTCGGTCGCCGAGATCAGGTCGGCGGGCTGAACCGCCCCGACCGGCGGAGCTTCCATGGTGGCACTTTCATTCGACACCGGCGCGTCGCTGACCGCCTGGGTTACGATGCCTGATGCCATCGTTGCCGAAAGCGCCGCGCGCGCCGGCTTCGACAGCGTCACGCTCGACATGCAGCACGGTGCCCACGACCCGGTCAGCGTGATGCGCGCGATCGGCAGCGTCGTCATGGCCGGCAAGCCGGCGGTGGTGCGGGTTCCGGTCGGCGATTTCGCGATGGCGAGCCGCGCGCTCGATATGGGCGCGGCCGCCATCATCGCGCCGATGATCAATTCCGCCGCCGACGCCGAGGCATTGGTCGCGGCCACGAAATACCCGCCCGTCGGCGAGCGCAGCTGGGGCGCGACGCGCGCCATCCAGCTGAAGCGGACCGATGCAGCCAGCTACCTCGCCTCCGCCAACGGCGAGACGGTTGTCTTCGCGATGATCGAGACGGTCGCGGCGCTCGATGCGCTCGACGCCATCCTCGCGGTGCCGGGCCTCGACGCCGTCTTCATCGGACCGTCCGATCTCTCGATCGCACTCGCGAACGGGGCCAGCGTCGATCCGATGCGCGCCGACAACCAGGCGGCGGCGACGCGCGTTCGCGAGGCCGCGCAGCGACTCGGCAAGCGCGTCGGCATCTTCGCGCTCACCGGCGCGCAGGCGAAGCTCTATCGCAGCCAGGGCTATGATTTCATCGCCGTGGGCGCCGATACGGCCTATTTCGCGCTCGGCGCCGGCGCCATGCTCGCAGAAGCGCGCGCCGACTGAGCCGCATAGCGGCGCCCGACGCCGCTGCGTACACTTTTGTACAGTTTCCCCGAGCTCGGCTATGCTTCGAGGCGGCGGCAGTTCAAGCCGCTACCGGGGGACTATCATCATGAGAAAAGCAGTGGCCGAGTTTCTCGGCACCTTTACGCTCGTCTTCTTCGGCTGCGGATCGGCAGTCATCGCCGGGCCTGCGATCGCCGGCGCGACGACGGTCGGCGTGCTCGGCATCGCCTTTGCCTTCGGCCTTGCCATCGTCGCGATGGCCTATGCGATCGGCCCGATCTCCGGCTGTCACGTCAATCCGGCGGTCAGCCTCGGCGCGCTGATCGCGGGCCGGATGAGCGCGGGCGACTTCATCACCTATGTGATCGCGCAGGTCGCGGGCGCCATCATCGGCGCGCTGGTGCTCTATGTCATCATGACCGGCAAGGCTTCCGGCTGGACCGGCGGCATGGGCGCCAATGGCTGGGGCGCCGGCTATCTCGGCGAGTACAACACCGCTTCGGCGCTGATCTTCGAGATCGTCGCGACCTTCATCTTCGTCGTGGTGATCCTCGGCGTGACGCACAAGCTGGCGCTCGGCCATTTCGCCGGCCTCGCCATCGGCCTGACGCTGGTGATGATCCATATCGTCGGCATCAACGTCACCGGCGTCTCGGTCAACCCGGCGCGCAGCATCGGCCCGGCTCTCTTCGCGGGCGGTCAGGCGCTTTCGCAGCTCTGGCTGTTCATCGTCGCGCCGTTCATCGGCGCCGCGCTGGCGGGCTTCGTCTTCAAGGCCGGCATTCTCTATGGCGAGGACACCTGAAGCCTGGGCGCGGGAGGCGGCGCGCCGCCTCCCGACACCGCCGACGGCCTCTCGAGGGCCGCAGGCGTGTCAGGTCTTCGCCAGTTCGCGCTCGACGGCGGCGATCACCGCCGGATCTTCCGGTGTCGTCTTCGGCGAGAAGCGGGCCGCAACGCTGCCGTCGCGGGCGATCAGGAACTTCTCGAAATTCCAGCTGATCGGCTCCTCGCCCGCCAGCGCCGCATAGAGCGGATGGCGGTCCGCTCCGGTGACGGCAATCTTGGCGAACATCGGGAAATCGACGCCGTAGGCGGAGCGGCAGAAGCTCGCGATCTCCTCGTTCGTCCCCGGCTCCTGGCCGGCAAAGTCGTTCGCCGGGAAGCCGAGCACGGCAAGCCCGCGGCCGCGATAGCGCCGGTAGAGCGCCTCCAGACCGTCATATTGCGGCGTCAGCCCGCATTGCGAGGCGACGTTCACGATGAGCAGGACCTCGCCGGCATGATCGCCGAGGCTGGCCTCGCTTCCGTCGATACGGCGAAGCGGGATCTGGTAGAGCGGAGCGGGCATCGTTGACCTCGGCACGATGAAGAAGGCCGCTCCGAAATAGCGTCGGAAATGGCCGCGACAATGGCCGGAGCGGGCCCGTCGAGAGGTTTTTTCCACTCGCCGGCCGAGAACGCCAGCCCCTCAGATTTCGCCGAAGACGCGGCGGAAGATCGTGTCGACATGCTTGGTGTGGTAGCCGAGGTCGAACTTCTCCTCGATCTCGGCCGGCGACAGCACCGCGGTCACGTCGCCGTCGGCCTTGAGCTCCGTCAGGAAGTCGGCGCCCTGTTCCCAGACCTTCATGGCGTTGCGCTGCACCAGCGCATAGGCGTCCTCGCGCGATACGCCCTTCTGCGTCAGCGCGAGCAGGACCCGCTGCGAATGCACGAGGCCACCGAGGCGGTCGAGATTCCTGCGCATGTTCTCGGGATAGACGACGAGCTTCTCGATGACGCCGGCAAGGCGATGCAGCGCGAAGTCGAGCGTCACCGTCGCATCGGGGCCGATCATCCGCTCGACCGAGGAATGCGAGATGTCCCGCTCGTGCCAGAGCGCGACATTCTCCATCGCCGGAACGACCATGCCCCGCACCAGCCGCGCGAGGCCCGTCAGGTTCTCGGTCAGCACGGGATTGCGCTTGTGCGGCATCGCCGAGGAACCCTTCTGGCCGGGCGAGAAATACTCCTCCGCCTCCAGAACCTCGGTGCGTTGCAGATGGCGGATCTCGGTCGCGATGCGCTCGATCGACGAGGCCACCACACCGAGGGTCGCGAAATACATCGCGTGCCGGTCGCGGGGAATCACCTGCGTCGAAACCGGCTCGACCTTGAGGCCGAGCGCCTCTGCCACATGTTCCTCGACGCGCGGATCGATGTTGGCGAAGGAGCCGACGGCGCCGGAGATGGCGCAGGTGGCAACCTCCTCGCGCGCCGCGATGAGGCGCTGGCGGGCACGGTCGAACTCGGCATAGGCCTGCGCCAGCTTGACGCCGAAGGTCGTCGGCTCGGCATGGATGCCGTGGCTGCGGCCGATGGTGACCGTATCCTTGTGCTCGAAGGCGCGCGTCTTCAGCGCCGCCAGCACGCGGTCGAGATCGGCGATCAGGATGTCGGCGGCCCGGACCAGCTGGATGTTGAAGCAGGTGTCGAGCACGTCGGAGGACGTCATGCCCTGATGCACGAAGCGGGCATCCTCGCCGACGATCTCCGCGAGATGCGTCAGGAAGGCGATCACGTCATGCTTGGTGACGCGCTCGATCTCGTCGATGCGGGCGACATCGAACTCGGCGGCCTTCCCCCTCGCCCACACGGTCTCGGCCGCCGATTTCGGTATCGTGCCGAGTTCCGCCAGCGCATCGAGCGCATGCGCCTCGATCTCGAACCAGATCCGGAAACGTGTCTCGGGCGACCAGATCGTCGTCATCTCGGGGCGCGAATAGCGCGGGATCATCGGCGGCGTCCTCTCGTTTTCGAGGGCGGTCTAGCATCGCGGGGCGAGAGCGACAATCCCGCGACGAGCTCAGCGGGCCGGGAGAGGTCAACGGCGCGCGCCGGCATCGCCGGGCGGGGACGGTGCGGCCGGCGCCCCGCCACGCAGACGCTCTCAGCGGCGGCCCAGATTGACGATGAGGACGCCGCCGATCGCCATCGCGCCGCCGACGAGCGAGAGCAGCGTCGGCACCTCGCCGAGCCAGACGATGCCGATGATCGTCGCCGTGGGCGCGATCAGATAAAGGAAATTGGACGCCCTGCCCGCCGAGAAGCGCTTCAGCGCGATCGCCCAGGTGAGATAACCGACGACGGTCGGCAGGATGGCGAGATAGGCGACCGAGAGCACGGTCTCTGCGGGCGCCGCCGACAGCGCGCCGAACGCCGACGGCAGCGCCGGCGCCACCGGAAGCGCACCGATCAGCAGGATCCAGGCCGTCACCGTCAGCGCGGGCATGCGCCCCAGCAGCGGCTTCTGCAGGATCGTCGAGATCGAGGTGCAGAAGGCCGATCCGACGATCAGCAGCGCGCCGGGATCGAGCTCGAAATGTTCCCCTCGCCCGAAAGCGATGAGTCCGACGCCGCTGAACGAGACGAGCGTGCCGAGCCAGCCCGCGAGCCCGAACCGCTCGCCGAGCAGCGGCGCGGCGATCAGCGCCACGATGACCGGATTGACCTGAAGGATGAACGAGGCGGGTCCCGCGGGGACCGTCCGCTCGCCGGTGTTGAGCAACACGGCATAAACCGAGATGAACAGCGGCCCGACAATGGCGAGGCGCAGCAGGTCACGCTTCGAGGGAAGCGTCGGCCGCGCGATCAGGAGATAGAGCCCGGCCGGCACGGCGGCCGCGCAGTAGCGCGCCGCCGCGAGTTCGATCGGCGAGAGATGCCGGAGCCCGACCCGGATCGCCGCGAAGGCCGAGGCCCAGGTGACGATCGTGACGATCACCGCCAGATAGGCGAGAAGGTCGTTGCGGCCGGTCGGGCCAGGGGCCGCTGCCGTGGTCGCCATCCGCGATTCTCCCTGGCGGCAAGGCCATCGTGATAAGCCGTTCGGCGGCCCGGCGCGACCCGAAACCGGCATCGGCCGGAGGCCCACAAACACAAAGGCCGCCCGGAGGCGGCCTTTGCAGAGATCGAAGGATCCGAAATCAGCGCGAGTAGAACTCGACGACGAGGTTCGGTTCCATCTGGACCGGATAGGGAACGTCGGCGAGGCCCGGAGCACGGGCGAAGCGCGCGGTCATCTTGTTGTGGTCGACCTCGATGTAATCGGGCACGTCGCGCTCGGCGAGCTGCGTGGCCTCGATCAGGATCGCGAGCTGCTTCGAGGATTCCTTGACCTCGATGAGGTCGCCGACCTTGACGCTGTAGCTGGCGATGTTCACGCGGCGGCCGTTGACCTTGATATGGCCGTGCGAAATGAACTGGCGCGCGGCGAACGGGGTCGGAGCGAACTTGGCGCGATAGACCACGGCGTCGAGACGGCTCTCGAGCAGGCCGATCAGGCTTTCCGACGAGTCGCCCTTGCGGCGCGTCGCCTCGGCATAGATCTTCCGGAACTGCTTCTCGGAGATGTTGCCGTAATAGCCCTTCAGCTTCTGCTTGGCACGCAGCTGCGTGCCATAGTCGGAAACCTTGCCCTTGCGGCGCTGGCCATGCTGGCCCGGGCCGTATTCGCGCTTGTTGACCGGGCTCTTCGGGCGGCCCCAGAGGTTCTCGCCAAGGCGCCGGTCGATCTTGTGTTTGGACGAAGCACGCTTCGACATCGCATATCCCATGCAAAAGAGTTCAGGGACACGCGCCCTCCTCTGCCCGCCGGAGCGGACCGACAGGAAAGGACGGTGAAGTCCCTTCCACGGGTGCGTGAAAAACGCTGCGCGGGCCCGAAGGCCCGCGCGACAAGCGGCTATCTATCGAAGAGGAGCCGCCCTGTCAAACGACTGACATCTACTGGAGCGCCCCGGTCACGACCGGGCGCGAACGCGGCACCGGCACGGAGGACTGGGCAACCACGACCGGCGCGGCAGCGGCAGCGGCAGGTTCGGCGGCGGTCGGCGCGACGGCCGTCGGCGCAACGGCCATGGCGACACCCGACTCGATCGCCACATCGGGGCGCGAACGCGGCACCGGCATGTCGACCGCGGCAACCGCGACATCGGCGGCGGACGCATCCACCGTTTCCGCGTCGACGCTGGCAAGGGCGCCGGGCTTCGGACGGGGAATCGGGGCCGTAGGATCGGCGACCGGCGACATCACCGGCGGCTCGATTGCCGCCGCGAGGACGGCGGGCGCGGTCGATGCCGGCGCGGTCAGCCCGGTCGAGCGCGAGAACGGCAGCACGGAGGCATAGACCACCTGCGGCTTGGCCACGGCCGGCGCCGCGGCGATCGCCGCCGGAGCCTCGGCCTTCGCGGCCGCAGACGCTGCCACGGGCTTTGCCGTCTCCACCGATGCGACGGAGGCCTGCACGACCGTCGGCGAGGCAACGGCCGGCTCCGGCTCGCCCGGCTTCGGCCGCGGCGTCGGCGCCAGAACCGCGGCGAAGGCATCCGCCGGTCTGGCATCCTCCTCGCCGCTCCACAGCCCGCCGGTCTCGCCGGCGCTCTCGACCATGGCGAGGACGGTCGGCGCCTGGCCGATCGGCCTGAAATTGTCGACGGTAATCATCTCGTCCAGAACGCGCCGCCGCTTGGCCTCGTAATAATAGCCGGTGCGGTAGAGCATGTGGCCGCGGGACATGTTGCCCTTGGCGGCCGTCAGCGAATTCGAGAGATAGGCGATGCCGAAGGCGAGATTGGTCTCGGCGTCGAGGAGGCCCGATGGCGGCCCCTTGTATCCCATGCCCTTGGCAGTGTCGTAACGGATCTGCATCAGGCCCCAGTAGGGACCGTTGCGAGCCAGAGGCCTGTACTCGCTCTCGGTCTGCACCACCTTGCGGGCGAGGGCGACCGGGACATTGTAGCGCTTCGCATAATAGACGATCAGCGCATCGATCTTCGCCTTCTCCTCCGCGGTGGGATATGGCGCCGAGGAGCGGGCAGCGGCAGGAACGGCGCCAAGGCCGGCGATGACCGCAACGGTCAATGCGAGGCCAACGATGCCGGACCGGCCGGCGAGGCGTCGGATGCTCCCTTTTCGGGAGGCTTCTTCATGCGATGACGGCATCGGAATCGGGTCGTCTCCGGTGTCGCGAGGGCTCGTTTGGCCGGCCCTCATCGACGCACATATTACCGGATAATTACGCTCTGCGAAGTCCCCCGCGAATCCTCTTGGGTGTGGCAGCGCTGCAAGGCAGGAAAATCAAGGCCTTGCCCCTGACGCCGGGGCGCCGCGATGCCTATCTCAAGGCACCCCCGAACTCCCAGCGGAGCATATCCATGCCGAAACTCGGCCAGACGCCGCTCTCCGTCCTCGACCTTTCGTCCATCCGCGCCGGCGGCACAATCGCCGACGCCTTCGCCCGCACGGTCGACCTCGCCCGCCACGTCGAGCGCCTCGGTTTCAACCGCTTCTGGCTGGCCGAGCATCACAACATGCCCGGCATCGCCTCTTCCGCGACGGCGGTGCTGATCGGCCATGTCGCCGGCGCCACCAGCCGCATCCGCGTCGGCTCCGGCGGCGTGATGCTGCCCAACCATGCGCCGATCGTCATCGCCGAGCAGTTCGGCACGCTGGAAGCGCTGTATCCCGGCCGTATCGATCTCGGCCTCGGCCGCGCGCCGGGCACCGATCCGCTGACGACGCGCGCGCTCCGGCGCGATCTCGCCGACGACGACAACGCCTTCCCGCAGAATGTGCAGGAGCTGCTCGCGCTGCTCGCGCCGGCCGGCGAGAACCAGAAGGTGCGGGCCGTGCCGGGCGCCGGCTCCAACGTTCCGGTCTGGCTGCTCGGCTCGTCGACCTTCAGCGCCCAGCTTTCGGCGCTGCTCGGCCTCCCCTTTGCCTTCGCCAGCCATTTCGCGCCGCAGCGCCTGATGGAAGCGATCGAGGTGCACCGGCACTATTTCCGGCCGTCCGAATATCTCGACAAGCCCTACATCATGGTCGGCCTGCCGGTTACCGCCGCCGACACCGACGAGCGCGCGCAGTATCTCGCGACGACGCAGCACCAGCGTCTCGTCAATCTCGTGCGCGGCAAGCCGACCGTGCTCCTGCCGCCGGTCGAGAGCATGGACGGGCTCTGGGACGAGCGCGAGGAGGCCTATGTGCGCTCGCATCTCGGCGTCGCGGCGATCGGCGGCCCCGACACCGTCCGCCGTCATCTCGAGCGGATGCTGGCCGAGACGGGCGCCGACGAGCTCATCGTCACCTCCGACTTCTACGACCATGCCGACCGGCTCCGTTCGTTCGAGATCCTGGCCGAGCTCAAGGCAGCCGACCAGGCCGTGGAGCCCGTCCGCGCGGCGGGATGACATTCGGATCGATCCTGCTAGGTTGCGCTCGTTTCGGCGGGGCATGGCGTCCCGCCGCCGGAGCCGGAGTGAATGGCGGAGCGGATCACGGTCGTCGTGCCGGTCTTTAACGAAGCGGTGGGACTGCCGCTTTTCGTGCAGCGCCTGACGCCCGTCATGGAGGGGCTCGGCGTCGACTGGAGCGTGCTGTTCGTCAATGACGGTTCGTCCGACGGGACGCTGGAGCGTCTCAAGCGGCTGAACGAAGAAGACCCGCGCTTCACCGCCATCTCGCTCAGCCGCAATTTCGGCAAGGAGACGGCGATCGCCGCCGGTCTCCACTATGCCGCCGCCGATGCCGTCATCCTCATGGACGGCGATACGCAGCATCCGCCGGAAATGATCCCGGCCTTTGTCGAGCGCTGGCGGGCCGGGTACGAAGTCGTCCTCGGCTCGCGCGAGGGCATGGCGGAGGAAGGGGCACTGCGCCGCTTCTATTCGCGCGGATTCCACGCGCTGTTCCGCCTCATCGCCGCGACGCGGCTTCCGCGCGGGGCGGTCGACTTCCTGCTGCTCGACCGCAGGGCCGTGGACGCGATGAACCGTCTCGGCGAGCGGTCCCGCTTCTCCAAGGGCCTCTATGCCTGGATCGGCTTCCGCCAGACCACGCTTCCCTTCGCGGTCGGCGGCCGGGCGGCGGGCCATTCCAGCTTCAACTTCCGCCGCCTGCTGCATTTCGCTGTCGACGGAATCGTGTCCTTCTCGACCGTGCCGCTCAAGGTCTGGTCCTATCTCGGCCTGGTGGTCTCGGCCTTCGCCATGGTCTACGCGGTGCTGTTCCTGATCCGTACCCTCGTTTCGGGTACCGACCAGCCCGGTTTTCCCTCGCTGATCGTCTCGATCATGTTCTTCTCGGGCGTGCAGCTCATCTCCCTCGGCGTGCTCGGCGAATATGTCGCGCGCATCTATGAGGAGGTGAAGCGCCGCCCGCTCTTCCTGATCGGCGAGGAGATCGGCGTCAGCGAGCCCAAGCAGGGGCGCCGCGTCGGCGACATGCCTTCGTGAGCCGGCGTGTCGTGCTTTCGGCCGACGACTACGCCATCTCGCCGGCGGTCTCGGACGGAATCCTCGAACTCGTCGGCGCCGACCGGCTTTCGGCAACGGCCGCCATGGTGACCTGGCCCGACTGGCCGCGCGAGGCGCCGCCGCTCGTTGCGCAGAAGAACCGCGTCGCGATCGGCCTGCATCTGAACCTCACGGCAGGCGCGCCGCTCGGGCCGATGCCGCGTCTCGCGCCTTCGGGCGCCCTGCCCTCGCCGTCACTGTTCCTGAAGGGCGGCGCACGCGGCGCGGACGCGGAGATCGCCGCCGAGGTCGACCGCCAGCTGGACCGCTTCGAGGATGCGGCGGGCATGGCGCCGGATTTCGTCGACGGCCATCACCATGTGCATATCTTCCCGCCGGTCCGCCGGGCGCTGATCGCCGCGCTCCGCGCCCGCTATCCCGGCCGGCCGCCGCTTGTCCGCAATCCCGGAGACCGGCTCTCCCGCATCCTCGCCCGCCGCCACTTTCTGGTGAAGGCGGCCGGCGTCGCCTGGCACGCCCGGGGCCTTGCGCAGGCGCTGGCGGAAGCCGGCCTTCCGAGCAATGACGGATTCTCGGGCTTTTCCGCCTTCTCCGGGGCGACGCCCTATGACCGCGAGATCGACATCGCGCTCGTCGCGCGCGGCGAGCGGCCGCTGATGATGTGTCATCCCGGCCGCGTCGATGCGACGCTCGGCGCACGCGACACGATCACCGCACGCCGCATGCAGGAGCTGGAGACCCTTTTGGCGCGGCGCGATCTCGGCGCCTGGCTCTGGCGCTGCCGCCGCGATGGCGACGGGCGTGTCCTGTGGTGGCAGTGATGATCAGGCGAACGCTCTCCAACCCGCGGCTCCGCCACATCGTGCATTTTGCGATCGCCGGGTTCAGCGCCTTCTTCGTCGACGCCGCGATGCTGCAGCTGCTGCTGGCCGCCGGGCTCGGGCCGCTGGTGGCGCGCCCCTTCGCGATCCTGACGGCGATGGTCGTCGGCTGGCTGATCAACCGCACCTGGACCTTCCCGATGCCCGGCCGGCCACGGCTGCGCGAATTCATGCGCTACGCGGCCGTCGCCTCGCTCTCGGCGGTGATCAATTACGGCGTCTATGCCGCGATCCTGATCCTTCGGCCGGCGACGATCCCGTTCGTCGCGCTGGTGATCGCGACGGCGATCTCCACCGTCGCGTCCTATTCGGGCTACCGCTTCTTCACCTTCCGCCATCGTCCGAAGCCGTCCGCCTGAGGCAGTCGGCGACGAGGAACGGCAGGTAGACGAGGCAGAGCAGCGGGTCCCACCAAAGATCCGTCGCGCGCAGCATGGCGGTGCCGAGGCCGCCGGCGGCCAGCATCACCGCGAGCGCGGAATAGAGGATCGGCCGCTTGCGTTCGCCGTCGGCGCTCCAGCCGAGCACGGTCGCGATGCCGAGCGTCGCGCCGAGCATGAGATAGGTCTGCGCCTCGGTTCGCGGGCTCATCAGCATGAGATAGACGACCGACAGCGCGTAGAGATTGATCATGCCGCGCACGCGGCCGTTCCGACGCAAGGCGACGGCGCCGAGCGCGAGCGTCGCCAGCGCCGCGACGATGCGCATCGCGGTGAGCACGCTCTCCGGCGCGACGATGCCGAGCTTGCCGAGAAGGCCGGTGATGTCGGACCAGCGGCCGAGATCCGGCGCACCGGCGATCAGCACCTTGTGGATGCCGAGACCGTAGAGCTCCAGGGCGCGCGAGGGGTCGGGATGGACGAGCGGCAGGGCCATCAGGACGACGAGAGCCACGACGAACCGCCCGATGACAGCGGGCTGCAGCGCGGCGACGAGCAGGATATAGACGATCGCGAGCGGCTTCAGCGCGAAGGCGAGCGCCAGCAGGATGCCGGCCGACCACCAGCGCCGCTCGATCACCGCGACGGTGGCGATGAGCATCAGCGCATAGAGAATCGTCGTCGCCTGGCCGTTGCGCAGCGAATTGGCGGCGCCCGGCAGCGCGACCAGCAGCGCGACGCCGGCCGACAGCCAGACCGTTCGCCGGTCGAAACGCGGCAGTGCGACGCGCAGCGTTTCGGCGACGCCGAAGGCGAGAAGCCCCGCCGAGACCGCGCGCCAGGCGATGTCGCCGAGCTGCGGCCCGAGCAACGCGAAGGGCGTGTAAAGGACGGCGAAGCTGGGCAGATAGATGAAGCCGGCCGTACCCTCGCCGAAAATGTCCTGCCCCGCCCACCAGCCGAGCGAGCCGACCCGGTAGATCGGCACGACGCTGCGTGCTTCGGGATTGATGGCGACCATCACGAAGACGACGAGGTTGAGGATGGCGAAGAGGGCCAGCCCGACGCCGCCGAGATGAAGGGTCCATGGCGCGGGAGGCGCGACAGGACGGCGGACATGGGCGCTGTCGTAGGTTGTCATGATCGTGTTCTGTCTGTTGCTGTCCCGCCCTCGCGGGCCGGCAAACTAGGCCGGCCCTTCGCGGCTCACAAGGGATCGCCCGTCTCGGGCGTGAGGCCGTAGGTCTCGAGGAGCGGCACGAGCGCAGGCGACCACGCCTTCCCCGACGAAAGCCGCGCGCTGCCCGGAACCCTCATCATGCTCGGCGTCTCGTCGAGCCCGAGCAGCGACACGACCCGTCGCGCGATCGCATCGGCCGGGTCGATCCAGGCGACGGGCCAGGGCGCGATACGGCGGAAGCGATCGACGAGGAACGGGTAATGCGTACAGGCGAGCACCACCGCATCCGTGCGCTTCCCGCCAACGTCGATGAAGGCGGGCTCGATCTCGGCGAGGATTGCCGCGTCGTCCACGGCATCGCCGCGCATGGCGCTTTCGGCAAGGGGAGCCAGCTCGAAGGATCCGACGAGGCGGACGTGGCAGGCCTGCGCGAAGTCCCGGATGAGCGCGCGCGTGTAGTCGCGTCGCATGGTGCCGGGCGTCGCGAGCACGCCGATGACGCCGCTCTTCGTGCGCTCCGCCGCAGGCTTGACCGCCGGGACCGTGCCGACGAACGGGATGGTGTGCGCCGCGCGCAGGGCCGGCAGAACGAGCGTCGAGGCAGTGTTGCAGGCGATGACGACCGCATCGGGCGAATAGCGGGCGATCAGCCGCCCGACGAGGTCCACGACATGCGCTCCCAGCGGCCCCTCTTCCCAGTCGCCATAGGGAAAGGCCTTGTCGTCGGCAACGTAGACGATGCCCGCCCGCGGCACGCGCCGCCTGATCTCGGCGAGCACCGAGAGACCGCCGATGCCCGAATCGAACACCAGCAGACGGGCGCTCATAGCGCCTCCTCCTCGTCCGCCTCGCGGCTGGTCGTCAGCGATCCATCGCTGCGGCGTCGCGGCCGGGTCGGGCGATTCTCGAGCGCCGCGATGACGCCGCGCATCGTGCGGATGTCCTGCTCCGTGAACGAGGCCTTGGTCAGCATCGCGCGCAGCGTCTGCACGACGACAGGCTTCTTCTCGGCCGGCCGGAAGAAGGTCACCGCGTCGAGCGCCCGTTCGAGATGCTCGAAGAGGCCGGTGAGTTCCTCCTTGGTGGCGGGACGGCTGGGGTTGGGCGTCTGGAAGGGCAGCCCGCCCTCTTCCTCGGCAAGTCCACTGCGCCGCCATTCATAGCCGAGGATCAGCACGGCCTGCGCGATGTTGAGCGAAGCGAAGCGCGGGTCGACGGGCAGCGTCACGATCTCGTCGCAGAGCGAGATCTCCTCGTTGAAGAGCCCAACGCGCTCGCGCCCGAAGAGAATGCCGGTGCCGGTGCCGGCCGCGGCATGGCCGCGCAGGATCGCCGCCGCCGAGGCCGGACCGCGCACCGTCTTCACGACCTCGCGCGAACGCGCCGTCGTCGCGATCAGGAAGCCGAGATCGGCGACGGCATCGGCGAGGCTGTCGAAGACGCGGATGCGGTCGAAGACATGATCGGCGCGGCTCGCGGCGCGGCGCGCGCTCTCGTTCGGCCAGCCGTCGCGCGGATTGACGATCCGGAGATCGCCGAGACCGAAATTGGCCATGGCGCGCGCCGCCGTGCCGATATTCTCGCCGAGTTGCGGCTCGACGAGGATGATGGCGGGGCCATCGGCGAGAAGACGGTCGGCGTTATGGGTCATCGGCAGGAGCGGCTCGGTTTTCCCGTTCCCTACCGCATCGCTCGGCGCCGTTCCAGTCACGGCCCGACGAGCAGCGTCCGCCGTCATTGTGCTGAAGCGCGGCTTGGTTCAAAATCGGCGTCGGAGCTTGGGAGCACAACGCCATGTCGAACGTCACGGTCCGCAACATTTCCACGACGGTCCAGCAGAAATGGGGCTGGTTCGTCGCCCTCGGGATCGTGTTTCTGATCGGCGGGTTCTTCGCCATCGCGATGCCGCTGGTTTCGTCGCTCGCGGTGGGGATCTTCCTCGCAGCCGTGCTGGTGGTCGCCGGCGTGGTGCAGATCTGGCAGAGCTTCAGCGTCCAGAGCTGGACCGGCTTCCTGTGGCAGCTTGTGATCGGCGTCGTGATGCTGCTCGGCGGCATCGCCATCTACATGTCGCCCGCGACCGGCTCCTTTGCGTTGACGCTCGTCATCGCCGCCGTGTTCATCGCCAAGGGCATCTTCCAGATCATTCTCGGCTTGCGCATCCGCCCGCATGACGGCTGGGGCTGGATCGCCGCCGCCGGCGTCATCGCGCTGATCGCCGGCGTGATGATCCTCACCAACTACCCGTTCTCGGGTCTCTGGGTCCCCGGAACTCTGGCCGGCATCTCGCTGATCTTCACCGGCTGGAGCTATATCGCGCTCGGCCTCGCCGCGAAGCGGATCGCCTGAGGCGATCCGGCAGCGCAACGGCGACGACGTCGAACGGTCAGTTCGACGTCGCGGGCCGGAGCTTCAGCCAGACATAACCGAGCGTCGTCAGGAACAGCGCCAGGATCGCTGCGTTCTCGTCCGCCCAGGTAACGGCGGGGGACGCGACGACGTTGCGCGCGGCGGCCGTGGCGAGGCCGATGAAGACCACGGCGCCCGCCCAGCCGACCAGGCCGAGCATCAGGGTCAGCGCCGCCTTCAGCATGAGCGTTTCGATCAACTCGTGCAGATCGGACATGGTGGACTCCGGGGCTGTCGGTAGCGGCCCGGATCGCAGCGCATCCCGGCCGATGCATTGCAACGGCAAGGCCGGCCCGCCGTTCCCGCACGGAGCCACAAAATCGCCCTGTTCCTTAACCGGCGCTGCGCCGCCGCGCATTGGCGCTCCCGGGCGGCGATGCTATAGCAGGCCGGGTTTCTCATGCCCGATCGCGCCGGCCTCCACCGCCGCGAGGGCTTCCGAACGAAGGCGAGGCGAACAGTCCATGGCGAAGATCAAGGTAGCGAATCCGGTCGTCGAGCTCGACGGCGACGAGATGACCCGCATCATCTGGCAGGCCATCAAGGACAAGCTGATCCACCCCTATCTCGACATCGACCTGCAGTATTTCGACCTCGGCATCGAGCATCGCGACGCGACGAACGACAAGGTCACGGTCGAGGCGGCTGAAGCGATCAAGAAGGTCGGCGTCGGCGTCAAATGCGCGACGATCACGCCCGACGAAGCACGCGTGAAGGAGTTCAACCTCAAGGAGATGTGGAAGTCGCCGAACGGCACGATCCGCAACATCCTCGGCGGCGTGATCTTCCGCGAGCCGATCATCTGCAAGAACGTGCCGCGCCTCGTTCCCGGCTGGACGCAGCCGATCATCGTCGGCCGCCACGCCTTTGGCGACCAGTATCGCGCGACCGACTTCAAGGTGCCCGGCAAGGGCCGCATGACGATCAAGTTCGAGGGCGAAGACGGCACCGTCATCGAAAAGGAAGTGTTCAAGTTCCCGGGCGCCGGCGTCGCCATGGCGATGTACAATCTCGACGAGTCGATCCGCGAATTCGCCCGCGCCTCGCTGAATTACGGCCTGATGCGCAAGTATCCGGTCTATCTCTCGACGAAGAACACGATCCTCAAGGCCTATGACGGCCGCTTCAAGGACCTCTTCCAGGAGGTGTTCGACAACGAGTTCGCCGCCGACTTCAAGGCCGCCGGCCTCACCTATGAGCATCGCCTGATCGACGACATGGTCGCCTCGGCGCTGAAGTGGTCCGGCGGCTATGTCTGGGCGTGCAAGAACTATGACGGCGACGTTCAGTCCGACACCGTCGCGCAGGGCTTCGGCTCGCTCGGCCTGATGACCTCGGTCCTGCTGACGCCCGACGGCAAGACCGTCGAGGCCGAGGCGGCGCACGGCACCGTCACCCGCCATTATCGCGAGCACCAGAAGGGCAAGGAAACCTCGACCAACTCGATCGCGTCGATCTTCGCCTGGACCCGCGGCCTCGCCCACCGTGCGAAGCTCGACGACAATGCCGAGCTCGCGAAGTTCGCTGCGACGCTGGAGAAGGTCTGCGTCGACACGGTCGAAGCCGGCTACATGACCAAGGACCTCGCCCTCCTGGTCGGCCCCGACCAGAAATGGCTCTCGACAACCGGCTTCCTCGACAAGGTCAGCGACAACCTGACCAAGGCCATGGCCGGCTGAGAGCCGCCGATCACGATGTCACGACGGCGCGGGTGTCCCCCGCGCCGTTTTGCTTATGCGGATGGAACGATGTCAGACCCCGTCGTGCTCGCAGCCTGGAACAATGCGGATTGGTGCGACGCCGTCTCGCGCGCACATGGGGCCGCGTGCCGGTTCGAGCCGGGGTTCTGGATCAATGGCGGCGACGCGCCGCCCTTCTATCCCAATCTCGTCACGACCGATCCCGACGCCACCGACCAGCAGCTGACGGCGATCGAGCTACTGGCCGAGCAACCCGGGCGCGGGATCGGCATCAAGGACAGCTTCTCCAGGCTCGACCTCTCTGACATCGGTCTCCAACCGATCTTCGACGCCGACTGGCTCTGGCTGCCGCCGACGGCGGCGCTAGCGGCGGGCGTAGCAGATTTCGGCGTCGCGGTGGTCGAAGCGGCCGACGAGCTGGCGCTCTGGGAACGCGCCTGGGGAGGCATGGAGAATGGCGGCAGGGTCTTTCCTCCGTCGCTCCTCGACGACGAACGGATCAGCTTCCTCGCCCTCACCCGCGAAGGCCGGATCTTGGCAGGGGCCGCCCTCAACCTTTCGAACGGCGCGATCGGCATCTCCAACGTCTTTCTCGGCGGCGACGAGGCCGCGCTCGCAGCCCTCGTCGAGGTCGCCCGGCGCCGCGCGCCGGGCCTGCCGGTCGTCGGCTACGAATCGGGCGACGATCGCACGCCCTTCCACACGCTGGGCTTCGAGAGCATCGGGACTCTGCGCGTCTGGATTCGCCCCTGACGCGAACGGGACTGGCGCGTTCAACCCGGCGCGACTAGGCTCACCTCATTGACGAGCGGGGTGATCCGATGACGTCGATGTCGAGCGGAAATGCCGAACAATATTCCGACAGCCGCAAGCTCGCGGCGCGCGGCCGACTGTTCTCGCAGTCGATGGTGGCCGAAACGCCCTGGTTCGAATGGGTCGCCCGGCGCCTGCCGCTCGCAGTCGGCAACCGCTTGCTCGACATCGGCTGCGGACCGGCCTGGTTCTGGGCTTCCGCGGCGCCGCATGTTCCGGCCGGGCTCGATCTGACGCTCGCCGATCTTTCGCCCGGCATGGTGGAGGAGGCCGTCGCCCGCTGCGCCGCCCTGCCCTTCGCCTCGGTGACCGGCCGGATCGCGGACGCCGCCTCGCTGCCCTTCGCCGACGAGAGCTTCGACCTCGTCCTCGCCATGCACATGCTCTACCACGTCGCCGATCCGGCCGCGGCGATCGCGGAGGCGCACCGGGTGCTGCGCCCCGGCGGCGCGCTCGCCGTCACCACCAACGGCATCGGCGACATGCGGGCGATCTATGAGCTGACGACCGTCTTCGGCGGTTCTCCCGTCAATCCGGCCGCGCTCGCCTTCGGCTTCGAGGACGCCGAACGCTCGATGGGCGCATGCTTCGGCGCCGTCGAGACCGCCATCCACCCGGCCAGCATGCGTGTCGCGGATCCGGAAGACGTCATTCTGGCAATGACCTCGTTTCCGCCGGGCGACCGCGCCAGCGAGACCGAACTCGCGGCCTTCCGGGCCTCGGTCGAGGAGGCGTTCGCGCGCGGCGGCGGGGTGCTCGCATGCCCCAAGGAGACCGGTCTCTTCATCAGCCGCAAGGCGGCGTGAACGTCAGGGCTCCGGCGCCGCGCGCTCGCCGAGACCGCGCAGCCGCGCGGCGTCGCGGGACGGCGGCGCTCCGAAGAGGCGGGCGTACTCACGGCTGAACTGCGACGGGCTCTCATAGCCCACGGCATAGCCGACGACTCCGGCATCCTGCGGCTCGGCCACGAGGCGCCGCCGCGCCTCCTGCAGGCGTATCTGCTTCTGGAACTGTAGCGGGCTCATCGCCGTCACCGCCTTGAAATGTCGGTGCAGCGACGCCGGGCTCATGCCGGCGATCTCGGCCAACCCCTGGATGCGCATCGGCTGGTCGAAATGCCGCTTGATCCACGCGATCGCGCGCTCGACCCGCGCCAGCCGGCCGTCATGGACCACCATCTGGCGCAGCACCGGACCCGCCGGACCGGTGATGAGCCGGTAAAGCACCTCCCGCTCGTAGAGCGGCGCCAGCATCGCCGCTTCCGCGGGCCGATCGAGCAGGCCGACGAGCCGCACGAGAGGATCGAGCAAATCGCGATCGAGCGTCCCGATCGCCAGGCCGACCGGCTCGTCGACGGCAGGCGCGGGCGGCAGGCTGGAGAGGATGTCGACGATGGCCAGACGGTCGAGCCGCAGCGACACGCAGAGATAGGGTTCCTCGGGGCTCGCCTCGACGATCGCGGCCATCACCGGAAGATCGACGGCGACCACGAGGAAATGCCGCTGGTCATAGGTCAGCACGGCATCGCCGACGAAAAGCCGCTTGGCACCTTGCACCGCGACGCAGAGAACCGGTTCGTAGAAGGCCGGCGCCGGCACGTTGTTCGATTCGGCGCGAAGCAGCCCGAGCCGCGGAATGGGCGTGATCGTGCGACCCTTCACAGCGTGGCGGCGGAGGATCGAGGCCAGCGCATCGCGTTCGTCCATGAGCTGGTTTCCTTCGCTTCACCCGCACCGCATCCTTGCCGGCACGTCAGAGAATGGGCGCCCTGAGAGGATCGTGCAAGAAGGAGCCAGCAAAAGGCTACCGCACGAGCAGCGCGCGCGCCCATCTTCATGGGGCGGCGGACGCGCCGGCGGCCCGACGAGCCGCCCTCCCCGCTGCCATCACCCGGAGAATTTCCATGCGCACCAAGACACTCGGCCGCACCGGCCTCCTCGTCTCCGAACTCTGCCTCGGCACCATGACCTTCGGCGGCAAGGGCTTCTGGACCGCCATCGGCCAGCTCGACCAGTCCGTCGCCGACGGCATCGTCGCCCGCGCGCTCGACGCCGGCATCAACTTCATTGACACCGCGGATGTCTATTCCGAAGGCCTTTCCGAGGAGATCACCGGCCGCGCCATCGTCAACTCCGGCCGCAAGCGCAGCGACGTGGTTCTCGCGACAAAGGCGCTCGGCGCCGTCGGTCCCGGTCCGAACGACCGCGGCGCCTCGCGCGGCCATATCATGGACGCGGTCAAGGCCAGCCTGAAGCGGCTCGGCACCGACTATATCGACCTCTACCAGATCCATGGCTTCGACCCGCTGACGCCGGTCGAGGAGACGGTGCGCGCGCTCGACGACCTCGTGCGCCAGGGGCATGTCCGCTATGTCGGCGTCTCCAACTGGGCGGCGTGGCAGATCATGAAGGCGGTCGGGCTTGCCGACGCCAAAGGCTGGGCGCGCGTCGCCTCGCTGCAGGCCTATTACACGATCGCCGGCCGTGACCTCGAACGCGAGATCGCGCCGCTCCTTCAGGCGGAGGGGGTCGGGCTGATGGTGTGGAGCCCGCTCGCCGGCGGCCTGCTCTCGGGCAAGTACCAGCGCGACGGCTCGGGGCCCGATGGATCGCGGCGCGCCAGCTTCGACTTCCCGCCCGTGAACCGCGACCGCGCCTTCGACGCCGTCGATGCGATGCGGGCGATCGCGGAGGCCAAGAGCGCTTCAGTGCCGCAGATCGCGCTTGCCTATCTCCTGAAGAAGCCTTTCGTGACCTCGGTGATCATCGGCGCCAAGTCGGCCGACCAGCTCGCCGACAATCTCGGCGCCGTCGCGATCGACCTGTCGACCGAGGACATGGCGACGCTCGATGCGGTCAGCGCGCTGCCGCCGGAATATCCCGGCTGGATGCTGGAGCGTCAGAGCGAAGGCCGCCGCGCCGGCTGACGTGACACTCGACAGCGAGGCCGCCCGTCACCCATCGATAGGCGGCTTCGCCTTGTCGGGCTCCGCCGGGCCGCCGCGCATCAGCGCGCGGGCGGTCTCGCGGGCCACGGCCAGGCGCTGCTCCACCGCCTCGTCCGGCAGCCCGATATCGCCGAGGAGATTGCCCGCGAGTTGCAGGCTGCCCTCGAGCGCCTCCGGCACCACATCATTGGCGCCGGCATCGAGCAGCCGCCGCCCATGCGTCACGGTCCGCGCGCGCGCATGAATGATGGCGGACGGCCAGTGCTCGCGGATGGTCCGCACCATTAGCTCGGAAATCACGGCGTCGTCGACCGTCACCACGAAAGCGCGGGCCCGCTCCGCGCCGAGGCGCGCGAGGATCTCCGGCCGTGTCGCGTCGCCGAAGAAGACCATCTGCCCCTCGCGCGCCGCGCGCACGACATGCTCGGCGTCGAGATCGAGCGCCACATGGGCGATATCCTCGGCCGAGAGCAGCTTCGCCACCGTGGCGCCGAAACGCCCGAAGCCGCCGATGATGACATGATCCGAGAAGCCATGATCGCCGCCGACGCCGCTCCGCGCTTCGGCGTCGCGGGCGGCGAGGCGCTTCGCGAATCGCGAGCCGAGTGCGCCCATGACCGGCGTCAGGACCATGGAAATCGCGGCGATGGTCGTGGCGAGCCGGGCGATCTCGTCGGAAACGACGCCGTCGCGGGCGGCAAGCGTCAGGACGACGAAGGCGAACTCGCCGGCGCCGCAAAGGATGAAAGCCGTCTCGACCGCCGCCGCCCGTTCGAGCTTCGCGATTCGGAGCGCCAGGTAGCCGAAGGCCAGCTTGACGAGGAAGAGCACCGCCAGCGCCGCGATGATGATCGGCAGCTGGCCGACGACCGCCGCGATGTCGATCGTCATGCCGACCGTCATGAAGAAGAGGCCGAGCAGCAGATCCTTGAACGGTTCGACTTCGACGTCGATCTGGTGGCGATACTCCGTCTCGCTGAGCAGGAGGCCGGCAAGGAAGGCGCCGAGCGCCGCCGAGAGGCCGGCGCGCGCCGTGATGAAGCCCGCGACGACGATGATGAGGAGCGTGATGGCGATGAGCAGCGTCCGGTTGCCGGTCGCGCCCGCGAAGCGCATCAGCGGCTTCACGATGGTGCGGCCGAGCAGGACCACGCCGACGACCACCACGGCGGCGATCGCGACGCCCTTCACGAGGGCGAGACCGACGCTGGCGCCCGGCTGGGCGAGAATGCCGACCACGATCACGATCGGCACGACCATCAGGTCCTGAAGGATCAGCACACCGAGCGCGGTGCGTCCGACCGGCGTGCCGAGCCGGCGCCGCTCGGCGAGGGACTGGGTGACGATGGCGGTCGACGACAGCGCGAAGGCCATGCCGAAGACGAGCGAATCGTCGAACTCGAAGCCGGCCAGCGCCGCGGCGGCGTAGATGGCGGCCGTGGCGAGCGCGACCTGCAGCCCGCCCGCGCCCAGCATCAGCCGCCCGATCGAGCCGAGCCGTGCAAAGGAAAGCTCGAGGCCGATCGTGAACAAAAGGAACAGGATGCCGAGATCGCCGAATGCCTGCAGCTGGCCGACATTGGTGATCGTCGCATAGCCGAACAGCGAGCTCAGCGGCACCAGATGGCCGAAGCCGCCCGGCCCGACGATGATGCCGGCGATCAGGAAGCCCAGCACCACGCCGAGCTTCAGATGCTGGAAGAGCGGAACGACGATGCCGGCCGCGACCAGAAACACGAGGAGCTGGCGGCCGTCGGCGACATGCTCCATGGCCTTCGCTCCCGCGCGGGCGGCGTCAGCCCGCCAGCCGCGCCTCGATCGCGCCGAGCGCCTCGCCGGCCTTCGCGCCGTCCGGTCCGCCGGCCTGGGCCATGTCGGGGCGCCCGCCGCCGCCCTTGCCGCCGAGGTGCTCGGCGCCGATCCGCACGAGATCGACCGCGCTGAAGCGGGCCGTCAGATCGTCGCTGACGCCGACGACGATCGCCGCCTTGCCGTCCTCGGCGACGCCGACAAAGGCGACGACGCCGGAGCCGACCGACTTCTTCGCCTCGTCCACCAGGCCCTTGAGCTCCTTCGGCGCGATGCCCTCGACGACGCGGCCGAGATAGCTGAGATCGCCGACCGCGCGCACGCCATCGCCAGCCGCCTGGCCGCCGCCCCCGAGCGCCAGCTTGCGCTTCGCGTCCGCGAGTTCCCGCTCCAGCCGCCGCCGTTCCTCGACCAGAGCCGCGACGCGGTCCGCAGCTTCCTCGGGACGAACCTTGAGCGCGCTGGCGACCTGCTTCAGGCGCCGGTCCTGCAGTTCGAGATGCTCGCGCGCCGCCTTGCCGGTCAGCGCCTCGACGCGCCGGACGCCCGCCGCGACCGCGCCCTCGCCGAGAATGGTGACGAGACCGATCTCGCCCGTGCGGCCGACATGCGTGCCGCCGCAGAGCTCGACGGAATAGGTCTTGCCCTCGCGCTCGCCCATCGAGACGACCCGCACCTCGTCGCCATATTTCTCGCCGAAGAGAGCCATGGCGCCGGAGCCGATCGCCTCCTCGCGGTCCATCAGCCGCGTCGTCACCGGCGCATCCTGCAGGACGACCTCGTTGGCGATCTCCTCGATGGCAGCGAGTTCCTCGGCCTCGATCGGCTTCGGATGGCTGAAGTCGAAACGCAGGCGCTCCGGCGCGACAAGCGAGCCCTTCTGCGCCACATGCTCGCCAAGCACATTACGCAGCGCCGCATGCAGGAGATGGGTGGCGGAATGGTTGGAGCGGATCGAGCCGCGACGGGCATGATCGACGCTGAGGCGCGCCGAATCGCCGGTCCGGACGACGCCGCTCTCGACCACGCCCTGATGCACGAACAGCCCGTCGCCACGCTTCTGCGTGTCGTCGACGCGGATCACGGCGCCGCCCTCGGTCTCGATGCGGCCGGCATCGCCCACCTGGCCGCCCGACTCGCCATAGAACGGCGTCTGGTTGACGACGACCTGCACGCTCTCGCCGGCCTTCGCCTCGGCGATCTCGGCGCCGTCGCGCACGAGCGCGATGAGCTTGCCCTCCGACGCCTCGGCCGAATAGCCAAGGAACTCGGTCGCGCCGAGCCTGTCGCGCAGCGTCAGCCAGATCGTCTCGGCGGCGGTGTCGCCGGAGCCGGCCCAGCTCGCGCGCGCCTCGGCCTTCTGGCGCTCCATCGCGGTCGCGAATCCGGCCGTGTCGACGCCGATATTGCGGGCGCGCAGCGCCTCCTGCGTCAAGTCGAGCGGGAAGCCATAGGTATCGTAGAGGCGGAAGGCGGTCTCTCCGTCGAGCGTCGCGCCGGCGACGAGGCCGGTGGTCGCCTCATCGAGCAGTCCGAGGCCGCGCGCCAGGGTGCGGCGGAAGCGGATCTCCTCGAGCCGCAGCGTCTCGGAGATCAGCGCCTCGGCGCGGATCAGCTCGGGATAGGCGCGGCCCATCTCCCGCACGAGCGCCGGCACGAGGCGCCACAGCAGCGGATCCACGGCGCCGAGAAGATGCGCATGGCGCATCGCACGGCGCATGATCCGGCGCAGCACATAGCCGCGGCCCTCGTTGGAGGGCAGCACGCCGTCGGCGATCAGGAAGCTCGAGGCCCGCAGATGATCGGCGATGATGCGGTGGCTGGCGAGATGCGGGCCCTCGGCCGGAACCCCTGTGGCCTCCACCGACGCGCGGATCAGGGCGCGGAAGAGATCGATGTCGTAGTTGTTGTGCACGCCCTGCAGGACGGTCGCCATGCGCTCGAGGCCCATGCCGGTGTCGATCGAGGGCTTCGGCAGCGGCACGCGGTTGCCCGGCGCGATCTGCTCGAACTGCATGAAGACGAGATTCCAGATCTCGATGAAGCGGTCGCCATCCTCGTCCGCGCTGCCGGGCGGGCCGCCGGGGATCGACTCGCCATGATCGTAGAAGATCTCCGAGCACGGCCCGCAGGGGCCGGTGTCGCCCATCTGCCAGAAATTGTCGGAAGTGGCGATCCGGATGATCTTCTCGTCCGGCAGGCCGGCGATACGCTTCCACAGCGAGAAGGCCTCGTCGTCCTCGTGATAGACGGTGACGAGCAGCTTCTCCTTCGGCAGGCCGAATTCGCGCGTGATCAGCGTCCAGGCCAGCTCGATCGCGCGCTCCTTGAAATAGTCGCCGAACGAGAAGTTGCCGAGCATCTCGAAGAAGGTGTGATGCCGCGCCGTGTAGCCGACATTGTCGAGGTCGTTGTGCTTGCCGCCGGCGCGCACGCATTTCTGCGAAGTGGTGGCGCGCGGCCAGGGCGCCGTCGACCGGCCGGTGAAATAGTCCTTGAACTGGACCATGCCGGCATTGGTGAACATCAGCGTCGGATCGTTCTTCGGAACGAGCGAGCTCGACGCGACGACCTCATGCCCGTTCTTCTGGTAGAAGCCGAGAAAGGCCGACCGGATGTCGTTGACGCTGCTCATGAACGGACCCGCCTGGAAAGACATGCGCGGCCCGTCGGGGCCGCGCGAAGGAAAACGTGCCGGCGTTTTTAGCGGCCGGCCGCTGGCCTGTCCAGAAAAGGCCGGCAACGCGACCGACGGCCGCGCCGTCCGCAGCCGCGGGCTCTCTCAGTGACTGCGACCGTCATAGGGGTGGACGGTGACGGCGGAGAGGTCGATGCCGTCGATGCAGCGGACATTGACCGCCACCATGTCGCCGCCGTCCGGCGTCTTGCCGCGCGCGAAGGCTTCGATGCCGCAGCGCGGACAGAAGAGATGATGGATGACATGCTGGTTGAACTGATAGTCCGTCAGCAACGCCTCGCCGGCCGTGACGGTGAAGGCCGACGCGGGGAGGAAGGCGAGCCAGTGCCCGCGCTTCTGGCAGATCGAGCAGTTGCACGAGATCGCGGAGGAGAAATCCCCCGTCGCCTCGAAACGCACCGCGCCGCAATGGCAGCCGCCTTCGACCCGTCCCGCGTCCGCCATTTCCCGCTCCCCTTCCCGCCTCAGGCTTCCAGTGCCTCGTCGCCGTCATCCTCGCCCGCCGCGTCCTTCGAGAGAAGGGCCTCGGCGAGAAGACCGGCATTCTGACGGATGGCGAGCTCGACCTTCTGCGCGATCTCGGGATTGTCGCGCATGAACATCTTGGCGTTCTCGCGGCCCTGACCGAGGCGCTGGCTGTCATAGGAGAACCAGGCGCCGGACTTCTCGACGATGCCGGCCTTCACGCCGAGATCGATGAGTTCGCCCGTCTTGGAGACGCCCTCGCCATACATGATGTCGAACTCGACCTGCTTGAAAGGCGGGGCAAGCTTGTTCTTGACCACCTTGACGCGGGTCTGGTTGCCGACGACCTCGTCGCGGTCCTTGATCGCGCCGATGCGGCGGATGTCGAGACGCACCGAGGCATAGAACTTCAGCGCATTGCCGCCCGTCGTCGTCTCGGGATTGCCGAACATGACGCCGATCTTCATGCGGATCTGGTTGATGAAGATCACCATGGTCTTCGACTTCGAGATCGAGGCCGTGAGCTTCCTGAGCGCCTGGCTCATGAGGCGGGCCTGCAGGCCGGGCAGGCTCTCGCCCATCTCGCCCTCGATTTCGGCGCGCGGCGTCAGCGCGGCAACCGAATCGATGACCAGCACGTCGATGGCGCCGGAGCGCACCAGCGTGTCGGCGATCTCCAGAGCCTGCTCGCCGGTATCGGGCTGCGAGATCAGCAAGTCGTCGAGATTGACGCCGAGCTTGCGTGCATAGACCGGATCGAGCGCATGCTCCGCGTCGACGAAGGCACAGATGCCGCCGGCCTTCTGCGCCTCGGCGACAGTGTGCAGGGCGAGCGTCGTCTTGCCCGAGGATTCCGGCCCGTAGATCTCGACGATGCGGCCGCGCGGCAGCCCGCCGATCCCGAGCGCGATGTCGAGCCCGAGCGACCCGGTCGAGACGGTGCCGATCTCGACCACCTTCTCGTTCTTCCCGAGACGCATGATCGAGCCCTTGCCGAAGGCGCGCTCGATCTGGCTCAGCGCGGCATCAAGCGCTTTCGACTTGTCCATGGTGGCCCCTTCGACGAGACGGAGAGAAGTTTGCGACATGTGAGATGAGCCCTTATTCCATACTGTCCGGAGTCGATCAAACTGAGAACATTGTACACGTTTTGTTCTCATCCGCAAGCTGTATCCCCGCGCGGATTCGAGCATGGGTGAGTCCTCGGCGGCGCCGGCGCAGCCTTTCGCGCAGGGTCCGGCTGTGCTGCACTGCAACCGAATCGGCCGTAACGAAGGAGACCGGCGCATGCCCCAGACCGCCCTTCCCCGCCCACGCGCGGAGCGCTCGCGAAAGACCGCGGAAAGCCGCCGCGGTCGTCCGGCTTCTGCGGCCCTCGCGCTGGTCGCCGCCGCTTTCGCGCTGGCCGCCTGCCAGGCGCCGACCAACCAGCAGATCGGCGGCGTGACCGGCTCCGCCGTCGGCGCGATGGTCGGCAACCAGTTCGGCTCCGGCGCCGGCCGCGTCGGCGCCACGGTGCTCGGTGCCGGTGTCGGCGGCCTCGTCGGCAGCCAGATCGGCCGCAGCCTCGACGAGAGTGCCAGGCGCCGCGCCGAGGCCGCCGAGGCGCAGGCCCTCGCCAGCCCCGGCATGGGCGCCGGCATTCCCGTCTCGTGGGAGTCGGGATCGAGCCACGGCACGGTCATTCCCGGCCCGGTGCGGGTGGTGGACGGCCGCGAATGTCGCCCTTATACGCATCGCATCGTGGTCGACGGCCGCGGCGAGCAGTTGCGTGGCACCGCATGCCGGATGCCCGACGGCAGCTGGCGCAGCGTGACCTGACCTTCTCACTCGCTCTGGACGGAACACGCGATGGCGCTCTTCGACCGCATCCGCCTCTCTCCCGAAGTCGCCGCGGCCGCCGCGGCCGGCCACCCCCTCGTGGCGCTGGAGACGACGATCGTCACGCATGGCATGCCCTGGCCGGAGAATGTCGCCACCGCGCTCGGCGTGGAGGAGGTCGTGCGCGCCGCCGGCGCCGTGCCGGCGACGATCGCGATCATCGACGGCGAGATCCGCGTCGGACTCTCGGCCGACGAGCTGGAGGCGCTGGCCAAGATGACCGGCGTCATGAAGCTCTCGCGCGCCGATCTCGCCTTCGCACTCGCCACACGCCGTCCCGGCGCCACCACGGTCGCCGCGACGATGATCGCGGCGCATCTCGCCGGTATCCGCATCTTCGCGACCGGCGGCATCGGCGGCGTGCATCGCGGCGCGGAGACGAGCTTCGACGTGTCGGCCGATCTCTACGAGCTGGCCGAAACGCCGGTGACCGTGGTTTCGGCCGGCGCGAAGGCGTTGCTCGACATCCCCAAGACACTCGAGGTGCTGGAGACACTCGGCGTTCCGGTGGTGACGTTGGGGCAGGATGCCCTGCCCGCCTTCTGGTCCCGCGACAGCGGTCTTCCCTCTCCGCTACGCCTCGACGATGCCGCCTCCATCGCGACCTTCATGGCAACGCGCGAGGAACTCGGCCTCAAGGGCGGCATGCTGATCGCCAATCCCGTCCCGGAGGCCGACGAGATTCCCGCCGCGGAGATGCGCGTCCATATCGAGCAGGCGACAGAGGATGCCGCGCGGGCCGGGATCCGCGCGAAGGCGGTCACGCCCTTCGTGCTCGGCCGCATGCTGGAACTGACGGGCGGCCGCAGCCTCGCGACCAATATCGCGCTCGTGCGCAACAATGCCCGTCTCGCCGCAGAGATCGCCGTCGCGCTTCAGGCGAACGACGGGTGAACCGCATGCAGGACATGGCCGACCGCGGCATTGTCGAGCGCTGACGCGCCGCCCGCATAGAGGCGGCCGAGATCCGGACCGGCGAGATTGGCGGCGACCGAGAATCCGAACGCCGCGAGCTTCTTCTCGATCTCGTCCGGGCGGAAATAGCTGACGATCGGTTCGCCGAGCGCCGCGGCGCGGCCGGCGAGCGTCAGGAAGGCGAGACGCTGCAGCATGCCGACCCTGTCGGGCGGCTCCGCATAGTCGAAGACGAGTTCGGCACCGCCCCGCCGTGCCGCGATCACGCCGAGCGTGGAGGCGATTGCCGCGTCGTCCAGATAGGGAACCACTCCGAGCCAGGTGAAGAAGGCGGGGGCCGCGGTGTCGAGCCCGGCGGCCGCAAGCTTCTCGTCGAGCCGATCGGTTGAGAAGTCGACCGCGACATAGCGGACGCTCGGCGGGACGGCGATTTGCGTCTGCTGCAGCCGCTGCCGCTTCCAGGCCTGTGTCGCCGGATGGTCGACCTCGTAGACGAGCACGCCCCTGTCGGCGAAGGGATTGCGATAGGCGAAGGTGTCGAGCCCCGCGCCGAGCACGACGACGTGGCGCACGCCGGAATCGACGGCGGCGGCGATCCGGTCCTCGGCGAAGCGGGCGCGCGCGGCGATGAAGGCACGGAGGGCTGCGCCCCCGGCGGAATCGGCGCGGCTGATCTCGTCGCGCGCCACGGCGGAACCGCGGTCACCGCCGACGATCGTCAGCGCCAGCGGATCGTCGAAGATCACCGGCTTGTCCAGCAACTGATGCGCCGCCCGCCGCACTGCAGCTCGGTAGGCCGTCGCGCTCGGCTTGCCCTCGATCAAGACCTCATGCTCCCTGTCCCCTAGCCGACAGACGATGCTGGCCATGCGGCCCGGATGCAAGGGGCATGAGCGGTCGATGCCCGGGCGCGTGTCGCGAAGACGCGTCCGCGCAGGCAGCCGGTCAAGACACGCAGCCGAGATTGGTCAGCAGCAGCACGGCATCGGCGCGCGGCAGGCCGGGCGGGTCGCCCTTCTCCGGAAGGATGAGCACGGCGGGATCCGACCCCTGCTCCACCAGGACGTGGAAGGGCTGCCGCGCCGCGCCGGGCGATGCGGCGACGAACCCGCAATAGCCATGGCCGCTGCGCGCCCTGGAGAGGCGAAGGTCGCTGACCACCACGCCATCCGCGTTCAGCATGCGGTCGGCCACCGCCTCGACGACGGCTTGTTGCAGGGCCGGCGGCGATAGCGGCGCGCCGGAATAGGTCTGGGCGGCGGCGGGGCCCGTCACGGCCAGTGTGGCCAGAACGACGAGGGTGGGCCTGACAATGTGCATCGTGATGTCCTGTCCTCTGTCGACGCCGGATCGGAAGCCGGATTGAGACGAAAACCGCCACGCCCCGCAAGCCTCGACGCCGCTAGCCGAGCGCCAGCACAGCGTCCGCGAAGGACTCCGGGGCTTCCTGCGGCACGTTGTGGCCTACGCCGGGGAGGATGCGCCGCTCATAGGCGGCACGGAAATGCCGTGCGGCGTCATCGGCTGTCTGGGGCGGATCGACGCCGTCATCGGCGCCCTCGAGGACGATCGACGGCACGGTGATGTCCGGCAGCAGCGCCAGACGCGCCTCGATCCCGTCGAGCGCCGGATCGCCGGGAATGCCGCCGAAGCGGTGCCTGTAGGAATGGATGACGATCGATACGAAGTCCTCGTTGTCGAATGCCGCGGCCGTCCGCTCGAACTCGGCATCATCGAACGCCCAGGTGGGCGACCAGAGCCGCCATAGAAAGCGACAGAAGCCGCGCCGGTCCCCGTCGAGGGCGCGGCGGCCACGCTCCGAATGGAAATAGTACTGGTACCAGTAGCGAAACTCTTCGGCCGGCGGCGCTGGACGCCACGCCTCGGCGATCGCCTGGATATTGTATGGCGAACCGGAGCTGACGAGGCCGGAGGCCCGCTCGGGCCAGAGCGCGGCGACGATGCAGGCAGCACGGCCGCCCCAGTCATAGCCGGCGAGCACCGCCCTGGGGATCGCGAGGGCGTCCATCAGCGCGAGAAGATCGGCCCCAAGCGCAGCCTGCTGACCCGAACGCATCGTCCGCGCGGAGCGGAAGCGGGTCGGACCATAACCGCGGAGATAGGGAACGATGCAGCGCCGGCCCGCATCGGCAAGCCGTTCCGCAACATCTTCGTAGGCATGGACGTCGTACGGGAAGCCGTGCAGCAGGATGACCGACGGCCCGTCGGCCGGCCCCCGCTCGACATAGGCGATGTCGAGCACGCCAGCGGAAATGCTCCTGAGGGCGCCCGGAGTCGGCATCATTTCCTCCCGTCCGACCGGGTCCTCACCAGGCGAGGTTCAGCGCCGCCAGGCCGTGGAAGTGGTAGCTGTCGCGATAGAGCGGCGGCCGCGCGATCCGCAGGCCCGGCAGCCGCTCGAAAAGGATCGGCAGCGCGACTTCGAGTTCCAGC
Organism: Kaistia geumhonensis; assembly: GCF_030815145.1. Taxonomy (NCBI): domain Bacteria; kingdom Pseudomonadati; phylum Pseudomonadota; class Alphaproteobacteria; order Hyphomicrobiales; family Kaistiaceae; genus Kaistia; species Kaistia geumhonensis. The sequence continues at coordinate 4,440,947 of NZ_JAUSWJ010000001.1, read as the reverse complement.
CGCGCCAGCGGGGCGCCGACACAGAAATGGATGCCGCCGCCGAACGCGAAATGCGTCGCCGGCGGACGGAACGGATCGAACCTCGCCGGCTCGGCGAAGCGAGCCGGGTCGCGGTTGGCGGCGCCGAGCAGCAGCCCGACCCGGTCGCCCTTCTTCAGCGGGAGACCGGCATAGTCGAGGTCTTCGAGCACATAGCGCGAGAAGAAGTGCAGCGGCGGGTCAAAGCGGAGGCATTCCTCGGCGACGGCCTCCGCGGCCTTCTCCGCGCCGAACATCGCCGACGGCTCCAGTCCCGATTCGAGGATCGCCTTCACGCCATTGCCGATGGCATGGACCGTCGCCTCGTGGCCGGCGTTCAGAAGGAGGATGCAAGTCGCGATCAGCTCGTCCTCAGACAACCGCTCGCCGGCCTCCTCGGCGGCGATCAGCGTCGAGAGCAGGTCGTCGGCAGGCGCCAGCCGACGCTCGGCGACGATCTCCTTGAGGAAGGCGACGAACTCCTGCGCGGCCGCGACCGCGGCGTCCTCGACGGCCCGCGTCCGGTCGAACTGGTACATCGCGACCATCTTGTGCGACCAGTCGAGGAGGTCGGGCGCCCGTTCCACCGGCACGCCGAGCAGCTCGGCAATGACGGTCACCGGGATCGGCGTCGCGAAGGCCTCGATCAGCTCGACCTCGCCATCCCCCGCAAAGCGGTCGATGAGGTCATGCGCGAGCGCGGCGATGCGCGGGCGCAGCTTCTCGACCTGACGCGAGACGAAGGCGCGGTTGACGAGGCCGCGCAGCCGCGTGTGTGCCGGCGGCTCGCGATCGAGCATCGAGAGCGCATCGATATCGGTGAAGGGCTTGAGGCGCTCCGGGATCTCCGGAATCCCGAGTTCCTCGCGGGTCGCGACATGCAGGATCTCGCGCCCGAAACGCTTGTCGCGAAAGAGCGCCTGCAGGTCGGCGGCCCCCAGAAAACACCAGAGCCCGTACTCTTCCCAGTAGAAATGCGATGTCTCGCTGCGGATCGCCTCGAAGACCGGATAGGGGTCCTGATAGAAACCCGGATCGCGCGCCTCGATCGAGGCGCGGCGCGTCAATGGATCGAAGCTGAAGGGTTGGCCGGCCGGGACGTTTTCGCGGGTCGGACTATCGAGCATGTGCGGCTCCGGGGGATCGAAGGCGCTCAGGTTCGATCCTCGGCGGCACGAATGCAAGGGATAGCCGGCCACCGAACTACGGCATGATCGGAACGCTGGTCCCGCGCGCTATTCCCCCAAGGCCTCCTTCACGGCCGTCGCGAGCTGCTTCAGCGAGAAAGGCTTCGGCAGGAAGTTGAAGGTCTCGCCGTCGGGCAGGTTCTTGGCGAAGGCGTCCTCGGCATAGCCGGAGACGAAGATGATCTTGAGGTTCGGCCGCGTCTTGCGCAGTTCGCGCAGCAGAGAGGGCCCGTCCAGCTCCGGCATAACCACGTCGGAAACGACGAGGTCGATGATGCCGCCGGTCTTCTGCATGACCTCCAGCGCCTCTGCGCCGGAAGCCGCCTCGTGCACCGTATAGCCACGCGAGGCGAGCGCACGCGCGGCGAACGCGCGGACCGCCTCCTCGTCCTCGACGAGCAGGATATTGGCGCTGCCGGTGAGGTCCGTCTTTTGCTGCGGCTTGTCGCTGACGGCCTCGGCCGCGACCGGCTCCTCGGCCACGACATGGCGCGGCACGAAGATGCGGAAGATGGTGCCCTTGTCGACGACGCTGTCGAAGAAGATGTGCGCCCCGGTCTGGCGGACGATGCCGTAGACCGTGGAAAGCCCGAGGCCCGTGCCCTTGCCGACTTCCTTGGTCGAGAAGAATGGCTCGAAGATCTTGGACTGCACCTCGGGCGGGATGCCGGTGCCGGTATCTTCGACCTCGATGAGGACATACTCGGCCGGCGGCAGCGCCTTGTAGCCGAAAGCGGCGCAATCGGCCGGCGAGAGGTTGCGGGTGCGGATCGTCAGTTGCCCGCCCTTCGGCATGGCGTCGCGGGCGTTGACGGCGAGATTGATGACCACCTGCTCGAACTGGTTGAGATCGGCCTTGATCGGCCAGACATCGCGGCCATGCAGCACCGAAAGCTTGACCTTCTCGCCGAGCAGCCGCTCGAGCAGGATCGAGAGGTCGGAGAGAACATCGCCGATCGCGAGGACCTGCGGACGCAGGGTCTGGCGGCGGGAGAAGGCCAGCAGCTGCCGCACCAGGCCCGCGGCCCGGTTGGCATTCTGCTTGATGTTCATGATGTCCTGGAAGGACGGGTCGGACGGCCGGTGATTGGCGAGAAGAAGATCGGAATAGCCGATGATCGCCGTCAGCACATTGTTGAAGTCGTGCGCGACGCCGCCGGCGAGCTGGCCGATCGCCTGCATCTTCTGGCTCTGGGCGAACTGCTGCTCCAGCGCCCGCTGCTCCGTCGTTTCCAGCGCATAGACGGTCGCGATCTCGCTCTCGTCGGCGCCCTCGTCCACGGCGCTCACATAGAAGCGCATGCTGCGCTCGCCATGGCCGAGCAGCGCCGCGTCCACCGGCGGGATGTCGCCATGGCCGGCCGATGCCGCCTCGAGCGCCGTCTCGATGGCCGCCCGCGCGCTGTCGGCGACGATGTCGACGAGGCGGAGCCGGCCGGAGGCATCGCGCGGCACGGTCCCGAACAGGCGCGCGAATGCGGCGTTGGTGCGTCCGATGCGACCGCGCCGGTCGACGGAGGCGATGGCGAAGGGCGTGTGATTGAAGAAGCGGGTAAAGCGCACCTCGGCGGCGCGCAGCGCTTCCGACACTTCCTCACCCGGCGAGCGGTTGAGGACGATGGTGCGCGTCGCACCCGGCGCGCCGTCATGCGCATAGGGCACACGGTGCAGCACCCGCACAGGCAGGCTCTGGCCGTTCTTCTTCACGAGATCGAGGTCGATCACCGCGGTCTCGCTGCCGCCCGGCCGGGCGGTACCGCCCGAAAGCAGCGCCGCCCCGTCGCCGCGCACGATGTCGCCGAGCGAGATCGCGCCTGGCTTGAAGGCGCCGAGATCGATGCCGAGCCACTCGGCGAGCGTCGCGTTCAGATAGACGATACGCCCGTCGGGCTCAGCGGAGAGGAATCCGGCCGGCGCATGGTCGAGATAATCGATTGCGTGCTGGAGATCCTGGAACACCGTCTCCTGCTGCTCGCGCTCGCCCGAGATGTCGGCGAGCCGCCAGGCCGTCAGGAACTGATCGCTGGTCTCGATCGGTCGCGCCGTGATGCGATACCAGCGGGGCCCCCCGGGGCCGGTGCCGCCGAGGGCCGACGGCATCCGCACCTCTTCCTGCGCCGAGCGATTGTGGCGGACCGATTGCGTGAGACGGTAGATGGCCTCGCTCGCCGCCTGATCGCCCGAGAAGACGCGCTCGATGATCCGGACATCGGTTTCGTCGTCGGCGCCGATCAGATCGGCATAGGCCCCGTTCGCGTAGAGGATGCGGCCCTCCCGGTCGGTCACCAGGATCCCCTCGGCCATCGAGCCCATGAAGGCGCGGGCGAGATCGTCGCGCGGCGCCGCCGAGCCGAATCGCAGCAGACCGATCGCGCCTGCGAACAGGGTGAAGACGCCGACAACCGCGAGGATGCCGAGCACCGCGAAGATGAAGGGCTGGGCCGATTCCGCCGGCAGGATCGCGCCGGCGGCCGCCACGGCGACCAGCACGATCGCGAGCACGACGAGCCGGCCGATCCCGGCCGTCCGTCCGCCTCGATCGATCACCGGCGGGCGCGCCCCCGTCACGCCGGCCCCCGTCGTCATCGCCGCCCGCCGGGCATGGCGGGCCGGGCGGTTGGCCGAAGGATCGTCGAGCAGGCGGGAACCTCTCGTGAAGACATGGATTGCGGTCGGAGGAGCACGATCGCGGACTCTCGGAAGACGGCTCGAACGGGCGATTCGCGCATGATTCGAGCCAGATTGGTCACCGGATGGTTAGTGAATTCCTAACGGCTTTTCGGCATTGATACGCCGATTCGTGGCCGCTGCCCCTTGCCAACTGGATGTGTGGGCACGAAAACGCCTAGATGGTCTGCCCGCATGGGCGAAGAGTGCTTCAGCTCTTGAGGCTTCGAATTCACCTGTACCGGCCCGCCGGTACAGCAGGAGAACGGGATGCGTGACTATCTCGAACCGATCTTCGGCTCGACCGGCGCCCTGATCGCGCAATTCGCGATCACCCTCGCCGTGCTGGCGATCATCATTCTGGTCGTGTTCTGGCTGATCAGGACGCTGACTGGCGGCACCATGGGCGGCACGGCCATCCGTAGCCGGCAGCCGCGACTGAGCATTCTCGATGCGCTTCCGGTCGACCAGAAGCGCCGCCTCGTGCTCGTGCGCCGCGACAATGTCGAGCATCTGATCCTCATAGGCGGCGCCACCGACATCGTCGTCGAGGGTGCCATCCACCGTCCATCGGCCGCGCAGCGCCGCGCCGAAGCGGCGGCCCGCGCCGGCACGATGCCGGTTGCGCGGTCCACCCCGCCGGACGAGGCGACCTATCAGGCCGCGCCGGAATCGCGCCCTCTGGCCGAGTCGCGGCCGTCTCCGGCCGAAGCGCCCGAGCCGCCGCGCTCGGAAGCCGTGGTCGCGGAGATCGTCGAGGTCGCCGCCGTCGTCGAGGAGCCGCCGGCCTACCGCGCGGCGCCGGTCGATCGCCGCCGCCCTGTGATCCGGGAGCAGCGCCCTGTCGCGCCGCCGGCCGAGATGGCGCCCGTGGTCGAAGTCGTGGCCGAACGCGCGCCCGAGCCCCAAGCCGCGATGGAGCAGGAAGCCGTCGTGGAGCGGGAGACGTTCGAGGAGAACACGGGCTCCACCGGCCAGGAGAGCGACGCTCCGACCGCCATCGAGCCGGCAGCTGCCGCGCCCGAGCGGGCGCCGGAGCCTGTTCGGCCCCCGCCGCCTCCGCGCCCGTCCCGCCCGCTCACTTCATTCCTGACTGGCTCTCGCGGCCGTGCGTCGACGCCGGAACCGGCACCCGCGGAAGTTCGCCCTGAGCCGCGCACCGCTGAGCCGGCCAGCCGCGGATTCGGTCGCGCCACGCCGGTCGCGCCGCGCCCGCCGGCAATCGAGGAGCGCGCCGAACCCGCCGCGCCGGAGCCCGCCCCGGAGCCGGTTCGCGCGCCGCAGCGGCCGATGTTCCCGCCGGCACCGCCGGTCGTGCCGCCGACGCTGGGCGACGAGCCCTTCGGCGCCCCGGTGGCGGATGCCGACCGTCCGCTCCGCTTCGAGCCGATCTTCGACATCGACCCCAACAACGCGAGCGACCCGGGCCGACCGATGCGGGCTTCGCGTGAGCCCACGCCGAGCGTCGAGCCGCCGATGGCCGACGAAGCGCCGGTAGAGGGAGAGAATGAAGCGGCTGCCCAGCGCGGACGCGGCGCAGCCGTCGATGATCTCGAGAAGGAGATGGCGCGCCTTCTTGGCGAAATCTCCGGTACGCGCCGGAACTGAGCTTTCCAGCAACGACAACAAAAAAGGCGCTGTCTCGGACAGCGCCTTTTTTGTTCCACCCGCGCCGAAGGGGCCGCGGCTTCGCCGGCTAGTCGTCCCGATAGACTCGCTCGCGACGCTCGTGACGCTCCTGCGCCTCGATCGACAGCGTGGCGATGGGACGGGCGTCGAGACGCTTCAGGCTGATGGGTTCGCCCGTTTCCTCGCAGAAACCGTAGCTGCCATCCTCGATCCGCTGGAGCGCGGCGTCGATCTTCGAGATGAGCTTGCGCTGCCTGTCGCGCGCCCTGAGTTCGATGGCCCGGTCGGTTTCCGACGATGCGCGATCGGCGAGGTCCGGGTGGTTCTGATTTTCGTCCTGCAGATGCTGGAGAGTCTCGCGCGACTCCTTGAGGATATCCTCTTTCCAGGCAAGGAGCTTCCTGCGGAAGTACTCCCTCTGCCGTTCGTTCATGAAGGGCTCGGCCTCAGAGGGCCGATACTCTTCAAGGCTGTCTGCCGTCATGAACAACCCCTGGCTCGGTGGCTTTCGAGGCGCGGAATATAGCCATGTGCCGGTCCGAGGACAACACCGGCAAAAGTCATATGGCAGGCAGGCCATTCGCCCTCGACGGCGCCGAAGGATTGCCGCCTAACATCCTGAGAAATCTTTGGTTTTTTGAAGTGGTCTCTATGGCGGGCCGGAGCCGGCGAGGCGAAGCTTCAGCCAGACCGGACCGAACGGGCAAAGGCTTTGTTAAGGATGACAAGTGCCTAATGGCAGTCGCCGGTCCGCGCCTCGGCGGACCGCGGACGCTGGAGCGCCGTTGCCCATGCATGCCCTTGCCACCACGTTCCCCTCGCAACTCGCGGTGGAAAGCCGCGAATCGGCAGTCGAAATCTGCGGTACCATCGAATCGACCATGGAGGCGCTGCTCCAGCTGGTCGAGGCGGAGAGCGCGCTGCTCCGAGCCGGCAAGCATGTCGCGGCGGCGGCGGTCTCGGCCCGGCAGAACGAGTTCGCGGCCGCCTATATCCGCGATCTCGAGCTGCTCCGCGGCATCGGCCACGAACTCGAGATCCTCGCCCCCGACGCCGTCGACCGCCTGCGGCGCCTGCATGAGGAGTTCGTTTCGGTGCTCCAGATCGACATGGCCGCGCTCGCCGCTGCGAGGGCCGCTGCGGAGCCGCCGCGTCCGGCGAAGATCGGCAGCGCCGATCCGGTCCCCTTCCCGCGCGCCGACCGGCTGGGGCGAGCGGTGCCGCAGCGGCTCGCCGCCAACGCCCGCCGCTGACGGGTCGGCGTCTCAGCCCGTCGCGGCGAGCGCTCCGGTGCTTTCGGCGAGGACGAGCCGCTGCGCCTCGCGCAGCGCCCGATAGGTATGCCCGTTCCGGATCGCATGGTCGATGGCATCGATCAGCGGACGCCACTCCGGCGCCTCGCTGACGATTTCTCCGGCGAGACGGGCGATCTCCAGCCTGAACGAGGCGCCGCCATCGCGCGCGAGATGCAGCGACTGCATGGCGAGATAGAGCCGACGCGCCAGCGAGGTCCCGGCGCCGGGCGGCAGCAGGTCGCGCTCGCGAAGCACCGGCGTGTCTCCCTCGATCGTCAGCCGGGTGCGCCCACCCTGATTGACGATCACCACGTCGCCGAGCATCACCCGTTCCCCCGCCTTGAGTTCGAGTTTCAGCGCCATGGATCACTCTCCCGGGTCTTCGTAGGCGGTCCCGCGCGGCTTCCGACTCACCGCCCGTCCCGACATCGACGCTAAGGAGCCATTCCTTAATCCACGGTCAGCCGAAAGCCTCGCATTTGATCGATCTGTTGCAATGCGGGATCGATGCGCACGGCCTGCCGGCTGGTGCTCCCGCGCGCGTTCGACCGCGACGCCGTTTCGTGCTAGGAGCGCCGCTCGTCCGCCCTTGCGAGGGACGGCACTGCCTCTGCGGGATCGATCGGGCACGATGATGCGCCTTCTGATGCTTCGCCATGCGAAATCCGCCTGGGACGTTCCCGGCGCAGCCGACTTCGACCGTCCCCTCGCGCCGCGCGGCCGACGGGCGGCGACGATGATCGGCGAGCATCTCGCGACCCATCGCCTCCTGCCTGACCGAATCCTCTGCTCCTCGGCGCGACGCACGCGCGAGACGCTGATCGGCCTGCTCCCGGTCATCTCGGGCGATCTCGAGATCCGCATCACGCGCGATCTCTACGAAGTCACGCCGGAGGCCTATGCCGATTCGATCGCGGCGCTCGGCGGTTCGGCGAAGACGCTGCTCCTCATCGGCCACAATCCGTCGGTCCAGGAATGCGCCCTCGAGCTGATCGGCAGCGGCAATCCGGCGCTGCGAGACGAGATCGCCGAGAAATTCCCCACCGCCGGGCTCGCCGTCATCGACTTCGACCATCACAAATGGTCGGAGCTTCGGCCACGCACCGGCCGCGTCGTCGCCTTCTTCCGGCCGCGCGAACTGGAGGTCGTCGGCAGCGAGCCACCGTCCGACGACGAATAGGGCTTCCCGCGCGCCGCCGCCCTTCCTACATCGGGAGCGTTCACGGCGACGGATGGATCGCGGATTGAATCTCACCTCCCTGGCCGACGAGGCCCGCATCGCGATCGCGACGCTCGGCGAACGGGCAACCGACATCGTCAATCCGACGGTCCGGCTCGGCGTCACCGGCCTCGCCCGCGCCGGCAAGACGGTCTTCATCACCGCCCTCGTCCACAATCTCGTGCATGGCGGCCGCCTGCCGGTGTTCCGCTCCTATTCGACCGGGCGCGTTACCGGCGCGCGGCTCGAACCGCAGCCCGACGATGCCGTCCCGCGCTTCGACTACGAGGATCATGTCCGAGCGCTTGTCGAGGAGCGGATCTGGCCGGAATCGACACGCCGGATCAGCGAGCTTCGCCTCGTCATCGCCTATGAATCGGCCTCCTTCCTGCGCCAGCGCTTCGGCTCCGGCACCCTGACGCTCGATATCGTCGACTATCCCGGCGAATGGTTGCTCGACCTGCCGCTTCTCGCCAAGGACTATGCCGCCTGGTCGAGCGAAGCCGTGGCGCTCGCGCGGCGGCCGGGACGTCCTGCCGCGGCTGCCGCCTTCCTGGCGCGCGCCGGGTCGGTCGATCCGAAAGGACCCGAGGACGAGGCGCTCGCCCGTGAACTCGCCGCCCTCTTCACCGCCTATCTGCGCGCCTGCCGCGCCGACGAGCATGCGCTCTCGACCCTTCCGCCGGGCCGCTTCCTGATGCCGGGCGATCTCGACGGGTCGCCGGCGCTCACCTTCTGCCCCCTGCCCGGCGCCGTCGCCGACGCCCCGGCCGGAACGCTCGGCCGCATGATGGCCCGCCGCTACGAGTCCTATAAGTCTGTCGTGGTGAAGCCGTTCTTCCGCGATCATTTCGCCCGGCTCGACCGGCAGATCGTGCTCGTCGATGCGCTGAACGCGCTGAACGCGGGGCCGGCGGCGGTCGCCGATCTCTCGGCCGCGATGACCGAGATCCTCGGCGCCTATCGCCCCGGCGCCACATCATGGCTGGGCGGGCTGCTCACGCGACGCATCGACCGCATCCTGATCGGCGCCACCAAGGCCGACCATCTCCATCACGCCGACCACGATCGGCTGGAGCGAATCCTCGGCCACCTCCTCGCGCCCGCCGTCCACCGCGCCGAGGAGGCCGGCGCGCGTGTCGAGATCGCCGCGCTCGCCTCGGTCCGCGCGACCCGCGAAGGCGTCGTCTCCAACGGCAACCAGAAATTGCCGTCGATCATCGGAACGCCGCTCGCCGGCGAGGTCTTCAACGGCGAGACCTATGACGGCAAAACGGAAATCGCCTTCTTTCCCGGTGACTTGCCGGACAAACCGGAATCGGCGCTCGAAGGTGTTGACTCAACTTCTCAGGCTGACGCGGCGCTCCGCTTCGTACGTTTCCGGCCGCCCCAGCTCGAGCGCACGGCCGAGGGAATGAAGCTGTCGCTGCCGCATATTCGCCTCGACAGGGCTCTCGAATTCCTCATCGGGGACCGCCTCGCATGACGAGCGAACCGCCGCGCCGCCCGGCCGCCTTCCGCCTCGACGAGGCCCGCGTCACGGACGATCCCGAGGCGGCCGTGCGCCCCTCGGACCGGCCGGTCGTGCTGCGAGAGCCCGACGACCTCCCGCCGCCGGTCGAGCTGCCGCGCCAGCGCCGCCGCATCCGCTGGGCGGATATCCTGTTCTCGGGCCTCGGCGTTCTTGTCACGCTCGGCGTCGGACTCGCCATCGACCGGCTGATTCGCGACCTCTTCGCGCGGGCTGACTGGCTCGGCTGGGTGGCGGTCGCAGCGGCCGGCGCGGCGCTGATCGCCGTCGTCGCCATCGCGGCCCGCGAGATCGCCGGCCTGGCGCGGCTGCGGCACATCAACCGCCTGCGCGACGATGCCGCCGCCGCCGCCCGCCGCGACGACGGCAAGGCGGCTCGGGGCGTGATCCGCGAACTCGCGGATCTCTACAAGGACCGGCCCGAGACGGCCAAGGGCCGCGCCGCCCTCGCCGCCCATGCGCAGGAAATCATCGACGGGCGCGATCTCATGGGCCTGGCGGAGCATGAGATCCTCGCCGCCTTCGACACCGCCGCCAAAAGCCTCGTTCTTTCGACGGCGAAGCGCGTGACTGTGGTGACCGCGATCTCGCCGCGCGCCGCCGTCGACGTCCTGTTCGTGCTGATCTCTGCGCTGCGCCTGATCCGCCAGCTCGGCCAGCTCTATGGCGGGCGGCCCGGCACGCTCGGCTTCCTGCGCCTCGCGCGCCTCGTTGTGGGCCATCTCGCCGTCACCGGCGGCATGGCGGCCGGCGATTCGCTGGTGCAGCAGGTGCTGGGGCATGGCCTCGCCGCGCGGCTGTCGGCGCGGCTCGGCGAAGGTGTCGTCAACGGCATCCTGACGGCGCGCGTCGGCATCGCGGCGATCGATGTCTGCCGTCCCCTGCCCTTCCTCGCGGAGAAGCCGCCGGCCATGGCCGATTTCATCGCCGAACTGGCGCGGATCAACCCCGGCAAGGCGCGCGGAGAAGACTGAGCCTGCGCCTCAGCGCGGCTTGTTCTCGCCGTCGAGGTGGCGACCATATTCGCGGTCGCGCTCGTCCTTCTGCTTGACGAGGTCCTCGTAAGCCCGGCGCTGTTCTTCCGAGAGAACGACGCGCTTGACCACCGCTTTCTTGCGCGGCGGCTGCTTCATGAAGCGCTGGGGATCGTCTGCCATGACATGCTCCGGCCTGATGCGGAGGGCAAACTAGCCAAACGGGACCGACGACGCGAGCCGCAAGGCTGCCGATCGCCGAAATGACGCCGGGCTGGCGCAGTCATGCAACAGGGTGGCTCAGGCGACGCCGAGCTTCTTCTGCAGGCTGGTCGAGGAGGTCGTGTACTGGAAGAGGATCTTCTTCTCCGGGAAGACGATCCGGCTCGCCGCCTGCGCCATCAGCGCCGCCTCGTGGAAACCGGAGAGGATCAGCTTCAGCTTGCCCGGATACCAGTTGATGTCCCCGATCGAGAAGATGCCGGGCTCCGAGGTCTCGAACTTCTCGGTGTCGACCTTGATCAGGTTCTCGTGGAGGTTCAGCCCCCAGTCGGCAATGGGTCCGAGCTTCATCGTGAGACCGAAGAAGGGCAGCATCCGCGTCGCGGGCAGACGATGCTGCTTGTCCTCGTTGTCCGTGATGACGGCATGCGTCATGTGGCCGTCGTCGCCCTCGAGCCCGGTGACCTGCCCGAAGACGAGCTTCAGCTGGCCGGCCTCGGCGAGGGCGCGCATCTTGTTGACGCTGTCGGGCGCGGCGCGGAAGGCGTCGCGGCGATGCATCAGCGTGACGCTCTTCGCGAGCGGCTGCAGGTTGAGTGTCCAGTCCAGGGCCGAATCGCCGCCGCCCACCACGAGGATGTCGTGGTCGCGGAACGCCTCCATCTTGCGGACGGAATAGAAGACCGACCGCCCCTCGAAGTCCTCGATCCCCGGCACCGGCGGGCGCTTGGGCTGGAACGAACCGCCGCCGGCCGCGATGACGACGACCTTGGCATGGAAGGTCTTGCCGGCATCGGTGGTGACGCTGAAGCGGCCATCGTCGAGCTTGCCGACGGCAGCGACCATCTCGCCGAGATGGAAGGTCGGCGCGAAGGGCTTGATCTGCGCCATCAGATTGTCGGTGAGGCCCTGCCCGGTGATGATCGGGAAGCCCGGAATGTCGTAGATCGGCTTCTCGGGATAGAGCTCGGCGCATTGGCCGCCGGGTTTGTCGAGAATGTCGATCAGATGGCAGCGGACATCGAGCAGCCCGAGTTCGAAGACGGCGAACAGGCCGACAGGCCCGGCGCCGACGATGACGACGTCGGTTTCGATGGTCTCGCTCATGGATTGATCCGCAGCACGATCCGCAATGGAAGAAAGCGCGGGCAGCTTTAGCCGCTCGATTGCGGGCTGCAAAGCATGTTTGTGCTCAGGAACCGGCGCCCCGAGGAATTCGCTGCCCCACGGGCCGCGATCAGCCCTGGCTGGCGGGGATGCGGACGACGAGCCCGTCGAGCGCGTCGCTGACCCGGATCTGGCAGGAGAGCCGCGAGTTCGGCTGAACGTCGCTCGCGAAGTCGAGCATGTCCTCCTCCATCGGCTGCGGCTCGCCCGTGCGTTCCACCCAGGCCTCGTCGACATAGACGTGGCAGGTCGCGCAGGCACATGCGCCGCCGCATTCCGCCTCGATGCCGGGAACGGCGTTGCGCACCGCGTTCTCCATCACCGTCGTGCCGTTGCGGGCCTCGATGTCGTAAACCGTGCCGTCGAAGGTGATGTAGGTGATCTTGGCCATGGAAGTCCGCGAGGATGAGGGGCCGGGAAGATGCCGACGATGGAATGGTCCGCGCCTCGGCGCGATGTCTGTCTGTCGCTCTAGACGATTTCGCGGCGCGGTGCCAAGCGTCGCGACGCCTCAGCGGGCGGCAGGGTGCCGCGGACCGGGCGAAAGGTCGCGCCGGGGCCCTCACTCGGCATTTCGCTCGGCATCATCCCGGCCAAGCCCGGCGATCGCGGCCGCGAGCCGATCGAGCGCGGCGCCGAGCGCGGGAAGCGCAGCTCCCTCGAGCGGTTGCGCTTCGATCGCCGCGGCAATTGCCGCGACCTCGCCGGCTCCGATGGCGAGAGCCGCGCCCCGAAGGCGGTGGGCGGCGGCGGACCTTGCCTCCGGATCGACCGCGCCTTCGGCCAGGCGACGCGCCTCGGGCAGGACTTCCGCGTCAAAGATGAAGAGGAGTTCCGCCACCAGCGCGGCATCCCCTCCGGCCCGGCCACGGAGGTCGTCGAGATCGAGGATGGATTGCCTGGTGATCGAGTTCATCGGCGCGGTCCGCGGCCGCCCGCCGCACGTTGCCGACGACCCTGTTGCACGGCCTCTCGCGCCGCCTTCACGCCGTCGCGCAGGCTGTTGAAAGCACAGACGGCGCGGCCGCGCTTCCTTGTATGCACTGCACGAATGTGTCAAAAGGGCAGTTGGTGGGCAAGGGTGCGGAGGCCACATCCGTCTTGTTGAAGGCGGAGTGCGGCGGACCGTGGCGGCGAGGGTCGGACCTGTTCGGTCTCATGCTTCGACGCCCCGGCATCCTCGTGCTTTCGGCGAATCGACCTCGCCGAAGCGGCCGGTGCAGTATCGAGTACGGACGCGAGGCTTAAAGAATGGTGAATACTCCGAAGTCCAAGGACCCGGCGGACGCAGTTCTCTCCGCCGTGGAGGAGGCTCTCCGGATCGATCCCGCCGCTTCGACAGCCGAGCAAAACCGCGAGGGGCCGCAGAGCGGTCCGCGCGATCGCCGGCTCGAAATGCCCCGCATCAACGAACCGATGCGCGCGACGGCGCAGGCGCCCAATCAGCCGCCGCGACGCGCCGATTCCCCGGCAGCGCGCAAGGCGGATGCGCCCCAGGCCGCCCCCCGCGCAGCGAAGGCGGAGAGCCCCGCCGGACAGCCCGCGGCGGACGAGCCCGCGCCGCGCCAGCGCCGCTTCGAGCGCAAGGGCCGCCTTCCCGCGAATGACGACCGCCGCGTCGTCGGCGCCAGCCTTCCCTCCCGCCGCCCCTCGCGCCTCGTCTATCCGATCGCCGGCGCCGTCTCGATCCTCTGGATCGCCGGCATGTTCGCCATTCTCTCGGCGGCCGGGTTCGACCTTTCGGCCGGCAGCATCAGCGCCGCCCAGATCGCCAATGTCGTCCTCGCCTTCGTGCTGCCGCTCGGCATCGTCTGGGGCATCGCGATCATGATCGCCCGCGGCCAGGAAATGCGGCTCGCGGCGCGCTCCATCTCGGACGTCGCCGCCCGGCTCGCCGAGCCGGAAAACGCCGCGACGGATTCCGTCGTGACGGTCAGCCAGGCGATCCGCCGCGAAGTCGCCGCCATGGGCGACGGCATCGAGCGGGCGCTCGCCCGCGCCAGCGAACTGGAGCTGCTGGTGCACAGCGAGGTCGCGGCGCTCGAGCGGTCCTACTCGGACAACGAGCTGCGCATGCGCGGCCTTATCGACGACCTCGCCAACCAGCGCGAGGCGATCGCCGTCAATTCCGAGCGCGTGCGCGCCTCGATCGTGGCGGCGCAGGAGACCCTTGCCAAGGATCTGCGCGATGTCGGCGACCAGCTCGCCGGCACGATGCTCGAGTCGGGCGCCCGGGTCACCGGCGCGATCGCCGAGAGCGGCGAGCAGCTCACCATTTCGCTCGGCTCTGCCGGCGACGACATGATCGGCAAGCTGTCGAAGCGGGGCGACGATCTCGTCCAGCGCCTCAACGGCGCCGTCGGAGAAGTGACCGAGACGCTGGCGCGCACCGGTTCGGACGTCACCGAGGCCCTTTTGGCCCGGTCGGGCGAGATCAACCAGACGCTCGAGACCACCGGCCGCACCATGGCCGACACGGTCGCCGAGCGTGGCCGCGAGGTGAACGACACCCTCGCGCGCATCACCGAGGAACTGGCCGCCGGCCTCGACCGCCGCACCATCGACATCACCCGCTCGATCGCGCTCACCGGCAATCAGGTCGCCGAGACCATCGCCCACCATACCCGCGAAGTGAACGCGGCTCTGAAGTCGAACGCCGAAAGCCTCATCGTCGATCTGACACTGCGCGGCCAGGAGATCACCGACAAGCTGGACGAAACGGGTTCGCGCATCGGCGAGACGATCACGACGCGTGGCGACGACGTCAACAGCCGCATCGCATCGACCGGCGACCGTCTCAACGACCTGATCGCCATTGACGGCACTGCCCTTGCCGAGCGCCTCGCGGACGCCGGCGACACCATGTCGAACCTCATCGAGGCTCGCACCACCGCCCTGCGCGAGACGATCGACGCCGCATCGACGGCGGTGAACGAGACCTTCGACGCCCGCTCGCAGGAGCTGACCGAGCGCCTCGCCCATGTCGGAAGCGAGGTCGCCAAGGCAATCTCCGCCCGTGGCCTCAAGATCAACGAGTCGATCGTCGCCTCGGGGACCGAAATCGCCGACACCATGGCCTCGCGCGCCGAGATGCTGCACGATCGCTTCGTGACGGTGAGCCGCGAGGCGACCGAGACGATGGAGAGTCGCGGCACCGCCGTCTACGACCTCATCATCTCCACCAGCCAGCAGCTGTCCGAGGCCATCGAGAGCCGCGGCACCGCCATTCACGAGCGGATGATCGCCTCCGGCAACGAACTGGCCGGCACGATCGAGAGCCGCGGCGCCGAGCTGCATGATCGCATCGTGGCTTCGGGCTCGCGCCTCGCAGACGAGATCGCCACGCGTGCCGACGAGGCTCACGCCCGTATCGTCGCCTCGGGGTCCAGCCTCGCTGACGAAATCGCCACGCGCGCAGACGAGGCCCACGCCCGTATCGTGTCCTCGGGGTCCAGCCTGGCGGACGAGATCGCCGGCCGCGCCGACGAGGCGCATGGCCGCATCGTGGCGACGGGCGTCGGCATTGCCGAGGAGATCGCGAGCCGCGCCGAGGCCATTCACGAGCGAATCGTGGCTTCGGGCAGCGGCCTCGCCAGCGAAATCGAAAGCCGTGCCGAGGCCGCGCATGGCCGTATCGTGACGTCCGGCACCAATCTCGTGAACGAGATCGAGAGCCGCGCCGGCGCCGCGCATGAGCGCATCGTCGCCTCCGGTTCGGGCCTCGTGAACGAGATCACCAGCCAGGCCAGCGCCGTGCACGAGCATATCGTCGCCTCGGGCTCCAGCCTCGCCAGCGAGATCGAGAGCCGCGCCAACGCCGTGCACCAGCGGATCCTCGCATCGGGCGAGACGCTGATCGGCGACATCGCCGGCCAGATCGGCACCGTCCACGCCCAGGTCGTGACCTCGGGCTATAACGTGGCCAACGAGATCGAGAACCGCGCCAACACGGTGCACGAGCGCATCGTCGCCTCGGGCTCGGCCTTCGTGTCGGAGATCACCGGCCAGGTCGAGGCCGTGCACGAGCGGATCGTCGCGACCGGCGGCGATATCGTCGGCACAATCGAGAGCCGCGCCACGGCCCTGCATGGCCAGATCCTCGCGTCGGGCGAACAGCTCGTCGCCGACATCGCCGACCAGATCGGCGCCGTCCATGAGCAGATCGTGAACGCCGGCGGCGGTCTCGCCGAGGATATCGCGAGCCGCGGCGGCGCCGTCCACGCGGAGATTGTCGCCTCGGGCGAACGGCTGGCCTCCGAAATCCGCACCAGCGCGGCCTCGGTTCACGAGGAGATCGTCTCGTCGGGCTATCGCCTCGCCGAGGAAATCGAGCAGCGCGGCAACGCAGTCCACGGGCGCATCGTCGGCTCGGGCGCTGCGCTCGCCGACGAGATCGAGAGCCGCGCCAACGCGGTGCACGAGCGGCTTGTCGCTTCGGGTTCCGGCCTGATCGGAGAGATCACCGGCCGCGCGAGCTCCGTGCATGAGGAAATCAGCCGCACCGGTCTCGAACTCGCCCGCGCCATCGAGGAGCGTGGCACCTCGGTTCACGAGCAGATCGTCGCCTCCGGCACGACGCTCTCCGAGGAGATCGCCGCCCGCGCCAGCGCGGCCCATGACGAGGTCAGCCGGACCGGCGACGCGCTCGCCCGCGCCATCGAAGAGCGCGGCACAGCCCTGCACCAGCAGATCCTCGCCTCCGGCAGCACGCTGTCGGGCGAGATCACGGCGCGCGCCAATGCCGCGCATGCCCAGATCGTCGCCGCCGGCACCTCGATCGTCGAGGAAATCGACAGCCGCACCGACGCCGCGCAGCAGCGGCTCATCGCCACCGGCAGCGCGACCGCGGAGGAGATCGACGTTCGCGCCGGTGCGATTCACGACCGGATCGTTGCCGCCGGCACGTCGCTCATCGACGAGATCGCCGGCCAGGCGAGCGCCACCCATGCCCGCATCGTCACGTCGGGCGTGGAACTGGCCGAGGACATTCAGGGCCGCGCCGATGCCGCCCATCAGCGGATCGTCGAGACCTCGAGCCGCTTCGGCGAGCTGATCGACGACCGCGGCCAGGCGCTTGCGACCGGCCTCGACGAGCGCTTCGCGGCGCTGCGCGACATCATCGAGGTGCGCGGGCCCGAACTGGTCACCCGCTTCGCCGATCGTGCCAACCTGCTCGACGGGGCCCTCGCGGAACGCGTCGGCCGCTTCGGCGAGACGATCGAGCAGTCGCTCACCGCCGCCGCGGGCATGATCGACGATCAGGCCCGCCGGCTCGGCGAGACGATCGACGGTCGCACCGGCGAGATCAACCGCGTCCTGACGGACCGCAGCCGCGAGATCGCCGAGACGATCGCCGCAGGCCAGAGCGAGCTCAACGCCGTCGTCGACGAGCGGCTGGCCGACCTCTCCGGCCGGCTGGCCGATCGCACCGACGCGCTGGCCGCGATGCTGGCGGAGCGCACCGACGCCATCAACGAGACGCTCGGCCGCCACGCTATGGCGGCGACCGAGACGCTGGACGCCCGCGCCGCGGCCATGGAGAACGCGCTCGCCGCCCGGCTCAGCGACATTTCCGCGACGCTCGGCCGCGAGTCGGCCCGGGCCGCGCAGGAAATCACCGGTTCGCTGGAAGACGCCACCAGCCGCCTCGCCGATCTCTCCACGAGCTCGGGTGATGCGATCCGCGCCGCCGCCGAGGAAGCCGCGGAACGCGTCGTGAGCGCCGCCGATGGCGCCAGCTCGGTTCTCGGCCGTTCCGCCGAGGAAGCGGCGCAGCTCGTCGCCCGCTACGGCGATCTCGCCGCCGAAACGCTGGGCCGCTCGGCTGGCGAGGCGTCGACCGCGGTCGGTCGCAGCGCCGAAGATGCAGCCGGCACGCTGGCGCGGTCCGCCGCGGAGGCGACCGAGCTGCTCGGCCGCTCGGCCGACGGCGCTGCCGACCGCCTGCTGCGCAGCGTCGGCGATGCCTCTCAGACGCTGAACGAAACCGCCGCTTCGTCGGCCAACCTGATCTCCGAGACGGCGGCGGAGGCGAGCCACCGCTTCGCCCGCGCCTCGGCGGAGAGCCGCGAGCGCTTCGCGGCGCTTTCCGGCGAGGTCGTCGGCCAGCTCGGTCGCATCTCGGCCGAGGTCGACGAGACGCTGGGCTCGCGCGCCATCGCCGCCGCCTCGGCCATCGAGGAGCGGACGCGCGCGCTGAACGAGGTGCTCGGCAACCGCAGCGCCGAACTCGCCAGCCTGCTCGACGGCGAAGGCAGCCGCCTCGTCGCGACCATGGACCAGCATGGCACCGATCTGACGCAGCGTGTGGTGTCGGTCGGCGACGCCGTGGTCGACCTGCTGGCCTCGAAGGGCAACGAAGTGGTGCAGATGGTGCTGGCCAGCACCGAGCGTGCCACCCGCTCGCTCACGGAGAGCGGCGAAGCCGTCTCCCGCAGCTTCGGCGCCGCCAATGAGCGTCTGTCGGGCGATGTCGCGGGCGTCGTGGAGCGCCTGGGCCAGTCCAACACGCTGCTGGACACTCTGCTCACCCGCACGGTCGACAATCTCGATCGCATCGAGACCGGCCTCGCGGAGCGCAGCAGCGCCTTCGCCCAGTCGATCGACCGCGCCATTACCGGCACGGAAAACTCGACCGGCGTGCTCGCCGGCCAGGTCGAGACGCTGCGCGACGTGTCGCGCGACGTCATGGAGAATGTCGGCAGCGTCGCCAGTCGCTTCGAGGAGCAGGGCCGCGCCCTGCGCGAGGCGGCGCGTGCGCTGATCGAGGCCAACGCCCAGATCGAGGGCTCGGTCGATCATCGTCGCGCGGCGATCGAGGAACTCGCCCGCTCGCTCGCCGACCGCGCGGCCGATCTCGAAACGCGCATGAAGAGCTTCTCGGACAGCGTGGCGGCCACCGTGCGCGATGCCGAGACTCGCGCCGCCGAAGTCGCCCGCCTGCTCGCGCAGTCGAGCACCGAGGCCGCGACGGGCGTCGTAGCCAATCTCGAGACGCTGCAGCAGACGGCGACGACCGTCGGCCGCAAGGCCATCGAGGAGGTGCGGCAGATCAATCGCACGCTCGCCGACGAGATGAACGCCGCGGTCAGTCAGGCGACAGGCCAGTTCACCTCGGCGACCGAGGGCATGCGCGAGGTGGCGCGGTCGATCCACGACGATCTCGAGGCGACCCGCGCCGAGGTCAAGCGTGGCGTCCTCGAGCTGCCGGAAGAGACGCGGGCCAGCGCCGATGCGATGCGCCGCGTCGTCTCCGACCAGCTCCAGGCGCTCGGCGAGCTCTCGGCGATCATCGGCAAGCATGGCCGCGCGCTCGACGTTTCTGTCGCCGCCAGCCAGGGGGCGACTCGCGCCCGCTTCGCCGAGACGGCTCAGCGTCCGCAGCCGGCCGTTACGGCTCCGGCTTCGGCGGTCCGTCCGGCCGTCGGTCCGGCGTCGCCGGCCCCCGCGCCGCGTCCCGCCGAGCCCGTCCGCGCACCGGCAGCTGCTCCTGCCGCCGAGGCCCCTGCCTCCGCTCCCGCGCGTCCGGCCGAGCCCGCACAGCGGACGGCCGCCGCAGCGCCGGCCCCGCGTCCCGCGGCGCCTGCCGCGCCCGCTCCGGCACAGAAGGCGAGCGCCGAGACGGCCGAGCCGCGCGGCTGGGTCAGCGACCTGCTCCGCCGTGCCTCGCGCGAGGAGGAGAAGCCGGCCGAGGAAGCCCGCCCGGCCGCCCGCGCCAACGGCTCGCAGGAATCGCTCGGCAATCTCTCGAGCGAGATCGCCCGCGCGATTGATCCGAAGGCGGCGAGCGAGCTCTGGGAGCGCCACAATCGCGGTGAGAAGAACGTCTTCACGCGCCGCCTCTACACGCTGCAGGGTCAGCAGACCTTCGACGAGATCCGTCGACGCTATCAGCAGGAGAAGGAGTTCCGCACCGCGGTAGACCGCTATGTGGGCGACTTCGAGCGGCTGCTCGGCGAGGTCAGCCGTCAGGACGCCGCGACGGCGGCCAACTATCTCGTGTCCGACACCGGCAAGGTCTACACGATGCTCGCGCATGCGAGCGGCCGCTTCGACTGAGGCCGTTGACGCGAGAAGGCATCGAGGGGCGCTCCGGCGCCCCTTTTGCTTTTGGGATCACGCAAAGCACAGGGGCCCTGACGATTTGAGGTTCAGCGGGGCGCCGAAATCGACTAGAACCGCCTCGCTCACGGCGTGCCCCCGCCCCCGGATTCCCGATCGTCATGTCGCCTCAAGAACCAACCGCGCCCCGCTCCCACTGGGGCGCCTTCCGCCATCGCGGCTTCGCCTATTACTGGACGGCGCGCCTCTTCGCGAATTTCTCGGTGAATGTCGTCAGCGTCGCGATCGGCTGGCAGGTCTACGACATGACCAAGGATCCGCTCGATCTCGGCATCATCGGCCTCGTGCAGTTCCTCCCGGCGCTGGCGCTGGTGCTGGTGACCGGATCGGTCGCGGACCGCTTCGACCGCCGCATCGTCATGGCGCTCTGCATGGTCGGCGAGGCGCTGGCGATGGCCGCCCTCCTCGCCTTCACGCTCAGCGGCAGCACGAATGTCATGATCGTCTTCGCGATCCTGCTCGGCTTCGGCGTCGTGCGCGCCTTCCTGGGACCGGCAGCGGGCGCGCTGGCGCCCAATCTCGTGCCGCCTGAAGAGCTGAGCGGCGCCATCGCCTGGAACTCGAGCTCCTGGCAGGTCGCGACCATCACCGGCCCTGTCGCGGGCGGCCTGCTCTACGGCCTCGCACCGACCGCGCCATACCTCGTCGCGGTGACGCTGGTGGCGGTCGGCGTCGTGCTGGTTGCTCTCATCCCGCATACGCCGCAGAAGCGCCTCGACGACAAGGCGAGCTGGGAAACGGTGATCGCCGGCTTCCGCTATGTCTGGCACGAGAAGATCGTGCTCGGCGCGATCTCGCTCGATCTCTTCGCCGTGCTGCTCGGCGGCGCGACGGCGCTCCTGCCGGTCTATGCGCGCGACGTCCTCGACGTCGGCCCATGGGGCCTCGGCCTGCTGCGGGCCGCTCCCGCCGTCGGCGCGATCAGCGTTGCGCTCTGGCTGGCCTTCCATCCCGTTCGCGACCGAGCCGGGCTGCTGCTGTTCCTCTTCGTGACGGTGTTCGGCATCTTCACAATCGTTTTCGGCCTCTCGACGGTGACCTGGCTCTCGGTCGTCGCGCTCGCGATCATGGGCGCCTCGGACATGGTGAGCGTCTATATCCGCGAGACGCTGATCCAGCTCTGGACGCCGGATGCGGTGCGAGGCCGCGTCAACGCGGTCAACATGGTGTTCATCGGCGCCTCCAACGAACTCGGCGAGTTTCGCGCGGGCGTCTCGGCAGCGCTGATCGGAGCGGTCGGCGCGGTCGTCATCGGCGGCGCCGGAACCGTCGGCATCGCGCTGCTCTGGGCGCGCCTCTTCCCGTCGCTGCGCCGCGCCCGTCATCTCGATGGCAGGCCGTGAAACGGCGGCCGGTGGAGCGCGAAATAATTCTGTCGCCTGATGAAACCATCCAGCGGGACGGCGCGTTTAGCCAAGGTCAAGCCGCTGGGTGGAGGCCTCATGTCGACAATCATTCTGATCATTCTGGTGATCCTGCTGATCGCCGCGCTGCCGAGTTGGCCCTACAGCTCGGGCTGGGGCTATTATCCGAGCGGTGGTCTCGGCCTCATCGTCGTCATCCTGATCATTCTCCTGCTCATGGGAAGGATCTGACACGATCGTCCCTGCCGGCCGCCCTCGCGCGGCCGGCGAGGTTCGTGGCCCATCCTTCATGAACAATTCCAGATCCGGCTTCTTCACCAATCTCATCCTGCTCACCGTCGGGTTCGCGATCCTGGCAGTGATGGCGGGCGCGTCCGTATTTCTCGCGCAGCGCGCGGCCGACGACACGCGCTGGGTGACCCACTCGCTCAATGTCGAGAACCAGCTTTCGCTGCTCCAGCTCTCTCTGCGTCGCGCAGAGAGCGGTCAGCGGGGCTTCATGCTCACCGGCGACCCGGCCTATCTCGCCGTGTACCAGCAGAGCTTCGACCTGATCACGCCACGGATGGACGAGCTGTCGCGCCTCGTCGCCGACAACCCCGAGCAGGCGACCCGCGCCACCCGCCTCACCCAGATCGTCGCTACCAAGCACGACGAATTGCAGCGCATCACCGAGCTCGCGCAGTCAGGCGACAGCTCGGGCGCGTTGGCGATCGTCCGGGATACGGCGGGCCTCCAGCTCATGGCCGATTTCGTCACGGTCAGCGGCGAGATGCGCCAGATCGAGCAGGATCTCCTCGCCGATCGCTCGGCGCGGAGCCTCAACACCAGCCGCTGGCTCCTCGCGACGACATTGGTCGGCGCCATCGCGCTCGTCGTGCTGGCAGGCATCGCCATCGTCCTGATCCGCAAGAGCAATTCCGGCCTTGTTCGCGCCCGCGAGCAGCTCCAGGAAGCGAATGCCCATCTCGAGGAGAAGGTCACCGAACGGACGGCGGATCTGCAGGACGCCAACGACGAATTACAGCGCTTCGCCTACATCGTCAGCCACGACCTCCGCTCGCCGCTCGTCAACATCATGGGCTTCACGGGCGAGCTCGAGGCGATCCGCAACGACATGGCGGCGAAGGCGAGCAAGGACGATCCCGAGAGCCAGCAGATCATCGGGGATTTCGACGAGGCGGTCGGTTTCATCAAGGCGTCGATCTCGAAGATGGATCGCCTGATCAACGCGATCCTCAACCTCTCGCGCGCCGGCCGACGGGCGTTTTCCCCTCAGGAGATCGATCTCGGCGCCGCGCTGGACACGATCCGAAATGCCGTCATGCACCAGGCCCAGGCCGCCGACGCGACGATCACGATCGGGCCGCTGCCGACGATCGAGAGCGACCGGTTGGCGATCGACCAGATCTTCTCGAACCTCCTCGACAACGCGGTCAAGTATCTGAAGCCGGGGCGCCCCGGCAAGATCGAGGTCACGGGCAGCGAACGTGGCGGTTTCGTCGTCATTCGCGTCGCCGACAATGGCCGCGGCATCGATCCGGCCGACCGCGAGCGCGTGTTCGAACTGTTCCGGCGGGCGGGCGTGCAGGACCGGCCCGGCGAGGGCATCGGGCTCGCCCATGTCCGCGCCCTGGTGCGGCGCATCGGCGGCAAGATCCGGCTCGACAGCGAGCCCGGCGAAGGCAGCACCTTCACGGTGATCCTGCCGCGCCGCTGGCGCGAGGAAACCGCCGAGCAGAAGGCGCAGGCATGATGCGGGCCGGCTTGTGGACGGCGGCATTCCGGTCCAAGGAAAGGATCGGAACGGCAGAAGGATGCGTAGGATGAGTGACACCGCCAATCACGTGACGATCGTCATGGTCGAGGACGATGAGGGCCATGCGCGGCTGATCGAGAAGAACATCCGCCGGGCCGGCGTCAGCAACGAGATCAAGGCCTTCACCAACGGGACCAGCGCGCTCGACTTCCTGCTCGGCGCAGACCGCACGGGCGCCAACCGCAAGGGCGAGGCGCTGCTCATTCTCCTCGACCTCAACCTGCCCGACATGACCGGCATCGATATCCTGAAGGCCGTGAAGAGCAGCCCGCATATCCGCACCTCGCCGATCGTCGTGCTGACCACCACCGATGACCAACGCGAGATCGAACGCTGCTACGAGCTCGGCGCCAGCGTCTATGTCGTGAAGCCGGTCAACTACGAAAACTTCGCCAACGCGATTCGTCAGCTCGGCCTCTTCTTCTCCGTGATCAAAGTTCCAGAGGCCAAGTGATGGATGGTCAGCCGGTCGTCCTTTATATCGACGACGACGCAGGATTGTGCCGGCTGGCGGACAAGGACCTGACGCGCCATGGCTATCGCGTGGAGACGGCCGGCGATGGCGAGGCCGGGCTCGCGCGTTTGCGCGCCGGCGGCATCGACGTGGTTGCGCTCGACCACCATATGCCTGGCCGCACGGGCCTCCAGATCATGGCCGAGATCAACACCCTGCAGGATGCGCCACCGGTCGTCTATGTGACGGGCGAGGCTCAGGGCCGCGTGGCGATCGCGGCGCTGAAGGCCGGGGCTGCCGACTACGTCATCAAGGAAGCGAGCGAGGACTTCTTCCCCCTGCTCCGGGCGGCGATCGCCTCGGCGCTGGCCGCGCGTGCCCTGAAGCGTGCTCATGATCGCGCCGAGGCCGAGGTGCGCGAGGCCCGCGACCGCTTCCAGGCGCTGGCCGAGGAGCGCGCGCTGATCATCCAGGAAGTCAATCACCGCGTCGGCAACAGCCTGCAACTCGTCGCCTCGCTGCTCAACATGCAGGCGGCGGCCCATCCCGATACGGGCGTCAAGAGCGCGCTCGCCGCGGCGGTCGGCCGCGTGATGGCGGTCTCGCAGGTGCACCGCCGGCTCTATACGTCCGACGACGTGCACAGCGTCGCGCTCGATCTCTATCTCGGCAGTCTCATCGAGGATCTCGCGCGCACCAGCGAGACGGATCATGAGGGTGGCCAGATCATTCACAGGCTCGACTCGGTCGCCATCCGCCCCGATCGCGCCGTTGCGCTCGGCGTGATCATGACCGAGCTGATCCTGAACGCGCTGAAATATGCCTATCCGGACGGAATTGGCGCCGTTCGGGTCTTCCTGGTGGCAGGCGATGGCAGCATCGCCTTGACCGTCGAAGACGACGGCATCGGAACCGGGACCGACAACCGACCCGTCGGAACCGGTCTCGGCCGCCGCATCATCCAGGCGCTGGCCGGCAAGCTCGAGGCGGCGATCGAGCACGACCTCCAGCATTCCGGCACGAGGATCACGATCCGGTTCCCCGAAATCGAGCCGCGCATGGCTCCGGCCGCGATGGGTTGAACCAATCGGCGTCTGATGCGTTGGCGCAGCGGCGTCCCGCGCGGACGCGTCGCCACGACTGGAGCCCAAGAATGCGGTTGTTCGAATGCCGGGCCTGCGCCCATCCGCTCTCTTTCGACGAGATGTCGTGCGAGGGATGCCAGAGGCCGCTCGGCTTCATTCCGTCGGAAGGGCAGCTGCGCTCGCTCGACCCGGCGGGAACGGGCCAGTATGGCGAGGACCTCTTCGTCACCTATGGCGGCGACGGGACGACTTGGCGCGCCTGCGCCAATCGCAGCTATGGCGTCTGCAACTGGCTGATCGCGATGGACAATCCCGAGCAGCTCTGCACCTGCTGCCGGACGAACATGGTCATCCCGGACCTTTCGAGCCAGGTCTACAACCAGCGTTGGCGCGATATCGAGGTTGCGAAGCATCGCCTGTTCTACAGCCTGCTCCGCCTCGGCCTCGCGGTCCCCAACAAGGCCGACGATCCGGTCGGCGGACTGTCCTTCTCCTTCCTTGCAGACGACAACGACATCCGCGTGCTCACCGGGCATGACGAGGGCCTGATCACGCTTAACATCGTCGAGGCTGACGCCGTCGAGCGCGAGAAGATGCGCACCGACATGCACGAACCTTACCGCACGCTGCTCGGCCATTTCCGGCACGAGATCGGCCATTACTACTGGGACCGCCTGGTTCGCGACGCGGGTCGGATCGAGGAAAGCCGTGCCGTCTTCGGCGACGAGTCGATCGACTACAACGAGTCGCTGCAGAACTATTATGCCGGCAACTTCCCGAGCGACTGGCAGGATCGCTATGTCAGCCAGTATGCGACGGCGCATGCCTGGGAGGACTTTGCGGAGACCTTCGCCCACTACATGCACATGCTGGATACGCTGGAGACGGCCTATGCCTTCGGCCTTCGTATCCGGCCGAAGGCGCGTGTCGACGGCATGATCGACGCCAATATCGATTTCGATCCCTATCGCAATGCCGATTTCAGCGACATCGTCGATGCCTGGGGGCCGCTGACACTGGCGATGAACTCGATCAACCGCTCGATGGGCCAGCCCGATCTCTATCCGTTCAAGCTCGGCCCGGGGGTCGTCGACAAGCTCGCCTTCATCGATCGGCTGCTGCGCCCGCGTGACGTGGTGCGCAAGGCGGCGTGAAAGCGGTCACATCGCCCGGATCGGGCATCGTCTAGCAGGAGGGCGCCGGCGACGGGCCGGCGCTCAACTGGAAAGACACCCCGATGATCCCTGATTTCGCCCGAACCTCGAACCGCCTCGCCGCCTATCTCCGCGCTCGCAAGGCCCGCTCCACGCTGATGGGCCTCGACGACCGCCTCCTCGCCGATATCGGGATCACCCGTGGTGACATCGCGCGAGCTGTGGCGGGCCATGTGTCGCGCTGAGCGTCGCGCAGACCACTGCCGGAACTGCGTCGATTGTCCGGCGGCGCTTCTCGCCGCAGCGTTGCCGGCGGCTCAGTTCGCGCCGCCGGCCAGGCTGCGTCCCGCGGCGAGCACGGCGGCGTCCGTCCCGAGCGCCGTCGTCACGCTGCCGCCCTTCTCGTTGTAGGGTGCGCCATTGAGCGCGGGATCCCGCCATGGCCCGGTGGTGATCGTGATGCCGCGAAAGGCCAGCTCTCCATTGACGCGGGCAAGGTTCATTCCGCCCGACGAGGCGCCGGTTGCGTCGCAATCGGTGCGGAAGAACGACGTCTTCTCCGTCGAGATCGGCTTGCGTCGAACGGTGCAACCCTGAACAACGGGCATGCCGCGATCCACTTCGCGCGCCATGTCGGCCGGATGGGCGTTGACGACGATCAGCTTCTCGCCGGCCCGCACCGGAATGTCGGCGAGGACAGGGAACGGCACCGCGCCCTCGAGCGGCTCGGCGAGTCGCACCACCGCATAATCGTTGTTGGAGCCTGGCTTCGGCTTCTTCGCGCCGAAACGCGCATTGGCGTCGTCGACCAGAAGGTCGATCATCACCGGCGCGGCAGCCTGGTTCTTGAAGAAGCACTTCCAGCGCCGCTGCCCCGACGGCTCGAAGAAGACATGCGCGGCGGTCAGGATCTGCCGGTTGTTCAGGAACAGCGCCGCGGACCCGACCGAGGGCGAGGGCGAGAGGCAGCCGACATAGCCGGACACCATCCGGATCCGCGCGATATCGGCCGCGTCCAGCCCGAGCGAGGGACCGAGCCGCACCAGCGAATCACGTCCGTCCTCGCCGTCGATGATGTTGACGCGAACGAGATTGGACGCCGCTGGCGGTAGCCCGGGACGCGGCGCGGCGGGCGCCGACGGACCGGCGGATGCGGTGAGACAGCCGGCGAAGATCGCCAGAAAGGCAGCGAAAGAGCGGGTGATGGCGTGCATGCCGGGAGGATGGCACGCCGAACGGCGAAGGTCACGCCTGGAGCCGTTCCAAAGATGAAGGCAATGCTTGTATCTGCGCAATTTTGCGGCAGATTGTGGTGGACCAGCCACTCGGC
The DNA here is from genome assembly GCF_030815145.1 of Kaistia geumhonensis. Classification (NCBI taxonomy): domain Bacteria; kingdom Pseudomonadati; phylum Pseudomonadota; class Alphaproteobacteria; order Hyphomicrobiales; family Kaistiaceae; genus Kaistia; species Kaistia geumhonensis. The sequence goes on along the minus strand of NZ_JAUSWJ010000001.1, from coordinate 4,413,711 downwards.
TCTGCCGACAGGCGCCGCCGCGCTTCAGCGGCGCCGGCCAAGGTCTGCAGCGAGGCTTTCTGACGGCAAAGGGTGTCATGTCGGCCATCACGCGCAGCGCTCTCGGCTATTACGCCGACTTCTATGTCTATCCGGCCGCCTTGTTCGGCCTGCTCGTGGCGAGCTATGCGGCAGGGGAAGCGGTCGATCCGCTGATGTGGCTCGCGGCGATGCTCGCCGGGCTCTTCCTGTGGACGCTGGTGGAGTATCTCATCCACCGCTTCGTCCTGCACAATGTCGTCTATTTCCGCGACCTGCACGACCAGCATCACGCCTCGCCGACCGATCTCATCGGCACGCCGATCTGGATCAGCTTCTCGCTGCTGACGCTGGCGGTCCTCCTCCCGTCCTGCCTCGCCTTCGGCATCGCCAAAGGCTGCGGCTTCACCTTCGGCGTGACGGCGGGATATCTCACCTATTCCTTCGCCCACCATGTGCTGCATCACTGGCGTATGGTGCCCGGTCATCCGCTCTATGGTTGGAAGCGGCAACACGCGCTGCACCATTTCCGGCATGACGAGGGCAACTTCGGCGTAACGACGCTGTTCTGGGACCATGTCTTCGGAACGGCGCTGAAGGGCCCGAAGCCGCGCGATTGACGGCGGGTGTTAGCGCGGGGCGAGCGCCCGAGCGCCGCTCGGCTTCACAAGGCGCGAAGGCCCTCAATTCTGCTGCGACAGGGAGAAGGCGCGCCATCCGCGCAAGTCTGACCGCGCTATATCGCGCTCACCGCCGGCCAAATTGGTCGCCGCCGGGACATCGATCCGAGCGCGCCGAACGCGTCCCGGCCACCGCTTGACCCTAGCGGACCAGCCATCCCCTTCCCTCGTCGAGGGGGCCGGGCGCGGGCCTTACAATCTTCATCGATGAGCGCAGCGCTCCGGCTCCAGCCGAAGCCAGGTGAACGGAAGGCGAGCCGGAACTCGCCTTCCCTGCCCTATCCTACACCCGCTTCCGCCGCGACTTGGCGAAGGTGTCGAATGCGACGGCCAGCACGATGATCACGCCGATGATGATCTGCTGGATGTAGGACGACACGTTCATGATGACGAGGCCGTTGAGAAGCACACCGATCAGGAACGAGCCGACGATTGTGCCGAAGATCGTGCCCACGCCACCGAACAGCGACGTACCGCCGATAACCACCGACGCGATGACGGTGAGTTCGTAGCCAGTGCCGGCCACCGCCTCGGCCGAGTTAAGCCGAGCCGCCAGCACGAAGGAGCCGAGGCCGGCGAAGAAGCCCATGATCACGTAGACGCTGCAGATGATCCAGGTGACGTTGAGGCCCGAGAGGCGCGCCGCCTCGGGATTGCCGCCGACGGCGTAGATCTGCCGTCCATAGCGCGTGTAGCGCAGCACGATATGGGCAATGAGGCCACAGACGAGGAAGATGATGACCGGGACGGGAACCGGTCCGATCTTGCCCTGGCCCCACCAGGTAAAGCCAGGCTCGAAGCCCGAGATGGGGCCGCCGGCCGCGAAAAGCAGCGCCGCCCCTCGAAAGACCGACATGCCGCCGAGTGTCACCACGAAGGGTGGCACCTTGAGACGGGTGATCGAGACGCCCTGGATCAGGCCGCCGACGACGCCGACAAGGATCGCGGCCAACGCGGCCAGTTCCCAGCCATAGCCGACGCCGCCCTCGCCCACCGTGAACCGGTCCTGCATGCCGCCCTTGGCGACGGCCGCCGCCACGAGGCCGGCGAAGGCCAGCAGCGAGCCGACGGAAAGATCGATTCCTGCCGTCAGGATGACGAAAGTCATGCCGATGGCGAGCAGCCCCGTGATCGAGACCTGCCGCATGACGTTGAAAAGATTGATCGACGACAGGAAGCGGGGCTCGAGCAGCGAGAAGATCGCCATGAGCACGAAGAGAAAGATCAGCGGCGCGAAGCGCGCCAGGAATCCGAAGAGATCGACGCCGTTGTCGGACGCCGCGCCAGGTCTCGCCTCAGCCATGAACCGCCTTCCTCCACCCTATTGCCGTCCGGTGCCCTCCCCCGCCTATCAGGCGGCGCGGCTCTGGCTCCCGAGCGTCATCATCGCCATCAGCTTTTCCTGCGTCGCGTCGGAACGCGCCAGTTCGCCCGTCACCTTGCCCTCCCGCATGGTGATGATGCGGTCCGAGACAGCCAGGACTTCCGGCAGTTCGGACGAGATCGCGATCACGGCGATGCCGGACCGCGCCATCTCATAAAGAAGATTGTGCACCTCGACCTTGGCGCCGATATCGATGCCGCGCGTCGGCTCGTCGACGATCAGCACCTTCGGCCGCAGGGCCAGCCAACGCGCCAGAACAACCTTCTGCTGGTTGCCGCCGGAAAGATTGCCGACGGGCTGGTCCGGCCCGGCCATGCGGATATTCAGCAGCTTCCGGTATTCTTCGACCAGCCGCCGCTCCTTGGTCTCGTCCATGAAGAAGCCGAGGCGTTCGATCTGGTCCAGCGAGGCGATCGACATGTTGGTGCGGATCGCCTGCGCCAGGAACAGCGCCTGCAGCTTGCGGTCCTCGGGAACGAGACCGATGCCGCGCGAGATCGCATCGCGCGGCGAGCGGATGGCGACGTTCTCGCCATCGATGATCACGGTACCCGAATCGAACGGATCGGCACCGAAAATGGCCCGCGCCGTTTCCGTCCGGCCGGCACCGACCAGCCCGGCGATGCCGAGGATCTCGCCGCTGCGGACGGAGAGCGACACGTCGCGGATCTCGGTCGCATGCGGATCCTGCGCGGTGCGAAGCCGCGTCAGCCCCTTGACCTCGAGCGCGACCGCGCCGGGCGGCGGCGCCTCGCGATGGGCGAACAGCGTGTTGACCTCGCGGCCGACCATGAGTCGGATGATGCCGTCGATGGTGATGTCGGAAACCGCGCCGGCGCCGGCATTGCGGCCGTCGCGCAGCACCGTGAAACGGTCGCAGACCTCCATCACCTCCTCGAGGCGATGCGTCACGAAGATGATCGAGATGCCGTCTTCGCGCAGGCGACGCACGATACGGAACAGCTTCTCGACTTCGGCGAGCGAGAGCGCCGAGGTCGGCTCGTCCATGATGATGACGCGCGAGTCCATCGACAGCGCCCGCGCGATCTCGACCATCTGCTGCTCGGCGACGGAGAGGTCGCGCACCAGCGTCATGGGATTGCGGTCGAGGCCGATGCGGCGCGTCAGCTTCTCCGTCTCGCTCGCCATGCGCGACCACGACACGAACGGCCAGCGGCCGGGCTCGCGGCCGATGAACACGTTCTCGGCGATGCTCATGTCGGGAGCGAGCGTGAATTCCTGGTAGATCGTGACGATGCCGAGTTGCTGCGCGACATGCGGATTGGCGAGCGTCACGGGTTTGCCGTCGAAGACGATCTCGCCCTGGTCCGGCCCCTGCGCGCCGGCGAGGATCTTCAGAAGCGTCGACTTGCCGGCGCCGTTCTCGCCGAGCAGCGCGTGGATCTCGCGCGGCGCCACTTCGAGCGAGACCCCGTCCAGCGCCTTCACGCCGGGGAAGCTCTTGGTGATGCCGGACATCTTGAGAAGCGGCGCTGTGGCGGTCACGGGCATTCCCAATGGCTTGCGCATGGCGCTGCTCGAACGAGGCGCGGCGGCATGTGTCGGGGAAAAGCGGAACGGTCCGGGCGACGGGCGCCCGGACCTTGCCGACTAGGACAGGACTTACTTCACCTCGCCGAGACGCTCGGCGGTGTCGAGGTTGTCCTTCGTGATCGCGACCGGGGTCAGCAGCGTGACCTGCTGGTCGGGCTTCTTCTTGTCCTTGATGAAGGCGACGAGCGTGTCGACGCCGAGCGCGCTCTGCTTGCCCGGGAACTGCTCGATCGTGGCGGTGAGCCCGCCGTCGCGCACCTGGGCGAGAGCTTCCGGAAGCGCGTCGAAGCCGATGATCGCGATGCCCGAAAGATTGCGGCCCTTCACGGCCTCGAGTGCGCCGAGCGCCATGTCGTCATTGGCGGCGACGATGACCTTCGGCGGCTCGGAAAGGCCCGAGAGCGCGGCTTCGGTCACGGCCAGACCCTTGGCGCGGTCGAAACCGGCGGTCTGCTCGAAGACGATCTTGTACTTGTCGGCGGCCTTGTCGAGGACGTTGTGCAGACCCTTGTTGCGGTCGATCGCCGGCGAGGCGCCCGACTGGCCCTGCAGGTTCACGATCGTCGCGCCATCGGGATAGAGCTTCATGATCAGCTCGCCCTGGGCCTCGCCGCCCTTGACGTTGTCGGCACCGATATGGGCGAGGATGCCTTCGACCTGCGCCACGCGGCGGTCAACGGTGACGACCGGAATGCCGGCCTCGACCGCCTGCTGCAGCGCCGGCGCCATGGCGTCGACCTCGTTCGGGCTGATCACGATGCCCTGGACGCCCTTGGTGATCGCCGCTTCGATATCGGCGGTCTGCTTGGGCGAGGACACCTGGCCGTCGCTCTCGATCACGGCCACGCCCTGCTTCTGGGCCTCGGCCTTGAACGCGTTCATCATGTGCACGAAGAACGGGAAGGTCAGGCCCGGCACGGAAGCGAGGATGGTCACATCCTCCGCCTGCGCCTTCACCGGAGCCGTGGACATCGCCGCGAGCGCAATGGCGCCGGCGGCAAGGATGGACCTTGCAGTCTTGGACATCGATAACCCTCCCTCACGCCCTCGTTCATTGGGGCTGAGGGAGAGCATGCCGCAGGCCCGGATGCGGCGCAATCACGATTTCAATCGGTTTATGGGCAAGACCACGCAAGACAGTGCAAAAAAGGACAAGCCGCCCGTCACCGCTTCCGGAAGCCGACCCAGCCACCCTCGGCGTCGAAGAGCACGTCGAATCCGTTCAGGAAGTGGAACGAGGTGTTGACGAAGGGCTTTTTGCGATCCGAGACGTCGAGATGGACACGCGCCGGCGCCATCGACTGCGAGCGGTCGCCGGTCGTGAAGCTGTAGAGCGGCTCGCTCGCTGAATCGTCGCCGAGCAGGACGGCGATCTCGGTGCCGTCGTCGAGCGGCCCGGGCTGCGCCTCGCCAGGGGGCACGGTGAGGAACATGTCGCCGACGCCGGTATCGACCAGCATGGTGCCACAGGCCGGCGGCGACGCCCCGGCGACGCTGATGCAGGCCGGCACCGCCTTCCAGTCCGGCAGGTCCTGCTGGCGCTCCAGCTTGACGAAACGGAAATCGCCGCGCGCGACCTTCGCGTCGAGCCCCACATCGATGCCCTCCGCGCCGAGAACATAGCCCTTGCCCGCGCTTCCGGCCGAAACACGCAGCAGCGGGTTCTTCTCCGGCGTGCTCTGGCCCTGACGGTCTCCTTCGCGCGCAAAACCGATGCCGATCATCGCGATATCGCGCGGGTCGTCGTTGGGGGTGCAGTCGCGCGATTGTTCGAGGCACTCGACGCTCGTCACGGCGAGAACGGGCATCGGCTCGGTGGTGACGGACGCACCGTCGGCCCCCGAAAGCGTCAGCGGCGTCGTGACCCATGAGCCGATCATGACCCGGCCGGAGCTTGTATAGGTAAGCCGCCCGTCGCCGACCACCGGCAGCTGATCGAAGCCTGGGATGAGCGCCGCCGCCACGACCACGCCGGTCGAGCCGGAGTCGAGTTCGGCGCGCATGACGCGATCGCCGAACGAAAGGCCGATCCGTGGCACCGCGCGGATCTCGCCCTCACCGGCGTTCAGGTAGCGAAGATGAACGCTGCCCGAAGTCGAGCGGTAGTCCGGTTTGTCGGCCGCCGAAGCGGTCGACGCCGCGAGCGCCGAGACGACCATCGCGATTGTCACCGAGCGATGCGCGCCGACTGCCGATGGCCGAGGGGAAGCCACGGTCCTATCTGATCCGAACATCATGAAGTTGTCCTCCCGGGGGTGAGTCCAGCCGAGACTAGCGGCGGCCCGTTAACGCGACACTCCCGCTGCGGCTGCATGGTTGCCGCAGTTCGATAGCCGGCAAGGCAAATGTCGCCCGACCGCAACCGCCGACGGAGGTTGCGAGCGATGCAGAATCCCCTTCGACCGCCGTCATCGCCGAACAACTCCAGTCTTCGGACATTGAGACGGCATGATCTCATCAGGACATGTTCGAGAAAACGCTCATCGCTCAGATGCGAATGTTCGCTTTGAGCAATCGATCCAAGTTAATCCGAACAAATCTTCCCCGTTCCGGCCCACCCTATCACGAGCCAGTGAATAGTATTCATGACATGAATTGTTAGTTATTTTTACAGGAACTTGCCGAACAAGCGAGTTAGCCTATTCGCGATTCCGTAAGGCAACCAATATGGTAGCGTTCTTTACGGATGACCCTTTGGGAGTATTAGCCGATGTCGTCTCGCGTTCCTGGCCTCATGCCGCGCTCTTCGTGCACTCATAGGCAAAGGATATACGCTTACGGCCGGATCAACCGGCCGAACATTCATCGAATCCATTTTTTTACTTCCCCGACCCGTATAAGGTACCGCCCCGGGACGCACACATCCACGGCAAGGAGTTGCTCAGTCGATGAGCATTTCTGTGCGGTGCAACCCTTCTATCGCACCGTGCATAGGTTGATAGCTGCCAAAATTCGTTGGCATCGTTTCGACGGACCTGACGTCTCGCTTGCCGGAGGCGCGGCAATGGTGTGGGCGCCGTGATCGAGCGCGGAACGGGCGCGTTCTCGCCCGAAATGATCGCGGAGATGCGCTCAAGGCCGCGCTTTCGCGATGCCTCGACCCGCCTCTTGAACGGAATCGTCTCGCTTCACCGATCCCGCCCCTCTCAGCACCGGCTGTTCTCGGATCGCGGGCGGGTTTTCGTCGCGTTCTTCTGCCTCTATCTCCACGGGCAGCCGAACCAGAACGGCATCCGTCTCACGATGAGCAGGCTGGAGGCGATCTGCCAGAGCCACGACATCTGCAGCGCGGCGCGGGCGCGATCAATCGTCCAGCTGATGCTGCGCGCCGGACATCTCACCATGACCGCGCGCACCGACGATGCCAGGACGAAGCCCATGGAGCCTACGCAGCCGCTGCGCGATTACTTCAGGGAGCGCTGGGCGAACAACATCGCCTCGCTTGCCGTCGTCCACCCGCAATTCACCGACATCCCCGCTGCGCTCGATCGCGCGACCTTCCGCGACGCGCTCTGTGCGCTGCTCGGCCAATCGCACCAGACGGGTCCGGGCCTGCCGGGCGAACCCGACGGGCTCTACGAGATCACTGAGTTCGACAGCGGCCTGATGATCATGCTGCGTCTGGCGCTGGCCAATCGTCTCGACGAACCTCCGCCGAGCGCCAATGGCATGTCGCGCGAATTCGGCATCTCACGCGCCCATGTCGCAAATATCCTGCAGGCTGGCGAGCGCGCCGCTCTGATCGCCCGTGTGGGGGCCACCAGCACTTTCGCGATCCGGGAGCCGCTTTGCGAACGGATGAGCGACTACTGCGCCGCAACGATGCTGCTTTATGAGAGGATCGTCCCCGAGGCATTGGCCATGGAGGGCCGGCACACCCCCGGCGCCTAGGACTGGCATCCGCCAGGCCCGCGAAGCTATTCACGATGATGAGCCGGCGAACCACCTGCCCTGCACCGAGTGCCGCTCACCGCGGCGGCCGGAATTCAGCCCTGCTTGGGAAGATAGTGGCTGATGGCGTGGGCGAGCCCCGGCAGCGTCAGCGTCTGGAGCCACACCCGGCCAGGTCCGGTCAGACGGGCCATGAACAGGTCGCCGCTGGCAAAGAAGGTGCTCCGGACGCCGGAAAGCGACGTCATCTCGAACTGGACACCGGCATCGAACAGGCCGACATGGCCCGGATGAACCGCGATCGACTGGCCGGCACCGAGGTCATACTTGATGATCTCGCCGCCGAGTTCGACGAAGGCCGTGCCCGATCCGCCGATCTTCTGCAGGACGAAGCCCTCGCCGCCGAAGACGCTGGCGCCGAGATTCTGCTGCAGCGCGCTCTCGACCGTGATGCCATGGCTGCCGCACAGGAAGCCGTGGCGATGGACGACATAGCCGCCGCCCTCGACCTGGAGCTCGACGATCTGGCCCGGCAACTTCGCCGCGAGCCCCACCATGCCGGGGCCGTTGTCGGCGTGGAATTCCGTGGTGACGAGGCCGCCGCCCGAGACGGCGCGGCTCACGAGCCCGAACAGGCCGCCGCCCGCGCTGGCGCCGCCGAGCGACGTCTTCAGCGAGACGCCGCCGGTCAGCCAGGAGAGTTGCTCGGCGACGCCGATGACCCGCTCGCCCTGCTGGAGTTCGATTTCGAGAACCGGCAGCACGCTGCCGATGATCCGGGTCTGCATGGGACACACTCCTCCTCGGTTGGGGATGCCGAAACTAGCGGCGCCGCGTTAACGGGCTTCGAGCGCGGAGGATGCAATTTGCGCGGATCGCGCGCGTGACGATAGTCTGAACCGCTTCAACGGGAGGAACCGACAGATGCGCCTGCTCCACACGACGCTCGGGCCGTTCACGAAGGATCAGCTCGGCATGATCCTTCCCCACGAGCATGTCTTCGTCGACCTGCGCACGCCGGACCAGCCCGGCTATGCCGAGGCCGAGGCCGCGGATGTCGTGCGTTTGATGGCGCCCGAGATCGAGGCCATCAAGGCCCGCGGAATTACTGCCCTCGTCGAATGCTCGACCGGCGGCGTCGGCCGGCGCGCCGATCTCGATCTCGCGGTATCGCGCGCCACCGGCTTTCCCATCGTTGTGCCGACAGGCAACTACCGAGAGCCCTGGATCCCCGCCTGGGTGCGCGAGGCCAGCGAAGAGGCGCTCGAGGAGTGGATGGTCGACGAGCTCGACAACGGCATCGAGGACACCGGCGTGCGCGCCGGCTGGATCAAGCTCTCCGCCGGCGACGACGGCATCACGCCGCTCGAGGCGAAGATCCTGCGGGCCGCCGCGCGCGCCGGCCGCCGCACCGGCGCCATCATCGGCAGCCACACCATCCGCGGCCGCGTCGTGATGGATCAGCTCGACATCATCGAGAAGGAAGGCTATCGCCCCGACCGCTTCATCTCGATCCACACCCAGGAAGAGCCCGATTTCGCGCTCAACCGCGCCGTGGCGGATCGTGGCGCCTGGATCGAGTTCGACCATGTCGGCCGTGCGCCGGACGATGCGGTCGCCGACCTCGTCATCCGCGCCCTCGACGCGGGCTATGAAGCGCAGATGCTGGTCAGCCACGATCGCGGCTGGTACGACCCCGCGCTGCCCGGCGGCGGCACACCGATGCCCTACACGCATCTTTCCGACGTGCTGCTGCCGCTCCTCGCCGCCCGCGGCGTCGAGGCGGAAACGCTGCGCCGCCTGACGCACGACAACCCGTTCAATGCCTATGCACGCTGAGGGACGTCAGAACCACATGTCGCTGACGCAAGCAGCGTCGCGCGGCACGGTCCTGAAACTCGCAAAACCATCGAAGTGATGCACCGGCAGATGGGCGACGGCGTCAGCGGGCGCGAGTCGGACGTTGACCGCCATGCGCCGCCTTCCGTCGGCCGTCGTCGAAAGGTCGCGCCAACAAAGCAGGCAGCCGCAGGTCGGACAGAAATGCGTCTCGATCTCAGCCGGCGTCTCGCCTTCGCGCTGATAGACAGTGGTCGGCCCCTCCAAACGGATGCGCTCATTCTCGTAGTCATAGGCCCAGAGCGCGCCATAGCGCCGGCAGAGCGTGCAGTTGCACGCCGTGACCGCCCCAGGATCGCCCGAAAGAGTCCAGCACGCCCTGCCGCAATGACAGGTCCCGATCAGCACGCCCTCACCTCCCGCCATCCCTAGCCGCCCGAAAGCAGCCATTTGACAAAGGCGGCGATCGGCACCCCGGCGATCACCAGCACCGCGACGGCGATGCGCAAGAGATTGCCGAAGCGGTCATCGCTGAACAGCGGCTTGCCGGACGGTCGTCGGATCATGCGCGGCTCCCTTCCCAAGCATCCGGTGACGGATCATCGACCCTCGCCGCGCCGACCGCAAGCGAGAGACAACCGCAACGGCAAGGCCGCTACTGACGACGCATCATATGACTGAAAATGAGGAGGTTTTTGGTGGGTGCACTAGGGATCGAACCTAGGACAAGCTGATTAAGAGTCAGCTGCTCTACCAACTGAGCTATGCACCCGCCGCGCTGCGGAACTTGCCGCCGCGAACGAGGCGGTGTGTAGCAAAGGCGGTGGGGGCTGTCCAGCACCCTCGTCGCGATTTCGCCGCCTGTGGAAATCTTCGCTCTCCCGGCAGCGGCGCCGCGCCACGCGCGCCGGCTTCATTCCCCTGTCACGTCGGGCGGTTTTGTTGCGCTTTCGCAGAGAGATCGAGACCGACAGCAGCCACAGGGGAACCCCATGATCACGAGGCTCACGACCGCCGCGCTTGCCGCGACGCTCCTCGCCGGCACCGCCCTTCCCGGACTTGGTGCGGCGGAAGCGGCCGAAATGTTCAACCGCATCGCCACGTTCCATGTCGTCGACAACCTGCCCGAGGGCGCCGACAGAGAGAAGGCGACGGTCGCCGAGATCATTTCCGCTTCCGCCGACGGCAATACGCTCGTCTATACCGACAGCCCCGGCGAGCGGATCGGCATCATCGACCTGGCGGACCCCAAGGCGCCGAAGCCGGCCGGCACGGTCGCGCTCGGCGGCGAGCCGACCTCGACCGTCGTCGCCGGTGGCCATGCGCTGGTCGGCGTGGTGACCTCGAAGGACAAGGCGAAGCCCGCCGGCCATCTCGCCGTCGTCGATCTCGCCTCGAAGACCGTCGCCGCCACCTGCGATCTCGCCGGCCAGCCCGATTCGCTGGCCAAGAGCCCGGACGGCAGCTTCCTTGCCATCGCGATCGAGAACGAGCGCGACGAGGAGGTGAATGACGGCGCGATCCCGCAGATGCCGGGCGGCAGCCTCGTGACCTTCCGCCTCGCCGCCGACGGCACGGTCGATTGCGGCACGAAGACCGTGATCGACGTCTCGGGGCTCTCGGCGGTCGCGCCCGAGGATCCGGAGCCGGAATTCGTCGACTTCAACGCGAAGAACCAGATCGTCCTGACGATGCAGGAGAACAACGAGATCGTCATCGCCGACGCCGCCACCGGCAAGGTCGTGACGCATTTCTCGGCCGGCAGCGTCGATCTCGACGGCATCGACACCGGGAAGGACGGCGTGATCGACCTGTCCGCTGCCATGAAGGGCGTGGCGCGCGAGCCGGACGCCGTCGGCTGGATCGGCGACGACCGCTTCGTCACCGCCAACGAAGGCGACTGGAAGGGCGGCAGCCGCGGCTTCACCATCTTCAAGGCGGATGGCACGGTCGATTTCGACAGCGGCACCAGCCTCGAATACGAGACGGTGCGGCTCGGCCATTATCCTGAGAAGCGCAACAAGAAGGGCAACGAGCCGGAGGGTATCGAAGTCGCCCGCTTCGTCGACGAGACGCTGATCTTCGTCGGCTCCGAGCGTGCCTCGCTGGTCGGCGTCTACAAGGACGAAGGCGCCGGCAAGGCCCCGACGCTCCTGCAGGCGCTGCCGGGCGGCATCGGGCCGGAGGGCCTGCTCGCCATTCCGCAGCGCAGTCTTTTCGTCACCGCCTCCGAGAACGACCTCCGCGAGGACGGCCTGATCGGCTCGGTCGTCACGATCTACGAGCGCAGCGATGCGCCAGCCGCCTATCCGACGCTCGTCTCGGCCGACAAGGACGGCAAGCCGATCGGCTGGGCCGCGATTTCGGGCACTGCCGCCGATCGCACGGCGCCGGGCAAGCTTTACGCCGTCGTCGACAGCGCGCAGTCGCAAGGCGCGATCCTGACGATCGACGCGGCGCAGTCCCCGGCCGTCATCACCGACCGCATCGTCGTCACGAAGGACGGCAAGCCGGTCGAAAATCTCGACCTCGAGGGCATCGCGCTTGCCGCCGATGGCGGGTTCTGGCTTGCCTCGGAAGGCAATCCCGAGCGCGAGAAGAACAAGACGCAGTCGACGCTGCTGCGCACCGACGCCAAGGGCGTTCTGGTGGAGGAGATCGCGTTGCCGGCCGAGCTCGCTGACAAGGCCACGCGCTTCGGCTTCGAGGGCGTGACCGTCACCGGCTCGGGTGCCGACGAGACGGTCTGGCTCGCGGTGCAGCGCGAGTGGAAGGACGACCCGAAGGGCATGACCAAGCTTCTTGCCTACAAGCCGTCCGCCAAGAGCTGGGCCGCCGTTCACTATCCGCTCGAAAAGGCCGGCAAGGGCTGGGTCGGCCTCTCCGAGATCACCGCCGTTCCGGGAGGTCTGGTGGTCATCGAGCGCGACAACCAGATCGGCCGTGACGCGAAGATCAAGAAGCTCGTCTTCGTGCCGCTCGCCGGCGTTACCCCTGCCCCGCTCGGCGGCGCGCTGCCGGTGGTCGCCAAGAACGACCTCGTCGATCTCCTGCCGGCGCTGCGGGCGCCGAACGGCTATGTGCTCGACAAGGTCGAGAGCTTCGCGATCGGCGCCGATGGCGAGGCCTATGCCATCACCGACAATGACGGCGTCGACGATTCCTCGGGCGAGACGCAGTTCCTCCGCCTCGGCAAGATCGCCCTGCCGATGTAACGTCGGCTCCGGCCCTGAAAATGCGAAAGGCGCCGTCCATCGACGGCGCCTTTCTTGTTTTGGTGAGACGCTGCGACCGCCCCTACACCGCCGCCTGGGCGTGCTGGCGCTGGCGCTTCACGGCGATCTTGTTGACGGCCGAGATATAGGCCTTCGCCGAGGCGACCATGGTGTCGGGATCGGCGCCGCGGCCGGTGACCGACTTGCCGTCCTCCTCGAGGCGGACCGAAACCTCGGCCTGCGCGTCGGTGCCCTCGGTGACTGCATGCACCTGGTAGAGCGACAGCTTGGCCTCGTGCGGCACGATCGCCTTGATGGCGTTGAAGGTCGCGTCCACGGGGCCGTTGCCGCCCACTTCCTTGGTGATGTGCGTGCCGTCCACGTCGAGGCTGATGATGGCCTTGGACGGGCCGCCGGTGCCGGCGATGACGGTCAGCGACAGGAGGCGGAAGCGCTCGCTCGCGGCTGCGACCTCGTCGCCGACCAGCGCCTCGATGTCCTCGTCATAGACGTGCTTCTTGCGGTCGGCGAGGTCCTTGAAGCGCTTGAACGCGTCTTCCAGCGCGTTGTCGCCCAGCTCGTAGCCGAGCTCCTTCAGCTTCTCGCGGAAGGCATGGCGGCCGGAATGCTTGCCCATGACCAGCGAGGTCGCCTTCACGCCGACGCTCTCCGGCGTCATGATCTCGTAGGTCTCGGCATTCTTCAGCATGCCGTCCTGGTGGATGCCGCTTTCATGAGCGAAGGCGTTCCGCCCGACGATGGCCTTGTTGTACTGCACCGGGAAGGCCGAGACGGCCGAGACCAGCTTCGAGGCGCGGGTCAGCATCGTCGACTCGACGCGGGTCTGGTAGGGCAGAACGTCGCCGCGGGTGCGGATCGCCATCACCACTTCTTCCAGCGCCGCATTGCCCGCGCGCTCGCCGAGGCCGTTGATCGTGCACTCGATCTGCCGCGCGCCACCCATCACGCCCGCCAAGGAATTGGCGACGGCGAGCCCGAGATCGTCATGGCAATGGGTCGAGAAGATCGCCTTGTCGGAATCGGGGACGCGCGCGATCACCTCGCGGAACATGGCCGCATATTCCTCGGGAACGGCATAGCCGACCGTATCGGGCAGGTTGATCGTCGTGGCGCCGGCCTTGATCGCGGCATCGACGCAGCGGACCAGATAGTCGATCGGCGTGCGGGTCGCGTCCATCGCCGACCACTCGACATCCTCGACCAGATTGCGCGCCTGCTTCACGGTGGCGGCGATGATGTCGAGCACCTGCTCCTCGCTCTTGCGCATCTGATGCGCCAGATGGATCGGCGAGGTGGAGACGAAGGTATGGATGCGCGGACGCTTGGCGACCCGGACCGCCTCGGCGGCGCGCGCGATGTCACCGGAGATGGCGCGGGCGAGGCCTGCGATGGTGACGTCGGGGCCGGCGCGGCGGGCGATCTCCTGCACGGCCTCGAAATCGCCCTGGCTGGCGATCGGGAAGCCGGCCTCGATGATGTCGACGCCCATCTCCTCCAGCAGTTCGGCGACCTCGAGCTTCTCCTCGAAGGTCATCGATGCGCCGGGGCACTGTTCGCCGTCGCGCAACGTGGTGTCGAAGATGACGACGCGGTCCTTGCTGGCGTCAACTGTGGTGGCGGTCATGGCTCTCTTCTTCCTTCTGGCGGCCGGCCCGGCCCGATTTCATCGGCTGGCGTTCGGGAGGCGGCGCGAATGCGGGGGTTCTGTGCGGCACGATCCCCTGAGAGCCCGGCCGCTTGCGGCCTGCCGACGCTCAGGGGCAGCTAAGAAGAAGGAGGGCTTTCGGAAGGCCGCGCGGCGACGTGATGGCAAACGGCATGGCGGCGCCACGGCGGGAAACGCGTCCCGCGGTCGGCATCGTCTCATGCGGCATCCGGCTCATATCGGCTCCGAAGGAACAGGCGGTCGCGCCCGCATCCAGCGCCCCGGCCGCGGCCGGAACACTGCAACTCATATCAATCTCGCGCGGAAAAGCGCAAGCCCCGCGAATGCACGCGTTCAGTTGAAGGCATAGACCGCGGCGAGCGTCGCGAGCAGCGCGGAAAGCCCGCTGGCCGGGCCGAGGATCTTCATCCGGGCGCCGAGCGCGGCATTGCCCGTGCGGCGGATCTTGGCATAGGTCGCATGCTGCGCACCGGCGAGGAGCGTCAAGGCGAGCACGAACACCATCTTCAGCCAGAAGAGCTGCGGCAGGTTGCCGGGTCCGCCGAAGACACTCCACACCATGATGAGCCCGGTGGCCCAGAGCAGTAGCAGGCCGGTCGCGGAGATGTTGGCGAAGACGGGCGGCAGCCGCTTCAGCGCCGCGGCGCCCTCGGCATTGGCACCGGCGGCGAAGCGCATCGTCACGGCCGAGCCGATGCCGCCGGCAAAGCCCATGCCGAGGCCGACGAGATGGATGAAAAGCAGCAGCTGCGTCACGGAAGCCCTCCCAAGCCGGAACGGCTCCAGATTAGCACGAAGGCTTTGGCGGCGCCGCTGATTCAGCCCTCGAGGATCGCGGAAAGTTCGGCCAGCAGCCGGTCGCATTCCGCGTCGGTACCGATGCTGATGCGCAGGAAATCGCCGATCCTCGGCTTGGCGAAATGGCGCACCAGCACGCCGCGCGCCCGGAGCGCCGCCGCGAGATCGGCACCAGCCCGCTGGCCATGCCGGGCAAAGACGAAATTCGCGGAGGAGGGCAGCACCTCAAAGCCGAGCGCTGCGAGACCTTCGGCGACACGCTCGCGGCTCGCCATGATCGTCCGCCGCTTGTCGTCGAACCAGGCCTCGTCGCGATAGGCGGCCGTGGCGCCGGCGATGGCGAGGCGATCGAGTGGATAGGAGTTGAAGCTGTCCTTGACCCGCTCCAGTCCCTCGATCAGCGGGCGTTGCCCGATGGCGAAGCCGACGCGAAGCCCGGCGAGGCCGCGCGATTTCGAGAAGGTCTGGACGACGAGAAGATTGTCATGGGCCGGCACCAGCGACACTGCGCTCTCGGCGCCGAAATCGACATAGGCCTCGTCGACGACGACCAGCCGCTCGCGATCCTGAGCGAGCAGAGCCTCGATCTCGGCGAGCGGCAGCGCGATGCCGGTCGGCGCGTTGGGGTTGGGCAGGATGACGGCGCCCGACGGCCGGTCGTAATCCGCGACGCGGATTCGGAAGGCGTCGTCGAGCGGAATTTCGACGGCCTCGATGCCGTAGAGGCCGCAATAGACCGGATAGAAGCTGTAGCTGATATCGGGATAGAGCAGCGGCTTCTCGTGCTTCAAAAGGCCCATGAAGGCATGGGCGAGCACTTCGTCCGAACCGTTGCCGACAAAGACCTCGCCGGCCGAAAGCCCGTGGCGCGCGGCGATCGCCTCGCGCAGCGCCATCGAGGTCGGATCGGGATAGAGCCGCAGCGCGTCGCCGGCCGCCTCGGCGATCGCCGCGAGCGCCTTCGGCGACGGCCCATAGGGGCTCTCATTGGTGTTGAGCTTGACGAGATTGGCGATCTTCGGCTGCTCGCCCGGAACATAGGGCTTCAGCGTCGAGACGATCGGGCTCCAGAAGCGACTCACGGCTTGGGCTCCAGACGGCGAGATGAAGGGTTTGGCGGGTCGTCAGATGTCGAGCGTGCCGCGAGCGACGACGACCGCGTCGCCACCGATCCGCGCTGCCGCGAGCGCGCCGTTCTCGATATCGACTTCGAGGCGGATGACGCTCGGCCGGCCCATCTCGTAGCCTTGCTCGATCAGGATCGGGTGCGAGCCGGCCATCGGACGATCGAAGCCGGCGACGACGCCGGCAAAGGCGGCGGCGGCCGAGCCGGTCGCCGGATCCTCCACGAGGCCGAGCGTGCGCCAGAACATGCGCGCATGGAAATGATGCGTGTTGCTCTCGGTCTCGCGGCAATAGAGATAGGCCGAGACGTCACCGAAGGCGTGCTGCCACAGGTCGAGACGCGGCAGGACACGGCGCATCACGTCGAGGTCGCGCAGCGGCACGAAGATATAGGGAACGCCGGCCGTATAGGCTGAGGCGACATGGTTCTCGAAGCCGATCTCCGACGGCAGCAGTCCGAGCGCCGCGGCGATGGCGTCGCGGTCGAGCGCATGGCCCGCCGGCTGCGCTACGACCGGAACGTCGAAGGTCGCATGGCCGCGCTTGCCCTCTTCCTCGCGTGAGACGAGGCACCGCACCGGGCCGACCGGCTCTTCCAGCATCAGCATCGTATCCGTGCCGGCGCCACCCGTCGCGGCGTCATCGAGCGCGAGCAGCACTGCGGTCCCGACCGTCGGATGGCCGGCGAAGGGCAGTTCCCTGCCGGGAGCGAAGATGCGGATGCGGGCACGATGCCCCGGCCGCTCGGCAGGCAGGACGAAGACGGTCTCGGCAAGGTTGAACTCGGCCGTGATCGCCAGCATCGCCTCGGTATCGAGGCCCTCGGCGTCGAGGACGACGGCGAGCTGGTTGCCGGAAAGCGGCCGGCTGGTGAACACGTCGAGAATGGCAAATGCGCGCGGCATTGGGTCTACCTTGGGTCTGCCTTCGTTCGGCTCGAATGGCCGGTCATAGCATGGCGGATGCCGCGCGCCAGCCGTTCAGCCACCGTTCAGCTTGCCAATCCTATTCTCTACCCCAGTTGATCGATAAGGCGGCGCGGCGAAATGGCCGGTGCCGCGAATGGACAGAAGCCTCGCGAGCCCTCGATCGGCGCGCGGCGTTGACGAAGGAGATGAAGGTCATGAAGCGCATGATTTCGGCGGCCCTCGCGGCCGTGATCGGGCTCGGCGCCGTGGCCGCGACCACGTCGACCGCTTCGGCGGACTGGCGCGGCCCCGGCTGGGGCGGACCCGGTTATGGCGGTCCCGGCTGGCGCGGCGGTCCAGGCTACGGACCGCGTCCGGGCTGGTACGGCCCGCGGCCCGGACGCTGGTATGGCCCGGCGCGCGGCGCCTGGTACGGCCCCGGCTGGCGCGGCAACTATTATGGCGGCTGGGTCGGTAATCCCGGCGCGGCGGCGGCAGCCGGCGCCATTCTCGGCCTGGGCGTCGGCGCGGCAATCGCCTCGGCCCAGAACAATGGCGGCTACGAGGTCCCGCCCCCGCCCGGCGTTGCCTGGCAGAACCACGTCGCCTACTGCCAGAACCGCTATCGAAGCTACAATCCGGCAACGGACAGCTTCACCGGCTATGACGGCCGGCAGTATCGCTGCGTCGGCTCCTACTGAGCGTCCAGCCTCTCTGGATCGTGACGAGGGCCGCCGGATGTTCCGGCGGCCCTTTTCGTTCTCCCCTGCCACTCTTCCCGATCCGAGGGAATCGCCGCGGGCTTCGGCTATCCTCGCCGCGCTCATGGCGGAGACCGGGACGGGAATGATCGCGGAGGAACTCACGATCGGCGAGGTGGCGCGCCGCGCCGGCGTCCCGATCTCGACGCTGCATTTCTACGAGGCGAAGGGCCTGATCCGCAGCCGGCGCAGCGCCGGCAACCAGCGGCGCTATCCGCGCGGCATCCTCCGTCTCATCGCGATCATCCGCGTCGGGCAGAAGACCGGCATTCCGCTCGCCGAAATCCGCGCCCGGCTCGATCGCCTGCCGCAGGACCGACCATTGTCGTCGGACGACTGGGCGATTCTGTCGGGCGAGTGGCGCGCGGCTCTGGACGAGCGCATAACGCTCCTGACCCGCCTCCGCGACCAGCTCGACGGCTGCATCGGCTGCGGGTGCCTTTCGATGCGCGACTGTCCCCTGCGCAATCCGGGCGACAGCGCCGCCGCCGAGGGACCCGGCGCCCGCGCCTTCAGGACCGCCGGCGACTGACCCAAAACGAACCCGGAGCCCCGCCTTGACCTCGACCATCGTTGAGGTTCTACAAGCCCTGCCGGGACCAACCGCATCGAGCGAGAGCATGACCGACATCCCGGCCGCGACGGCCGCAACATCACCCGGGCGTGGCGCCAAAACCGAGCCTGAGCCGCGACTGTTCTCCGGCCGCAACGGCCTCTTTGCCGCGATGCTCGCCGGCGGCGTCGTGCTCCATGCGATCAACATCTTCATGGGCGGGACGGTGATGCCGTCCGTCGTGAAGGATATCGGCGGCCTCGATGCCTATGCCTGGGCGACGACCCTGTTCGTCGTCGCCTCGATCCTCGCCGCGGCGGTCACCGCGCGCGTGCTCCGCGCCCTCGGGCCACGGGGTGCCTATCTCGTCGCCGCCCTCGCCTTCGGCGCCGGAACGCTGGTCGCCTCGCTCGCGCCGAGCATGACGGTTCTCCTCGTCGGACGCACCATCCAGGGCTTCGGCGGCGGCTTTCTTTATGCGCTCGCCTATGCGGTGACGCGCCGCGTCCTGCCACCCGCCCTCTGGGGCCGGGCCATCGGGCTGATCTCCAGCACCTTCGGCGTCGCGACGCTGATCGGCCCCGCGGTCGGCGGCGTCTTCGCGCAATATCATGCCTGGCGCGCGGCCTTCTGGTCACTGCTGCCCTTCGTCGTCCTGTTCGCGATCGTCGCGGTGACGAAGCTGCCCGGCAAGGCGGCCAATGAAGGGTCCGAAATCCGCATCGCCTGGCTGCAGCTCGCGCTCCTCGCGGCGGCGGTTCTCGTCGTCTCCGCGGTCAGCCTGACGCCCGACCTCCTGCTCAACGCCGCCGGCCTCGCGATCGCGCTGCTGATGACCGGCTGGATCGGCCGTATCGAACGACGCGCCGACGCCCGCCTGCTGCCCAAGGGTGCCTTCAGCCTCGCCTCGCCGCTCGGCGCCACCTATCTCATCATCGTCCTGCTGATGATGGCCATGCAGCCGGACACCTTCGTTCCCTATCTGCTGCAGACGCTGCACGGCCAGTCCCCGCTCATCGCCGGCTATCTCGCCGCGCTCATCGCCATCGGCTGGACGGTCGGGACGATGGCGAGCGTACGCTGGCGGCGCGGCGATGGCAGCGGTCTGATCCTGACGGGGCTCTTCCTCGTGCTGGGCGGCATCGTGCTGCTGACGATCTTCCTGCCGGTCCAGAGCGACGGCGCTCTTCCCGTCGTGATCGCCCTCTGCGCCAGCCTGACGCTCATGGGTTTCGGCATTGGCATCAGTTGGCCGAGCCTCGTGACGCGCGTCTATCACTATGCGCCTCCCGACGAGCAGGAACTCGCCTCCGGCGGCATGACGACGGTTCAGCTCTTCGCCAGCGCGCTCGGCACCGCGGCCGCAGGCATGGTCGCCAATCTCGCCGGCTTCGCCGATCCCGGCGGCGTCACCGGCGCCTCGCGCGCGGCGATCGCCCTCGCGGCGACCTCCACGATCTGGCCCCTCCTCGCGATCCCGCTCGCAATTCGAATGGCAAGAGCATCGCGCCGCGAGGCCGGTGACATGCCGCGAGAAGGCTGAGCCGCCGCCCCCCGGCATTGACGGCCCCGATACAAACCATATACGTTCCGTATCGTTGAGAACGGAGGCAGTAGCATGGGCATCGTGAAGATCGACGACGAACTGCATGAGGAAGCGCGCCTCGCCAGCGCCGTCATGTGCCGCTCCATCAATGCCCAGGCCGAATTCTGGATGAAGATCGGCATGCTGGCCGAGGCCAACCCGACGCTCTCGTTCACCGAGATCGTCAGCATGCAGCGCGAGGCGGCCGGACGGCGCGCGAGCGATCTGGCTGCCGCCTGATGGTCAAGTCACCTGACGAGCTGGCGCTGATGCGCATCTCGGGGCGGATGCTCGCCTCCGTCTTCGAGATGCTGGACGGGCTGGAGCTCGTCGGCCTTTCGACGCTCGCGGTCAACGATCTCGTCGAGCGCTTCATCACGGTCGATCTCGCGGCCCGGCCGGCGAGCAAGGGACAGTACGGCTTCGCCTATGTCCTCAATTGTTCGATAAACCATGTTGTTTGTCATGGAGTGCCGGATTCTGCAGTGATTTTGTCGGACGGCGACATCGTGAATTTCGACATCACGCTCGAGAAAAACGGCTTCATCGCGGATTCGAGCAAGACCTATCTCGTCGGCGACGCCTCGCCCGCGGCGCGCCGGCTGGTCCGCGTGGCGCAGGAGGCGATGTGGCGCGGCATCCGCGAAGTGAGGCCCGGCAAGCATATCGGCGATATCGGCTACGCGATCGAACGTCATGCCAAGAAGAACGGCTACGCGGTCGTGCGCGATTATTGTGGACATGGCATCGGCCGCGAAATGCATGAGGAACCTCAGGTCCTCAATTACGGCCGGCCGGGCACCGGAACCAGGCTTCGCGAAGGGATGGTCTTCACCATCGAGCCGATGATCAACCAGGGCACGCGCAAGGTCACCACCGAAGACGACGGCTGGACGGTGGTCACGGATGACGGAAAGCTCTCGGCGCAGTTCGAGCACACGGTCGCCGTGACGCAGACCGGCGTCGATGTCCTGACGCTGCGGCGCGGCGAGTCCGGACTAGCGGGGAGGCGCGCGTAACCATGGCCGACGCAGCGACACCGGCGTCGTTCGCCATCGCCCCTGCGGCGACGGCATCCGAGATCGCCGACATCGCCCGTCTTTTCAGGGCCTATGCCGCGACGCTATCCTTCGACCTCTGCTTCCAGGATTTCGAGGGCGAGCTCGCCGGCCTCCCCGGTCGCTATGCGCCGCCGGAGGGAGCGTTGCTGCTCGCACGCGACGCGAACGGAATGCCGATCGGCTGCGTTGCGATGCGGCAGCTCGGCGAAGGTATCGCCGAGATGAAGCGTCTCTATGTGGCGCCGGAGGGACGAGGTCTCGGCATCGGACGGGCTCTGGCCGCTGCGGTGATCGCCGCCGCTAGGGCGGCCGGCCATCGCGAGATGCGCCTCGACACCTTGCCGGAACTGCCCGCCGCGCTGGCGCTCTACCGCTCGTTCGGCTTCGAGGTGATCCCGCCCTATTACGAGACGCCGGTCGGCGGCACGATCTTCATGGGGCTGAGGCTGTAGTGGGGGTGCGGCGACGCGTCCGACGCAGCATGGCCGTCAGCGGCGGATAATGACGCTCACCAGTCCCATGTCCCGCGAACGGGAGTGGAGGCCTGGGCCGAGTAGCGCAATCATCGTGTCGGACAATCGTTAGCGATGCGAGCACGTCAGAGGCCGCAGCGCGCGCCTACCCTCGGGATGAGGGCTTGGGTGAGGGCCTCTTCGCCCCCACCCGCGCTAGGAACACAGGCGGCCACTGAGGCAGCCGCCCGCAGTCATCAGTTGCGGGTCTTGTCGACCAGCTTGTTCTTGCCGATCCACGGCATCATGCCGCGCAGCTTCTCGCCGACTTCCTCGATCTGGTGACGGTCGTTGTTGCGGCGGATCGCCTTGAAGCGCGCGGCGCCGGCCTTGTATTCCTGCATCCATTCCGAGGTGAACTTGCCGGTCTGGATGTCGGACAGGACCTTCTTCATCTCCGCCTTGGTCTCGGGGGTGATGATGCGCGGACCCGAGACATACTCGCCCCACTCGGCGGTGTTCGAGATCGAGTAGTTCATGTTGGCGATGCCGCCCTCATAGATGAGGTCGACGATCAGCTTCACTTCGTGCAGGCACTCGAAATAGGCCATCTCCGGCGCGTAGCCGGCCTCGACCAGCGTCTCGAAGCCGGCGCGGATCAGCTCGACGAGACCGCCGCAAAGGACGACCTGCTCGCCGAAGAGATCGGTCTCGCACTCCTCCTGGAACGTCGTCTCGATGATGCCGGACCGGCCGCCGCCGACGCCCGAGGCGTAGGAGAGCGCGATGTCGAGCGCATTGCCAGAAGCGTCCTGCGCGACAGCGACGAGGCACGGCACGCCGCCGCCCTTCTGGTATTCGCCGCGAACCGTGTGGCCGGGGCCCTTCGGGGCGATCATGATGACGTCGACGGTCTTCTTCGGCTCGATGAGCGAGAAGTGGACGTTGAGGCCGTGGGCGAAGGCGATCGCGGCGCCGTCGCGGATGTTCGGGGCGATCTCGTTCTTGTAGATATCGGCCTGAAGCTCGTCCGGGGTCGCCATCATCATGAGGTCGGCCCAGGCGGCAGCCTCGGCCACCGACATGACCTTGAAGCCGTCAGCCTCGGCCTTGAGCGCCGTGGTCGAGCCGGGACGCAGCGCGATGGCGACGTTCGGAACGCCCGAATCCTTCAGATTCAGCGCATGGGCGCGGCCCTGGCTGCCATAGCCGATGACGGCGACCTTCTTGCCCTTGACGAGGTTGAGATCGGCATCGCGATCGTAATAGACGCGCATCGTCTGTATCCTTTCCATCCCTATGGGGTGTTTGGAGCGTTGTTCGGTGAACCGGAACCGGTGCGCTCCCGCGCCGGACCGGTGGTTTCCTCCGCGCCGAAGAGGCGCAGGAACTGGTCGACCGCCTGCTCGGCCCGCGCAGCGGGCGAGAAGGGCTGCTTCGGCTCGCCGAGCAGCAGGCGGACATGCATGTCGCGCACGACGAGGCCGTAGAGTGTCGCATAGGCCTCGCGCGTGTCGTCGAAGGCGATGAGCCCGGCGTCGCGCCCGGCCTCAAGCAGGGCCGAAAGACGCGTCTCGATGGGGCGGCGGCCGTGATCGAGCACAAGCTGGCCGAGATCGGCGGCGTCGCGATGCGCCTTGCCGATGGCCAGACGATTGAGCGCGATCGAGACGTCGCCGGCGAGCACCCTCAGTAGATTGGTCGCGATTCCGACGAGCTGCGCGCGCAGAGCGGGCAGCCCCCTGGCGCCGACCGGCTGCGGCTCGGCACGCACCTTCGAGGCCTGGAAGGTGATCATCGCCGCGAGCAGCCCGTCGCGATCACCGAACCACTTGTAGAGGCTTTCCTTGGAGCAGTTGGCGGCGCGGGCGACGCCGGCCGTGGTCAGCGCGCGCTCCCCGCCCTCGACGAGCAGCGCGAGCGCGCTTTCGAGCACGGCATTGCGCCGCGCCGAATGGCCCTCTCCCTGCGTCTCGCTCGTCGCGATGAGATTCAAACGCCCACTCCCCGCCCCGCCCGCTGCCCTGAAGGCCACGCCGGAGCACCAATGCTGCGTTGCAGCGTACCGTACCGTACGGTTCGCGTCTTGGTATCGAGTTGCGGCCGCAAGGTCAAGTTTGACCGATCGGCCTTTGCTTCGCGCTCCTGTCGTGCGACGGAAACGGCGAGATGTGCGGGATTCTGGTGAAGGGGAACGACGGATTGGCCGTCCAGCCGGGCGAGCCCGACGATCCCCCGCGGATTTCGGCTAGAAATCCGAAGGGGACCAGATTCAGAACATAGGCGCTGTCAGGTCGCCTCGGGGCCGCGGGCGATGGCGGCGATGCCGGTGCGCGACACCTCCACGAGGCCAAGCGGCTGCATAAGCACGATGAACTGGTCGAGCTTGTCGGTCTTGCCGGTGAGCTCGAACACGAAGCTCTCCGTCGTCGCATCGATGACGCGCGCCCGGAAAGCCTCGGCGAGGCGCAGCGCTTCGGAGCGATGATCGCCCGAGCCGCGTACCTTGATGAGCATCAGCTCACGCTCGATAGCCTTGCCGTCGACCGTCAGGTCGATGACGCGGTGTACCGGGACGAGGCGGCCGAGCTGCGCCTTGATCTGGTCGATCACCTGCGCCGAGCCGGTCGTGACGATCGTGATGCGCGAGCGGTGCTTCTGGTGCTCCGTCTCGGAGACCGTGAGGCTCTCGATATTGTAGCCGCGGCCCGAGAAAAGGCCGATGACACGCGCCAGCACGCCCGGCTCGTTGTCGACCAGGATCGACAGCGTGTGCTGCTCCACGGCGTCCTTGCCCTCCTTGATCGCGTAGACGGATCCGGGCTGCATCGTCATTGCTCCTTTGCGTTCAATCCTCGGCCGGAAGGCCATCGCCCCTACCCTCTCCCGGAGGAGAAGGCAGAGCGACGAACTTCCTCAGACCAGGGCCTTGCCTTCCTCGTCGATCGCGGTGGCGATCGCCTCGTCGGTGGCATCCTCGGACAGCAGCATCTCGTTATGCGCCTTGCCCGAGGGGATCATCGGGAAGCAGTTGGCGAGATTGGCGACGCGGCAATCGAACAGCACCGGCCGCTTGACCGAGATCATCTCGTCGATCGCACCATCGAGATCGGAGACCTTCTCCGCCCGGATGCCGACCGCGCCATAGGCCTCGGCGAGCTTCACGAAATCGGGCAGCGCATCCGTATAGGAATGCGACAGCCGGTTGCCGTGCAGCAGCTGCTGCCACTGGCGCACCATGCCCATATACTGGTTGTTGAGGATGAAGGCCTTGACCGGCAGCTCGTGCTGGATGGCCGTCGACAGCTCCTGCATGTTCATGAGGATCGAGGCGTCGCCAGCGATGTCGATGACCAGCGCGTCGCGATGGGCGACCTGGACGCCGAGCGCCGCCGGCAGGCCATAGCCCATGGTGCCGAGACCGCCCGAGGTCATCCAGCGGTTCGGCTCCTCGAAGCCGAAATACTGCGCCGCCCACATCTGGTGCTGGCCGACCTCGGTCGTGATGTAGACGTCGCGGCCGAGCGTCTTCTTGTAGAGCTGCTCGATCGCATATTGCGGCATGATGGTCTGGCCGCTCTGGCGATAGCCGAGGCTCCGCCGGCCACGCCAGCGCTCGATCTCGCCCCACCAGGTCTTGAGCGCCGCCTGCTCGGCCGCGTGCTTGCCGGCCCGCCAGGCCGTCAGCATCTCCCCGAGCACGCTGGCGACATCGCCGATGATGCCGATATCGACATGCACGTTTTTGTTGATTGAAGATGGGTCGATGTCGATATGGATCTTCTTCGAGCCCGGCGAGAAGGCGTCGAGGCGGCCGGTGATGCGGTCGTCAAACCGCGCGCCGACGGCGATCATGACATCGCAATCATGCATCGCATTGTTGGCCTCGAAGGTGCCGTGCATGCCGAGCATGCCGAGCCACTGCCGGTCGGAGGCCGGGTAGGCGCCGAGGCCCATCAGCGTCGAGGTGATCGGGAAGCCGGTCTCGCGGACGAATTCGCGCAGCAGCCGCGTCGCGTCGGGGCCGGAATTGATGACGCCGCCACCGGTATAGAAGATCGGCCGCTTCGCCTTGGCGATCATCTCGACCGCGGCCCGGATGGCTCGATCGTCGCCCTTGGTCTGCGGATGATACGTCTTGTGCGCGACGCGGGCCGGACCCTCATAGGTGCCGGTCGCGAACTGGACGTCCTTGGGGATGTCGACGACGACCGGGCCGGGACGGCCGGAGCGCGCGACATAGAAGGCCTCGTGCAGGATGCGCGAGAGGTCGTTGACGTCCTTGACCAGCCAGTTGTGCTTGGTGCAGGGCCGCGTGATGCCGACCGTATCGGCCTCCTGGAAGGCGTCCGAGCCGATGAGATGGGTCGCGACCTGGCCGGTGATGCAGACCATCGGGATGGAGTCCATCAGCGCGTCGGTCAGCGGCGTCACCATGTTGGTGGCGCCGGGGCCGGAGGTCACCAGCGCGACGCCGACCTTGCCGGTCGAGCGCGCATAGCCCTCGGCCGCATGGCCGGCCGCCTGCTCGTGGCGGACGAGGATGTGCTCGAGCTTGTCCTGCTGGAAGATCTCGTCATAGATCGGGAGTACGGCGCCGCCCGGATAGCCGAAAAGATGCTCGACGCCCTGGTCGATCAGCGCCTGGACGACCATTTCCGCGCCCGTCATCTGCCGTGTCATCTCGTTTGCTCCGTGCCGGACCGCGTCTCGATCGGGTCCGTTTCTAGGGTCTTCTGGTGTTCATTCGGCCAATAAAAAAGGCCCCGAAAGGGCCCCGATTTCGCGCACTCGCTATCGTGACGGCTTTCAGGCCATCAGCAAGTGCGCTCCATAAGTACTACGATGCTGGCGCGGATCATGTCCGGCGGTCTCCCATTCGAAGTTCGTGACGATTACGCGCATCCGCCGCCGCCGTCAAGCGGGCGCGAGAAAGGAAATTGCGCGAAAGCCCGGCAGGCTTGCGGTTTGTTGTCTGACGACGCCATAGCGGTCCGCGAGATCGCGGTTGCTACCCGCGCAAATGTGCGGGCGTGGTCTATCGCTCTTCCCGCGAGCGAATGACGAGCCGGTCGACGGTCAGCGTTCCGACAGAAAGGGAATCGATCCGCGCGGCGCGGATCCGCAGCCGCCCTATGGCGAGCGCCCCGATGGCAACGGCCCCGATCGCCAGCGCGCCAATCGCGAATGCCCCCAGCGCGGAGGCACCAATGGCGGCGGAACCGACAGCCGTGGCGCCTGTCGCCTTGGCACCCAAGGCTTTGGCGCCTGTGGCGGATGCGAGGCGTGTGTGTGTCAGCGATTTCATTGCGTTATGCTCCCAAGGCCAGCGTTCCCGTTAAGCGTAACGTCGCGATGGTCAGCCACCAGAACAAGATGGACGAGCGCAGATTGGCACCGACATTTCAGTGCCCGTCAGCCGCCCCGCCCCCATCCTCCCATCTGGTTCCTGAACCACGTCCCCTGACGCTTGGCGTAACGCCGCGACTCCATTTTGGCCCTGGCGATCGCGTCTTCGAGCGAGAGCGTGCCTTCTAGATAGGCGGAGAATTCGCGGATTCCGATCGCCTTCATCGCGGGAAGCGACGGGTCGAGGCCGCGGGCGATGAGCGCGCGGGTCTCCTCCAGGGCGCCGGTGGCGACCATGAGGTCGAAGCGGCGGTCGATGCGGGCATAGAGTTCGGCGCGATCCGGCTCGAGGACGATAGCGCGCGCCTCGGCGAGATCGATCACCGGCGGCGAGCCGGCGTCCCTCTGCCAGTCGGCAAGCGGCCGCCCGGTCGCCTCGATCACTTCCAGCGCGCGGAGAACACGCGTCGTGTCATTTGGCGAGAGGCGCGTAGCAGCTTCTGCATCCAGCAGCGCAAGGCGGGCATGCAGCGCAGGGATGCCGCTCTCCGCCGCTTCCGCCGCGAGGCGGGTCCGCAACTCATCGGGAATCGGCGGGACGGCGGCGATACCTTCGGTCAGCGCCTTGAAATAGAGCCCGGTGCCACCGACGACGATCGGCACCCGCTCTTCCGCCCGCGCCGCCGCGATCGCCACCGTCGCGTCGGCAAGCCAGCGCGCCACCGTATAGCGCTCGGAGGGCGGCACATGGCCATAGAGGCGATGAGGCGCACGCGCCTCTTCTTCCGGAGTCGGCCGCGCGGAGAGGATCCTGAGCCCGTCATAGACCTGCATGGAATCGGCGTTGATGATCGTGCCCTCGAGCTCTTCCGCGAGCGCAAGGGCCAGCGCCGACTTGCCGCTCGCGGTCGGCCCCGCTATCAGGACGGCGCGCCGGCCGCCGCCGGTTTCCGCCCCTTCAGCGATGCCAAGGTCCTGCATGAGCGCTCCCGTCGCCTCCGATCCGCTGGTCGCCACGTTCATAGCACGGCCGGAAGCGGGCGCAGCCCTCGCCGCCCTCGTCGCCGAGGCGTCGCGCCTTCCCGGCGCCGGCTGGCCGGACTGGCTCGCCGAGGGTGAAGCCGCCGACGTCTCGTTCCCGCCCGAGCCGGGCCTCGCGGCGCGACTGGAGGCGATGGCCGGCGACCGGCCGGTCGACATCGTCGTGCAGCCGGCGGCCTACCGCCGCAAGCGGCTGATTGTCGCCGACATGGATTCGACCATGATCGGCCAGGAATGCATCGACGAGCTCGCCGACATGGTGGGGCTCAAGCCGCATGTCGCCGCGATCACCGAGCGGGCAATGCGCGGCGAGATCGAATTCGAGCCGGCCCTGCGCGAGCGCGTCGCGCTGCTGAAGGGCCTGCCGCTCTCGGTGATCGACGAGGTGCTGGCGACACGCATTCGCCTGACGCCGGGCGGGCAGGCGCTGATCCGCACCATGCGCGCACATGGCGGGTATGGCGCGCTCGTCTCTGGCGGCTTCACGCTCTTCACGGGCCCGGTCGCGGCCATGATCGGCTTCGACGAGAACCGCGCCAACCGCCTCGTCGCAGAGGACGGCGTGCTGACCGGCCGCGTCGAGGAGCCGATCCTCGGCCAGGAGGCGAAGCTCTCCGCGCTGATGGAACTCGCCCGCCGTCTGAAGCTCGAGCGTCACGAGACGCTGGCGATCGGCGACGGCGCCAACGATCTCGCGATGATCCGCGCCGCCGGGCTCGGAGTCGCCTATCATGCGAAGCCGAAGGTCGCGGCCGAGGCCGACGCGCGCATCAACCATACGGACCTGACCGCGCTTCTGTTTGCGCAGGGGTATCGCAAAGCGGAGTTCGCAGCATGAGAGCCGAAACGGACCGGCTGATCCTCCGCCCTTGGGAGGCGCGCGATCTCGAACCCTTCGCGGCACTCAACGCCGACCCCGAGGTAATGCGCTTTTTTCCGGCGCGGTTCACGCGGGAGGAAACGGCAGCCTATATCGAGCGCGTCGCGGCGATGGCCGATACCGGGTTCGGCTTCCAGGCGGTGGAGGAAAAGGCCAGCGGCGATCTGGTCGGCGTGGTCGGCATGGCGCCGGTGAAGCCGGAATATCCATCCGCGCCAGCGGTCGAAGTCGGCTGGCGGCTCGCGAAGAACCATTGGGGCAAGGGCTATGCGCAGGAAGCCGCGCGCGGCTGGCTGGCCTATGGCTTCGGCACGTTGGCGCTGACCGAGATCGTCGCCTTCACCTATGTGAACAACATCCCTTCGCGCCGCGTCATGGAGCGGCTCGGCATGACCTACGACGCGTCGGGCGACTTCGAGCATCCGGGCCTCGCCGAAGGCCATCCGCTCCGCCCGCATGAGCTCTACCGCCTGAAGACCGAGGATTTCCGGGCTTAGGTCTCCCCTCGCGACGTGTGAGACAGAGTGAGCCCTACAGCCGGTCGAGCGAGAACAGCGAGAGATCGAAGGGCGGCGTCTTGCCGGTCGCGATGTCGGCAAGGATCTCGCCGACGACCGAAGCGAATTTGAAGCCGTGGCCGGAACAGGGCGAGGCGACGATGACCTCCTCGGCACCCGGGGCCGTGTCGATCACGAAATGCTCGTCCTCGACATTGGTGAAGAGGCAGACGCCGAGCCGCAGCAGCGGACCGTCGGCCTCGGGGAAATAGCGCCCGACGACCGAGCGGAGCAGCGCCTCGTCGCGTGCCGTTGGCTCGCGCGAGAGAGCGTCGGCGTGACCGCTCTCGTGGAGATGGTGATAAACGCCGATCTTGAAGCCGGGAATGCCCCAGATCGGGAACTGGTAGAGGTGTCCTTCCTCGGCGAGGAGGTTCGAGACCGGGAAGCGGTCCGGCATGAAGAGCTCCGGCCGCTTGGGCTGGAACCAGCCCAGCACCTGCCGCTCGGGCACCGCTTTGCCGGCCAGCGCCGGAACGAGATCGGCGATCCAGGCGCCGGCCGAGACAATGACGCGGCCCGCCTCGTATCGCGCCTGGTCGGTCACGACCGCGACGCCGCCGGCGCGCGGCTCGATGGCGATCACCCGCTCGCGGGCATGAAGCTCCGCGCCGGCCGCCGACGCCATCTGCAGATGGGCAAGGATCGCGCGCTCCGAAGCGACGAAGCCGCCGTCGCCCTGGTA
Source organism: Kaistia geumhonensis (assembly GCF_030815145.1). NCBI lineage: Bacteria > Pseudomonadati > Pseudomonadota > Alphaproteobacteria > Hyphomicrobiales > Kaistiaceae > Kaistia > Kaistia geumhonensis. Next base: position 4,383,688 of record NZ_JAUSWJ010000001.1, on the reverse strand, counting down.
CACGGCGGAAAAGCCCGGCGGCAAACGATAGCCGGGGAAGCGCGTGTGGACGGTTCCGGCGTCGAGCAAGGCATGCTCGAGGCCATGTTCGGCGCACGACGCCAGCGAGCCCTCGACGACGCGCGAGCCCTCCGGACCGATATCGAGCGAGCCGGTGACGAAGAGAAGCTGCTCGCCGGAGAGCTGTTCCGCCTCACGCCACAACGAATAGGCGCGCCTCAGCAGCGGCACATAGGCGGGGTGCTCGAAATAGGCGAGGCGGATGATCCGGTTGAGCCCATGTGATGAGCCCATCTGGTGACCGATGTCGAAGCGCTCGATGCCGAGCACGCGGACATCCCGCCGGGCCAGTTGCCAGCAGGCGGCGGAGCCCATGCCGCCCAGCCCGACCACGATGACGTCATGCGCCACGCTCGCCCTCACCCGACGCGCTGCCGTCAGGGATCGATCGACAGCGAGACGAAGCGCAGCTCGCCGGCCGAATTCGCGATCAGGAATTGCGCGACCTTGCGCCCGTCCTTCCTCAGCGCATCGAGCCGCGCGGTGACATCCTCGGGCTTCGCGACCGGCTCCTGCGCCACCTCGACGATGACCTCTCCCGCGAGCACACCCTTGTCGGCCGCGTTGCTGCCGGGCGTAACAGCGGTGATCACGACGCCGCCCACATCCTTGCCGATCGTGTACTGGCTGCGGAGCGCGTCGGTGATCTCGGAGAGGGACAGGCCGAGCACGGGCGCCTCGGGCGCAGCCGGGGCCGCGGGCGGCGCCTCCTTCCCGGCTTCCTCCTCGGCGGCAGCCGCCGCTTCCTCCGCCTCGGCGAGCCGGCCGACCTTGATCTTCAGCGTCAGCTCGGCGCCCTTGCGGACCACGACGACATCGACGGTCTGATCGATCGAGGTGTCCGCCACGAGACGCGGCAGGTCGCGCATCTCGGTGATCGGCTTGCCGTTGAACGACACGATGACGTCGCCGGGCTCGATCTTCGCCTCGGCGGCAGGTCCCTTTTCAGTGACGCCCGCGACCAGCGCGCCGCGCGCCGGGCCCATGGAAAGGCTCTCGGCGATCTCGTCCGTCACCTGCTGGATGCGCACGCCGATCCAGCCGCGACGCGTCTCGCCGAACTGCCGCAGCTGGTCGATGACATGCATCGCCGCATCGGAGGGGATGGCGAAGCCGATGCCGATCGAGCCGCCGGAGGGCGAGATGATCGCCGTGTTGATGCCGATGACCTCGCCGTCCATGTTGAACAGCGGGCCGCCCGAATTGCCGCGATTGATGGCGGCGTCGGTCTGGATGAAGTTGTCGTAGGGGCCGGAATTGATGTCGCGATTGCGGGCCGAGACGATGCCGATCGTTACGGTTCCGCCGAGGCCGAACGGGTTGCCGATCGCCATCACCCAGTCGCCGACCCGCATCTTGTCGGAATCGCCGAAGCGCAGCGCCTTGAGCGGCTTGGACGGGTTCGGCTTGACCTGCAGGACGGCGATATCGGTCTTCTCGTCCTTGCCGATCAACGTCGCGGTCAACTTCGAGCCGTCGGAGAAGTTCGCGACGATTTCGTCGGCGTCCTCGATGACGTGGTTGTTTGTGATGATGATGCCGGAAGCATCGATCACGAAGCCTGAGCCGAGCGACTGCACGCGCCGCTTGGGGGGCTCGCTGTCGGCGCCGCCCTTCGGCTTCTTGAAGAAATCGTTGAAGAATTCCTGGAACGGCAGTCCGTCCGGCGTCGACGGCGCAGGCAGGCCGCGTGTCCCTTCGACAGTCTGCGAAGTCGAGATGTTGACGACGGAATCGAGCAGGCCCTCGGCAAGGTCGGCGACCGAGTCCGGACCGTTGGCGCGCGCGGGAAGTGCGCCGAGCGGCGCCGCGACCACCAGAAGGCCGAGCGCCAGGCGCGCGGCGAAGCCGATCACTCGATGCCGCCGGGCCTTTGCCGGATGGCGCTCATGTTCCATCGTCCCGGTCTCCCTGTCGGACCGCCGGCGCGCCGGAAGCCACAGCTCCATATGAGCCGCGTGCGCTGCGGCCCGCAACTCCCGCGGCGATCACGTCCGGGCGAGCCAGACGATGCCGACGCCCGCCGCGAGCAGAAAGAGTCCGAGCGCCCGCAACTGTCCGTCGGGGGCTTCGATCCCCCGTTTCATCATCGCCTTGGCCAGCGGGGGCGCGCTCGCATAGAGCACGCCCTCGATGACGAGCACGAGACCGAGGGCGGCCACGAGATCATCCATGGCCGCCCCGCCCGTTACGGCTGGGCCGGCTGCGGAGCGGCGGCCGGCGCCGCCGGAGCGGGCGGCGGAGGCGCGACCGAGGCAGCAGGCGCCGCCGCAGGCGCGGGAACAACCGCTCCGCCCAATCCGCTCGCCACAGGCGATTGCGTGAGGTAGCGGAAGAACGGCATATCCGGCGAAATCACGATGCGCGTGTTCTCACCCTTCAGGCCCTCCCGATACGCCTCCATCGAGCGGAAGAAGGCGAAGAAGTCGGGATCGCGATTGAAGGCCGTGGCGAAGATGCCGTTGGCCTGCGCCTCGCCCTCGCCGCGCAGCTCGTCGGCCTGACGGTTCGCTTCGGCGACGATGACGGTCGCCTGGCGGTCGGCCTGAGCGCGGATGGTGCGTGCCTCCTGCTCGCCGCGCGAACGGATATCCGTCGCCTCGCGCTGACGCTCGGTCTGCATGCGCTGGAACACCGCCTGGCTGTTTTCGGCCGGCAGGTCGGCGCGGCGGATCCGGACGTCGATGACGTCGACGCCGAGCTGGCGCCCTTCGGCGTTGACCTGCCGCGTGATGGACTCCATCAGCCCGGCGCGCCCCTCGCGCACGATATTGGCGAACTCCATCTGGCCGACCGCGCCGCGGATGGCCGAATTGAGGATCACCGAAAGGCGCGATTCCGCCGCTTCGATCGAGCCAGCGGCCTGGAAGAACAGCAGCGGATCGGTGATGCGATAGCGCCCGAACGCGTCGACCACCAGACGCTTCTGATCACGCGCGATGACCTCGATCGGCGGCGCGTCGATATCGAGCACGCGCTTGTCGATCATCACGACATTGTCGATCAGAGGCGCCTTCACATAGAGACCGGGCTCCGTGATCACGTTGATTGGGTTGCCGAAGCGCAGCACCAGAGCCTGCTGGGTCTGGCTGACGACGAACAGGCTCGACCAGGCGATGACCGCGAGGACGACGAGGATGACGAGGCCGAGGCCACCGAAGAAACCGCTTCTCATCACTGCGCCCCCTGGCCGCTCTGTCCGGTCTGGTTGGCCGCCGGAGCCGCGCCACTGAGCGCGGGCAACGGCAGATAGGGCACGACACCGCCTGATTTCTGGTCGATCACCACCTTGTCGGTGCTGCCGAAGATGTCCGCGAGCGTGTCGAGATAGATGCGCTCGCGCGTCACGGCGGGCGCCGCGGCGTAGGAGTCGTAGACCTTGGAGAAGCGGGCCGCCTGGCCCTGCGCCTCTGCGACGGTCTGGTCGCGATAGGCTGTCGCCGCCTGCACAACCTGCGCAGCCTGGCCGCGGGCATTCGGGATCACGCGGTTGGCATAGGTCTCGGCTTCGTTGCGCAGACGTTCCTGGTCCTGCGCAGCGGCCTGAACGTCGCGGAAGGCGTCGATGACTTCAGGCGGCGGTGCCACCGTCAGAAGCTGGACCTGCGTCACCTGGATGCCGGACTTGTACTGGTTCAGCTTCTCCTGCATCAGCGACTGCACCGTGTTCTGGATGCTGAGGCGGTCCTCGGTGAGGACGCGCTGGATATCGGAGCGGCCGATCACCTCGCGCATGGCGCTTTCGGCCACGGCGCGGACGGTCCCCTCAGGATTCTGGATGTTGAAGAGATAGTCGCGGGCATTGTTGATCACCCAGAACACCGCGAAATCGATATCCACGATGTTCTCGTCCCCGGTGAGCATGAGGCTCTCCTGCGGGATGGTCCGGCCGGCATTGGAGCCTTCCTGCGCCGAACCGATCGTGATGCGGTTCACGCGCGTGACCTGCGGGGTGTAGACGGTCTCGATCGGATACGGCCAGCGAAGGTTGAGGCCGGGGCGCGCATCGCGGACATATTTGCCGAAGCGCAGCACCACGCCCTGCTCGTCGGGTTCGACGCGGAAGGTGAAGAAGTTGTAGCCGACGAAGGCGACCACCAGCGCGGCCGCGATCAGCACCAGCACGGGATTGAAGGAACCGGATCCGGACCCGCCGCCCCTGCCTCCGCCGCCGGGGAGAACGCGACGAAGCTTGTCCTGGCTGCGGCGAAGGAGTTCCTCGAGATCAGGCGGATTGGGGCCGTTGCCGCGGGGACCCTGCCCCCATGGCCCGCCATTGTTGTTGTTGTTGCTCCCCCTCCATCCGCCGCCCGTCTGGTTGCTCCAGGGCATATCAGCTCCTTCGTCCATGGTTGAGCGGCAGGCATCGGCCGGCCGGGAGGGGCGTCGCGTGCGAAGCGAGCGGCAAGTCTGCCGCCGCGGTCCGCACGGCCACGCCGCCGCCAGAAGTGGGGTCAAGCACCAGCGCTGTCAACGTGAAGCTGCCGCGGGATCGGTGCGTTCGTAAACGACGAAACGCGTTGCCGCGCTGTCGGAAGGGCCCGCGGCGACCGCTTCCGACGACACTTCGTGCCATCTCGACGGATCGATCGCCGGAAAGGTCACGTCGCCTGCGGGCTCCAGGTCGACATGGGTGATGTAGAGCCGCTCCGCCCGAGGCAGCAGCGCGCGATAGATTTCACCGCCGCCGATGACGATCGCCTCGACCACGTCGGAAGCCGCCGCAGCAGCGATCGCAGCCGAAAGCGCCGCATCGAGCGTCGGCACGACGACAGCGCCCGGCGCCGCGAAACCAGGCTCGCGCGTCACGACAATGTTGACGCGCTGGGGCAGCGGCCGGCCGATCGACTGCCAGGTCCGCCGGCCCATGATGACGGGCTTGCCGGTGGTGATCGAGCGAAAGCGCTTGAGGTCGGTGGAAAGCTTCCACGGCATCGCGCCGTCATTGCCGATCACGCCGTTGCGGGCGACGGCGGCGATGAGCGAAAGGCGGAAGGGGTCGCCGTCAGGGCTGGCCATAGGCACCGCTCTTGCCGCCCTTGGCGGGATCGCTCTTGGCGGTGATCCGGTCGAGAACGCCGAGCAGAAGTGCCGATACGACGAAAGCCATGTGCATGATCGTGTACCACATGATCTTCATGTTGTCGTACTGGTTGGCATTCAGGAAGATCTGCAGCAGGTGGATCGACGAAATGGCGACGATGGACGACGCCACCTTGATCTTGAGACTGCCGGAATCGAGCTTGCCGAGCCATGAAAGCTGCACGTCGACATTGTCGAGGCGGCTGACATAGTTTTCGTAGCTCGAGATCATCACCATCACGAGCAGGCTGGCAACCAGCGCGGCGTCGATGAGGCCGAGCATGGCGAGGATCATGTCGCCGTCGTCGAGGGTGGTGACGCTGCCGACCAGCTTCGCGAACTTGTAGATGAACGCGAAGGCGTAGAGGACGAGAGCGGCCGCAAGGCCCAGATTGAACACGACGAGAACCCATCGACTCGCGAGAATCACGCGCTCGATGAAGCTTTCGAGGGATCGCAAGAACGGGCCTCCATCTCTCCGGCGGCGCCGACGCCGCACACCCCGCAATATAGGAAAGCGTCAGCGGCGCGGCTAGGGCTCGCTGCGACCGATCCCCGGTCTTGCGACCAGCAACGCCGCCCCGAGCGCGATCCAGCCGAGCACGATGTAGGGCCAGAGGTTGGCGGGGAATGCCGGCACCGGAAAGACAGCGTTGTAAAGCGGCCAGGCCATCGCGAGCGTGCCCAGGACGCCGAGCGCCAGCCAGAGCCGGCTGCCGCTGCGAAGAGCCTGGAGAGCCGCCGCGGCGGTGACGCCCATATAGGCGACGATCAGGGCCAGGACGCCGATCGTGCCGACGCTGTCGTAATAGTCGGTCGGCCCGATCAGCGGCGCCCAGCAAAGCAGCCCCGCCAGCATCAGCACGCCGACGATCCCGACCGAGACGGACGGCGTTCCGTGCACCGGGCTCACCGTGGCGGCGCGGGCGGAAAGTCCGGCCCGGCCCAGCACGAACAGCATGCGCGCTCCGGCCGAGACCGTGCCGATGACGCAGGAGAGCGCCGACACCGAGGTCGCGATATCAAGGGCCGTCGCCATCCTGAGCGTGCCGAACTTCAGCGCCAGCGTGTTGAGGGGCGCCTCGCTCGCGACGAGTGCCTTCACATTGTCGAGCCCGAAGCCGACGACCTGGATATAGGAGGCGAAGACGAAGAACACGCCGGCCAGCACCACCGACCCGACCAGCGCCAGCGGGATCGCCCGGCCGGGCAGCCGGGTCTCCTCGGCCAGGGTGGTGGCAGCTTCGAAACCGGCGAAGGACAGCACCGCGAACACTACGGCATAGCCGATGCCCCACCAGCCGATGCTCGGATCCGGCCGGAACGGTGCCGCGCTCAGCCCCTCGGCACCGCCCACGGCGATCAGGATGCGGATGCCGAGATAGACGATGACCGTGATCGAGGAGAGTTCCAGGATCAGCATCAGCCGGCTGGCGACGCTCATGTCGCGCCAGCCGAACAGAGTGGCGAGGCCCAGCGCGCCGACGCCGAGTGCGAGCCACCAGCCGCCGATGTCGACGCCATGATCCGCCAAAGCCGCGCGGAGGAAACTGCCGAACAGCGCCGCGCTTCCGGAGCCCCCGGCGATATAGAGCAGCAGCATGCACCAGCCGGCGATGAAGCCGGCCCGGGGACCGAATGTCTCGCCGATATAGGCATAGCTGGAGCCGGCGCTGGTGATGCGGCTGGAGAAGAAGACGAAGGAGAGGCCGACCACCGCGACGACAACCGTTCCGACCGCGAAGCCGAGCGGCGCCGCTGTGCCCGCAGCCCCGGCGGCGAGCGTGACGTTGAGCGCCATCCCCATCGTCGGGGCCATCACCGAGAGCGACAGGCCGATGGCCTCGATCGCGCCGAGATTCCGCTTGAGCTTGGCCATCCCCGTCCCCATGCCGCCTTGCCGCGGCCCTTATCGGGCCGACCGGACCGGCCCGCAATGGCGGAAATTTGCTACATGGCGCGGCTCGTGCTGGAATATGGCGACTTCGGGCGCCAAGCCTCCCGCCGGACCGCCGCCATGGCCGGACTGAGCCGTGACGAACCTTGTGGACAATCGCCTCCGGGTGCATTCTGCGGCCGCAGAGGGAAGGGCCATGGCGCGGCGGAAGACGAGACTGATCGGCCTGATCGCGTGTGCGCTGTGCATCGGACCCGGGTTGGCCCAGCCCGCGAGCCGGACATACGGCCCCTTCATCATTCAGGACGGCGCGACCGCGATCATCTTGCTCGACGGCGAGATCACGACCCGCTCCGCGCTCGATTTCCGGCGCGTGCTGGCCGCCGCGCCGAATGCGAAGACCCTTGCGCTGAACAGCCCCGGCGGCGACACGACGACGGCGCTGCTCATCGCGGACGACATCTACAACCGTTCGATGAAGACCATCATTCCGGCGGGGGCCGAGTGTCATTCGGCCTGCGCGTACATCTTCATGGCGGGTGCCGAACGGTCGGCCCTCGGCGAACTCGGCGTGCATCAGATCAGCGGCCCGGAAGACGACATGGCGTCCGCCCAGACGGCGATCGCCGATGTCATCGACTTCCTCGTCCGCTTCGGTACTCCGCCCGAAGTCATGTCGATCATGTTCAGGACGCCGCCGGACGACATGCACGCCTTCTCGGCCGATGAGATTGCGCGGCTTGGGATCGAACGCACAGGCGACAAGCAGGCGTCATCGCTGCGCGATCAGCCCTCCCCGGACGACGGAGCGGCGGCCGAGACAGCCGCCGAGGCCAAGGCAAGAGCAAGCGCCGAAGCCGAGGCGGCAGCGGAAGCAAGGCGGGCGGCAACTGATGTGGCGCCGCGCGCCGCTGCAGATGCCAAGGCCAACCGGGCGGCAAGATCAGCAGCCGAGGCTGAGGCGAGAGCGAATGCCGAGGCCATCAGGCGAGCCCAGGAGGTGCTGAAACTCTCTCCCGAGCATATCCAGGGGCAGTAGAGCCCTCAATCCACCTTCGCCGCGCCCGGAAACAGCTCGGTATGCGTCTCGGCGGTGCGGCCGAAGTAAAGCACGCGGCGGCCGGGGAAGGAAACGAGATAGCCGGCGCATCCCGCCTGCGCGACCTTGGCGCAGAAGCCGCGATAGGTGTATCCGGCCACGCCCGATTGCGCTTCGCGGATCGCCTCGCGGACGGTGGCGGCGTCGAAGCGCTCGGCGACGGGCTGCGTAGGCTCCGCCGCGAGTTCGAAGGTCTCGCCGTCGGGCCGGTAGTAGGTGCGGACGGAGCGGCGGAAATCGACGGTGTAGCCATCGAATCCGGCCTTGATGAGCAGCTTCACGCCTTCCGGGAAGCTCATGCTGTCGGTTTCGGAGCCCTCCAGCGCGGAGCGGGCAACAGTCTTCCAGTCGGCGCTCATGCGAGCCCTCCTCGTCTTCCATCAATGATCGGAATGTTCCGGCGCTAATCGACCGGAACGCGTGTCAGACCGCGCCGCTCGACGATCCCGCGCAGGATGCGGGTGATCGCGGCGCGTTCCTCAGGGGGCAGAGCCCCGAAGAACTCGTCGTCATTCGCGTCGGCGAGCGCAGCGAGCTCGGGCACCAGCGCCCTCCCCGCCGGCGTCAGCGCCAGCGTCTGGGCCCGGCCGTCGGCCGGATCGTCGGCGCGCGCCACGAGATCCTTGGCGATCAGCCGGTCGGCCAGCTTGGTGATCGCACCGCGCGTCATGCCGATACGCTCCGCCAGCCGGCTCGGCGCCATGGCCTCGATATCGAAAAGGTCGCGCATCACGACCCATTCCGCCACCGTGACGCCGCGCGCCTCGACCTTGCGCGCGAAGGCCTGCGATACATGATTGGAGACGAAGCGCAGCCAGTAGCCGAGATGCGCGGTCAGTTTTGATGCCTGGTCGTCGGACATGCGAGGCCTCTTTGTTGACTAGGAAACTAGTTCAGTCTTGTTTCCTAGTCAACAAGTTTGTCGCCCGAGCTGGCTGCGGCCCATACCGATTGGTCGTTCAGGTTCCGAGTGACCGGAGCGCCTCGCCGTCGACGCGGCAGCGCAGCCATTCGCGCATCACCGTCGCGCCCTGCGCCTCGTAGAAAGCGATCGAGGGCGCATTCCAGTCGAGGACCGACCACTCGAAGCGGGCGAGCCCGTCCTCGATGCAGCGGCGCGCGAGGTGCTTGAGCAGCGCCTTGCCGATGCCGCGCCCGCGGGCCTCGGGCAGCACGAAGAGATCTTCGAGATAGATGCCGTGCCGGCCCCGGAAGGTGGAGAAAGTGTGGAACCAGAGCGCGAAGCCGACCGGCTCGCCGTCCCATTTCGCGATCTCGCAGAACACACGCGGGCTCTCGCCGAACAGCGCGGTGTCGAAATCCGCGACGGTGGCTTCGGCCTCGTGCGACAGCTTCTCATAGGCGGCGAGCGCCGCGACGAAGCGATGGATCAGCGCCGCGTCGCCCGGCCGCGCGGCCCGAATCTGGCAGCGATCCTCACTCATCCGCGCGCCTCACTTCGTACTCTTGGCGCCCGCGAGAATCAGGATGTCGAGGTCGCGCTCGGGATAGAAATTCTCGGCGCTCATTTCGAAGGTGGTCGGCCCCGTCTTCTTGACGCCGGTCCCGCAGAAACTGATGAGATTGCCGGGCTTGCCCTTGTCGATCGTCACGTGAAAGCGATCGATCCCGCCGGCCCAGTTCGCCGCCGTCTTGAGGATATATTCGATGCGGAACTCCATCAGATAGTCGTCCTCGGCGCGGCCGGCCGCTGCCTTCCTGGCGCCCTTGATGAAGCTGTCCTCGATGCAGAAGCGGTCCTTGTATTGCTTGTCCCAATCGCTCGTACCGAACTGCGGCTGGGTGACCGACGTGCCGGCCGTCGTGCCGACGCTCGGGTGATAGCTGTGCTCGACGATCACCGTCTTTCCGGCCGGAAAGACCTGCTCCCAGTAGAAGGCGGTCGAAAGCATCCAGTTCGGCGCCAGGTGTTTTTCCCAGCCCTTGCCGGCGTCGAACTCGTCGGGAATCGCGAGGCCCCGGTCGATCAGGCCTTGCCACTGGTCCTGCGGCAGCTTGTCGAGCGCCGCGCGCGTCGCGTCGAGCTGGGGAGCAAGCGGAATGCCGAGCGCGGTGAGGAACGCGGTCTGGTCGATGCCGAGCGCCGAAGCCCGCTGCTGTACCTTTGCCTCGACCGGCTTGCCGTCGACCGTCGTCCGGAAGCCGAGGAAGTTCACCGGATCGTCGACCGGCACCGCCTCGATGAAATCGAGCGCGCCCTTGATGTCCGGCATCGGAAAGGCGACGAGCGTCGTCACGTCGCGGTCCGACTTGTTCTCGAAGGTGTAGCGGACGCGAACCTCGTCCATCGAGATGAAAAGATCCTCCGAGGTCATGGCGATCGCCTCGGTCGTCACATAGACGAGGCCGCCGGCCCCGAGTTCTGCGGTCGAATCGTTGGCGAGCGCGGGGCCCGCGGCCACCGCCAGCATGATGAACAGCAGTCCCCCGCGACGCATGGCCCCTCCCCCTCTCCCCGAAACTAGACCGCGACCGGCGCGCGGATGGCGGCGTCGGGCGCGTAGCCGACGAGCTCGAAATCCTCGTAGCGGAAGTCCTCGAGCCGCCTGACCGCCGGATTGAGCTTCATGACCGGAAGCGGCTTCGGCGTGCGCTCCAGCTGTTGCCGCGCCTGTTCCAGATGGTTCGAATAGAGATGCGCGTCGCCGAGCGTGTGTACGAAATCGCCGGGCACGAGATCCGTCACCTGCGCCACCATCATCGTCAGCAGCGCATAGGAGGCGATGTTGAACGGCACGCCGAGGAAGATATCGGCCGAGCGCTGGTAGAGCTGGCAGGAGAGACGCCCGTCGGCGACATAGAACTGGAACATCATGTGGCATGGCGGCAGCGCCATCGCCTCGATCTCTGCCGGGTTCCAGGCCGAGACGACGAGGCGACGCGAATCCGGCGTGCGGCGGATCATCTCGACCACCTTGCCGAGCTGGTCGATCGTGCTCCCATCCGGTGCCGGCCAGGAGCGCCACTGCTTGCCGTAGACGGGGCCGAGATCGCCGTTCTCGTCAGCCCACTCATCCCAGATCGTGACG
>NZ_JAUSWJ010000001.1:3540000-3767500 GCF_030815145.1 Kaistia geumhonensis | reverse complement strand
AAGTCGCGCTCGCCTGGCTGCTTGGCCGGCCGGGCGTCACCTCGGTGATCATCGGCGCCCGGAACGAGCATCAGCTGACGCGCAATCTCGGCGCCGCCGCGCTGAAGCTGACCGACGAGGAGCGCGCCCGGCTCGATGCCGTCAGCCTGCAGCGGCTGATCTATCCCTACTGGCACCAGCTGGCGAGCGCTGCCGACCGGCTCGGTCCGCCGGAGCTCAGCCTGATCAGCTCCTACATGAAGCGCTGAGCAGACGATCATGGGTGACGCCGACGCGGCCCTACGCCATGCGAAATATGACCGGTTGATCGCGGCCGCACAGGCCCTGCCGCGCCTCCGCGTCGCCGTTGCCCATCCCTGCGATGCCGTCGCTCTCGGCGCGGCGGTCGAGGCCGCCGCGCTGGGGCTGATGGAGCCGATCCTCGTCGCGCCTCCGGCCAAGCTGGCTTCGACGGCCGCCGCCATCGGCGCCGATCTTTCCGCCTTCCGCCGCGTCGAGGCTGCCCACAGCCATGACGCGGCGGAAAAGGCCGTCGCGCTGGTGCGCAGCGGCGAGGCCGACGCCCTCATGAAGGGCAGCCTGCACACGGACGAGCTGATGGGCGCCGTCGTCGCGCGCGAGACCGGGCTGCGTACCGGCCGGCGCATCAGCCACTGCTTCGTGATGGACGTTCCCAACCATTCCGATCCGCTGATCATCACGGACGCGGCGGTGAACATTGCCCCGACGCTCGAAGAGAAGCGCCACATCGTCCAGAACGCCATCGACCTCGCGGCGGCTTTGAAGTTCGGGGAAGCGCGGGTGGCGATCCTGTCGGCGATGGAGACGGTCAATCCCGACGTGCCATCCACCATCGACGCCGCGGCGCTGTGCAAGATGGCCGATCGCGGCCAGATCACGGGCGGTGTCGTCGACGGACCGCTCGCGCTCGACAACGCAATCGATCTCGGCTCGGCCGCCATCAAGGAAATCCGCTCTCCGGTCGCGGGCCGGGCCAATATTCTGGTGGTGCCAGATCTCGAGGCCGGCAACATGCTGGCGAAGGGCCTCACATTTCTGGCGGGCGCCGATGCGGCCGGCATCGTGCTCGGCGCGCGCGTGCCGATCATCCTGACGAGCCGCGCCGACAGCGCCGAGGCTCGCCTTGCCTCTGCGGCCGTCGCGGCCCTGCTCGCGGATTACCAGCGCTCGTCGCTCGCCGCGGCGTTGAAGACTTGACCGGCGATCAATCCTCGGCTGCCACCGTGATCGCCATCGCATAGTCGCGGCTGCCGCGCGGCTCGAGGGTCTCGGTGAGAAGTTCGCCATTCTCGATTCGCGGCAAGGCGGTCCCCGGCTCGATCCCGAGCGCGAAGACGCCGGACTGGTAGGAGCGCCAGACAAGCAGCGAGGGAAGCTGCGCCTGCCGGTAGGCCAGTTCGACGCCGATGCCGATCGCCGGATTGCGAATGCCGACGACGAGGTCGCCCCGCTCGTCCGGCGGCAGAGTGAGATGATCGACGATCTCGCGCGTTTCCGGCCGCGGCCGCGGCGGCAGCTCGGCGAAGCGGCGGGCGAAATCGCCGAACGCGCCGGTCAGCTCGCTCGTCGCATCGAGGAGCGGATAACCGAAATTGCAGTGATAGAGCAGCGCATGCGGCGCAGGGTTGAAGCCGCAATTCACCACGCGATCGGCGATCGCGAGCGTCCGGTCATAGAGCCCGAGCTCGATCCGCCGATGCAGTTCGAGCACGTCGCCGAAGACGCCCGACTGGCGGACGACGCCCTCGGCGAAGATCAGGCCCGCCTCGGCATCAAGGCCGTAGCCGACGAGGCGGGCCGGCATGGCTGCGATCTCGCCATGCTGCGGAAAGTCGCGCTGCGGGCGATGCGGGCTGACGGTCGTGTCGCCCGCGGCGCGACGCGGCGGCCCGTAGTAGGAGAGCCCGCAGGTGACCAGGAAGCCGTCGAAATTGCGCAGGAAACCGTAACCGTCCTCGCTCGACGGCAGTTGCGCGGGATAGCGCATCTGGTTTTGGGAATGCCAGCCGAGCTGCACCTGGCCGAGGCTGAGCGCAGAGAGGTCGAAGCCTCGGTCGACCGCGATCTCGAAGCCGATCCCCGCCGCGTTGCGGGCGACGAGGAGCCGCTGCCCGCGTCCGGGCCCATCTTCGAGGCTGAGGAGGCGGATTTCGCCGAGCGCGCGGAGGTCGGGAGACTTCGCGGCGATGTCGGCGTCGGCGGACGCGATCTGCGGCAGGCGGTGCGGAAGCGACTTGGACATGGCGGGCGACCTTCTGGCGGGCGGTTCCGATGCCGGACTCGTAGCCTGTTCGCAGCGAACGCGCCATCGCCCCTCAGCTGTCGGCCGCCGGCTCCTCGCGCGGGATGGCGAAGCGCACCACGGCGACGGACGCGAACGCGATCAGCCCGAACAGGATCATCGGCAGTTCGGGCGTGATGCCGGTGAGGGCCGACCCGCCCATGACGCCTATCCCTTCGCCGAGGAATCCGAGCGCCGTGTTGTTTCCCATCACCGCGCCCTGCCGCTCGGGTCCGACCCGCGCGGAAAGGAGGCCGCTCAGAGCGCTGAAGCCGACGGCGAAGGCGATGCTGGCGAGGCCGCCGAACCCGACCGCCACCGCAACGCCGCCGGGAAGCAGCGCGAGGAACACGCCGAAGCCACCGAGCAGCGTCGAGAGGATCCCGAGTCGCCGCATGTCGATGCGGCCGACGAGCAGCGGCAGCAGGACGAGATTGCCGAGACCGGCGGTGACGGCGAGAAGCGCGTAGTCGACCGTCACCTGGCCGACGGTGAGGTCGAACATGTCGACGAGATATTCCGTCACGACGCGCCAGAAGCCCATCGATGCGACGAAGAGCAGGAAATTGGCGAGATAGTACGCGCGCAGCGGCCGGTCGGTGACGATCGTGCGGAGATTGCCGAGGCTCTCGCCGATCGGCATCGGCTGCGCCGAGGGATCCGGCGGCCGCGTCTCGCGGAAGAAAAGCACCACGAGCAGCAACGTCGCGGCGAGCACGCCGACCATCGCGGCGAACGGCACGAGATAGCCAAAATGCGCCGCGGCAAATCCACCGAGGACCGGACCGAGGACATAGGAAACGCTGGTGACGGACCAGAGATAGCCGAGATATTTCGGCCGTTCCTCCTTCGTGGTCGCATCGGCGATGGCGCTGGTGCCGATCGCGGCATTGGCTTCGCCGAGACCGCAGAGCACGAGCGCTGCCCCGAGCAGCCAGAGCATATGGGCGGCCAGCGCCGACGCGATCAGGGCATAGGCGATCGTGGTCACCGCCAGCGATGCGACGAGAACTGGGCGGCGGCCATAACGATCGGACAGGGCGCCAAGCACCGGCGAGCCGATGACCTGCGCCAGCGGATAGAGCATGAGCAGGAGCCCGACCAGCATCGCCCGCTGCCCCGCCGTCGAGCCTTCGGGGGCGTAGGTCGAACCCGGCGAGAGGATCATCGGCACGAACAACGTCGCCATCATCGCGTAGCCGAGATAGGAGATCCCGACGACGCCATAGACCGGCGCGACGCGGGCGAGCACCCGCGACGGCGATACTGCATCCGAAGTGATGGCGCTCACGCGAGCCTCCGCCAGGAAGCCGGCCGGGCCGGCGGTCAAGCGATCAGAAGAGAAGCAGCCAGCCGGGGCCGGGACAGTCGAAGAGCGGTTCCGCCGGGCCGGCGAAGCCCTCCTCGGTGAGACTAAGCACGGTGACGGCGTTCTGGTCCCAGTTGGCGACGAGACAGCGATCGCCATGGACCAGGAGATGCTGCGGCCAGGCGCCGCCCGAACCGATCTCGGCGACAAGACGAGGCGCCTTCGACGTCACGTCGAAGGCGGCGACGGTGTCGTGGCCCCGATTGGCGAGATAGACGAAGCGTCCATCCACCGAGCGTTGCACGTCGCCGGGGTAGTTGCGCGGCGTGCGGCTCTTGGCCGGGCCGCGGAGCCCCGTACTGGCAACGCTCTCCCAGCCGGGCGTAGGCGCCTCGGCTCCGACGACCAGGCTGGAGGCGAGCTCTCCGGAAAGCGCGATACGGCCTCCGGGCAGGAAGACGCCATGGCGCGGCCCGCTGCCCGCCGGCGCCGTCAGCGGCTCGATCGGCGCGATCGCGAGAGGCTGCGCTGGGTCGACTGCGAAACGGTGGACGAGGTCCGCGCCGAGATCGACGACGAGCATCAACCCGTCATGGAAGAGGATCTGGTGCGGGTGGGCCGCCTCCTGCCGCTCCGCGTCCGGCCCCTGCCCTTCGAGCGACACGGAAACCTCGTCGCCGAAGCTGCCATCGTCCCCGAGCGCGACCAGCGTCAGCGTGCTGGAGGCATAGTTGGCAGCGACGAGAAGGCGCCCTTCCGGATCGACGGCGAGATGACAGGGATCGCCTTCGCTCGGCACTTCACCGATCGAGTTCGCGGCTCCCCCCTCGATGCGCCAGGCATGGACGACGCCGCGCGTGCTCCCCGCACCGTAGACGATCGGCAACGCCGGGTGCCGGCAGAGCGAGGACAGCTGACCGACCGTCGCCAGCTGGCGCCCGCGCCATTCGGCGCCCTCGGGGACGAACTGCCAAAGACCGTGCTCCGGTCCGGTCCCGCGCGCCGCGACCAGCAGGCTTCGCCCATGCTCGAGAGTGACCGCCGCCATGAAACAACGCTCCGTTCCTGCGCTCCGGCCGGACGCGAAGCGAATCCGCCGTATGGTCGATCAGCGGCCACCATTCGGCAAGTCGTGGACGAGAGCTCGAGGCTCTGCCGTCTCGCCAGGCATCGTGGCTGCGCTCAGTCGCGCAGCAGCTCGTTGACGGAGGTCTTGGCGCGGGTGCGCTCGTCGACGCGCTTCACGATCACCGCGCAGTAGAGCGACGGGCCGGGCGTGCCGTCCGGAAGCGGCCGGCCGGGAAGCGAGCCCGACACCACGACGGAATAGGGTGGGACGCGGCCCATATGGATCTCGCCCGTCTCGCGATCGACGATCTTGGTCGAGGCACCGATGAAGACGCCCATCGAGAGCACGGAGCCCTCGCCGACCACGACGCCCTCGACGACTTCGGAGCGCGCGCCGATGAAGCAGTTGTCCTCGATGATCGTCGGCCCGGCCTGCAGCGGCTCTAGCACGCCGCCGATGCCGACGCCGCCGGAAAGATGCACGTTCTTGCCGATCTGGGCGCAGGAGCCCACCGTCACCCAGGTATCGACCATGGTGCCGCTGTCGACATAGGCGCCGAGATTGACGAAGGACGGCATCAGGATAGCGCCCGGCGCGATATAGGCCGAGCGTCGAACGATACAGTTCGGCACCGCGCGGAAGCCGGCCTTGGTGAAATCATCACCCGACCAGCCGTCGAACTTGGACGGCACCTTGTCCCACCACGTCGAACCGTTGGGACCACCCGAAATCGCCGCCATCGGATTGAGGCGGAAGGACAGCAGCACCGCCTTCTTGAGCCACTGGTTCACGACCCAGATGCCGTCGCGCTTCTCCGCGACGCGCACCGTGCCGGCGTCGAGCAGCGAAAGCGCCGTGTCGACCGCGTCGCGCACTTCGCCCCTGGTGGCGGTCGTGATCGCGGCGGGATCCTCGAACGCGGCTTCGATGGTCGCTTGCAGGGCGGCGGTATCGGCGATCGACATGGGGCATCCCGAAATTGGTGTGACGGCGCGCGACACTATCGGCGTCGACCGCGAAGTCAACGCCGCAGCATTCGCGCCGCCGAGCCTCAGCCGGTGGTGCGCGCCGCCAGACCGTCGACGATGCTGGTCAGGAAGTCGCCGAGATGGTCGGTGATGAAGTCGATATGGGCGCCCTCGCGGCCTTCCGTTTCCCAGGCCTCGGCGAGGATCGGCTCGGTGCCGCGCGGCACCACGAGCACCGTCGCCATGCCGAGCGTCTTGGGCACTTCGAGATTGCGCGCGAGATCCTCGAACATCGCCGCCTCGCCCGGAGCGATCCCGTTCTCGGCGAGGAAGCGGTCATAGGTGTCCGCATGCGGCTTGGGAACGAGATCGGCGCGGACGATGTCGAAGATGTCCTCGAAGTCCGGCTGAAGACCGAGCCGCTCCATTACCTTCTCGGCATGGGCACGCGAACCGTTGGTCAGGATGTAGCGCTTGCCGGGCAGACGCGTGATCGCCGCCGCGAGCTGCGGATCGGGCGCAACCGCGGAATGATCGATGTCGTGGACATATTCCAGGAAGTCGTCCGGGGCGATCCTGTGCTCGAGCATCAGCCCGCGCAGCGTCGTGCCGTAGCGGCGGTAATAGTCGCGCTGCAGCAGCTGCGCCTCATCCGCAGGCAGCGAGAGGAGGCGCTGGACATAATCGCGGATGCGCACATCCACCTGCGCGAACAGGTTCGTGTGGCGCGGATAGAGCGTGTTGTCGAGGTCGAACACCCAGGCCTTGACCCCGGCGAAGCGGGCGAGATCGGGCTCGTTCGGGAGCGGCGCGCTGGTCATCTCAGCGCTTCAGCAGCGTGCCTGCGCCATGCTCGGTGAAGAGCTCGAGCAGCACGGCATGCGGGGTCTTCCCGTCCAGGATGACGACGCCCTCGACGCCCCGGTCGAGCGCCTCGATGCAGGTCTCGACCTTGGGGATCATGCCGCCCGAGATGGTGCCGTCGGCGATCATCGCCCGAGCCTCGGCCACCGTCAGTTCCTTGATCAGCCGCTTGTCCTTGTCGAGCACGCCGGGAACGTCGGTGAGGAAGAGAAGGCGCGAGGCGTGCAGCGCGCCGGCGATGGCTCCCGCGAACGTATCGGCATTGACGTTATAGGTCTCGCCGTCCTCGCCCGCGCAGACCGGCGCCAGCACCGGGATGATTTCGGACTTCGCCAGAACCTCGAGCACCTCGGTGCGCACGGTCTTCGGCTCGCCCACGAAGCCGAGATCGACGATCCGCTCGATATGGGAATCCGGGTCCACGACCTTGCGCGTCAGCCGCGTGACCGTGACCATGTTGCCGTCTTTGCCGGTCAGGCCGATGGCGCGTCCGCCGGCTTCGGTGATCGTCTGCACGATCTCCTTGTTGATCGAGCCGGCGAGCACCATCTCGACGACCTCGACGGTCGGCTTGTCGGTGATGCGCATGCCCGCCGCCCATTCCGACTTGATGCCGAGCCGGGTGAGCATCGCGTTGATCTGCGGGCCGCCGCCATGCACGACGACCGGGTTGATGCCGGCGAGCTTCAGGAGCGTGATGTCCTCGGCAAAGGCCTTGCCGAGCTCCTCGCTGCCCATCGCATTGCCGCCGAACTTCACGACGACCGTCTTCTCGTCGTACCGCAGCATATAGGGAAGCGCGGTGGCGATGAGCTGTGCGGTCAGCACCGGATCGGTGCCCGACGTGGTGACGGTCTCGGTCATGGAAATCTCTCCGCTCGGGGCAGCGCTCTATAGCGAGTTTGGCATGGCGGAACAATGACGCCGGCGACCGCCGGCTGCGACGGAACAATCACGCCGGCCAGGGCGGAAACTAGGCCGCGAGCGCGGCGATCTCGGCGCGCAGACGGTCGAGGCCGGCGCCCTTTTCCGAAGAGGTTGCGATGATCGTCGGATGGGCGGCCGGACGACGCGCGACGGCTGCCGCCGTCTCGGCGACGACGCGCTCGATGCCGCCCGGCTTCAGCTTGTCGGCCTTGGTCAGAACGATCTGGTAGGAGACGGCCGAGCTGTCGAGAAGGTCGAGCGTCTCGAGATCATTGGCCTTGAGCCCGTGCCGCGCATCGATCAGCACATAGACGCGCCGCAGCGAGACGCGCCCGCGCAGATAGTCGCGGATCAGCCGGTTCCAGGAATCGACCAGCGGCTTCGGCGCCTCGGCATAGCCGTAACCCGGCATGTCGACGAGCATCAGGCCGGGACCGGGCGTGAAGAAGTTCAGCTCCTGCGTGCGGCCCGGCGTGTTCGAGGTCCGCGCGAGCCCGCTCTGGCCGGTCAGCGCATTGATGAGCGACGACTTGCCGACATTGGACCGACCCGCGAAGGCGACCTCGGTGTCGCCGATCGGAGGCAGGGTCTCGATCGAGGGGGAGGAGCGCAGGAACTGCCACGGACGCGCGAAGAATAGACGCCCGGTCTCGAGCCTCTCGGCCTCCTCGCGCAGCCGCGCCAGTTCGCTATCGGAAATCTCCGGCATCGGCTCCGTCCGTCCTCGATTGTCGAAGCCCTCGGCGCTCGGCTTGCCTTTCGGCTCAGCTCTTGGCCTTGGAGGGCTTGCCCGGACCGCCCTTGGGCGCCGGCTTGTTGGCATTGGCCGGCTTGCTGGCGCTGACCTGCTTGGGAGCCGGCGACGCCTTGGAGGCGGCCACGGCCGGTTGAGACGCATCCGCCGGTTTCGGCTTCTTGCGGAACGCCTCCATGATGTTGCCGAGCAGGTTCACCTCGACGCCCTGCCGCCGCATGATGACATATTGCTGCGCGATCGAGAGCGTGTTGTTCCACGTCCAGTAGATCACGAGGCCTGCGGGGAACGACCCAAGCATGAAGGTGAAGATCACCGGCATCCAGGTGAACACCACCTGCTGCGCCGGGTCGGTCGGCGCCGGATTGAGCCGCATCTGCACGAACATCGTGATGCCCATGATGATCGGCCAGATGCCGAGCATCAGGAGGTGCGGCGGGCTCCAGGGGATGAGGCCGAACAGCGTGAAGAGATTGGTCGGATCGGGCGCCGAAAGATCCTGGATCCAGCCGAAGAACGGCGCATGGCGCATCTCGATGGTGATGAAGATCACCTTGTAGAGCGAGAAGAAGACCGGGATCTGGATCAGCACCGGCCAGCAGCCGGCCAGCGGATTGATCTTCTCCTTCTTGTAGAGCTCCATCAGCGCCTGCTGCTGCTTCACCTTGTCGTCGGCGAAGCGCTCGCGGATCGCCTGCATTTCAGGCTGAACCTTCTTCATGGCGCTCATCGACTTGTACGACTTGTTGGCCAGCGGGAAGAAGATCGCCTTGACGAGAACCGTCACGAGCAGGATCGCAACGCCGAAATTGCCGACCAGCTTGTAGAAATAGTCAATGAGGTAGAAGAGCGGCTTGGTGAAGAACCAGAACATGCCCCAGTCGATCAGGAGATCGAAGCGCTCGATCTTCAGGTCGTCGCGGTAGCCGTCGATGATCGACACCTGCTTGGCGCCGGCGAAGACGAGGCTTTCGGTCGAGGCCGAGGCGCCCGGCGCGACCGAGAGCGGCGCGCCCTGAAAATCGGTCTGGTAGAGGCCGACGCCCGTGTCGACATGGGAGAAATGCGCCGTGAAAGGCTGACCGCCGCGGGGCACGATCGCCGTCGCCCAGTACTTGTCCGTGATGCCGAGCCAACCCGTCGCCACATCGGTGAAGGTCTGCGGTCCTTCCTTCTTGATGTGCGAATAGTTGAGTTCCTGCAGGTGATGGTCGCCCATCCAGCCGATCAGGCCCTCATGCAGGATGTAGTAGCCGGCGACATGCGGTTCGCCGATCCGCGTGACGCGGCCATAGGGCGACAGCGTCAACGCGGCGCCGGTCGCGTTGGTGACCTCGTCGCGCACCGTGAACATGTAGCTCGGATCGATCGAGATGATGCGCTTGAAGGTCAGGCCCGCGCCGTTGTCGTAGGTGAGCGCCACCGGAGTGTCCGGCGTCAGCTTCGCTCCTTCGGGCGCCGTCCACATCGTGTCGGGACCGGGCACATTGGTGCCGGCCGGAGCCCCGACCCAGCCGAACTCGGCGAAGTACCCGTCCGGCCCGCCCGAGGGCGAAAGCAGGATCACGGTCGGGCTGTCCTTGGCGACGGTCTCGCGATAGCCCTTGAGGCGCAGGTCGTCGATACGGCCGCCCTTCAGGTTGATCGAGCCGCTGACCGACGGCGTATCGAGCGGGACGCGCGGCGTCGCGGCGAGGGCCGCGTCGCGGGTGAGGTCGGTGCTGGCGGTCGCCTGGGTCGGCGCAGTCGCGCCGGGCGTGGTCCCTGCCGCAGGAGCCGTCGCGCCGCCCGCCGGCGCCGTGGCCGTCCCGGAAGCCGCCTGCGTCGCCGCCTGCTCGCGCTGCGTCTGCTCGAGCCGCGGCGAGGCCACGAAATACTGCCATCCGAACACCACCGCGATGGACAGGGCCACGGCGAGGATCAGGTTGCGGTTGTCGCTCATCGGTGGGGTCTTTCGGAGGAACGGTCGTCGGAGCCCATGCCGCCGTCCTTGGGACGGCCATGAGCGGATTCAGTCTCTGGCGCAGCAACGCCATCGTGGCGCGTGTCGCCCGGTGCCGGCCTGGACGGCGCCGACTTGGTGCCAGCCGGCCGCTCGAGCGCGGCAAAACCGGAGATAAGGTCGCGGGTCAGTTCGTCGAAGGGCTGCGACAGTGCGGCGCGCCGGCCAACGAGCACATAGTCGGTCGCCGCGCGGGCATTCCCGGCAAAGGCGAGGCGCACCGCCTCGCGGAGGCGCCGCCGGATGCGGTTGCGCTCCGGCGAATTGCCCATCTTCTTGGTGACCGTGAAGCCGAAGCGCGTCAGCGTCCCCTCGGGCTCGCGGCGATCGCGCTTCTGCAGCACAAAGCCGCGCCGGGAGACGCGTGGTCCTCCGGCGACGGCGAGAAATTCGGCGCGTTTCTTGAGCCGCTCCATGGTCTTCGCTCGATCCATGGCGAGCCTTTCCGGGCGCCGGCCGGCTTTGGCCGTCCTCTGCGGGTCAGGCAGTGAGCTTCTTGCGGCCCTGGGCGCGGCGCTGCGCGATCACCTTGCGGCCGCCGACGGTGGCCATACGGGCGCGGAAGCCGTGGCGGCGGGCGCGAACGAGCTTGCTCGGCTGATAAGTACGCTTCATGGGTCGTCACCGCCGGGGGCGGCCCTCATTCGATCGAAACAATGGTCGGAGGAGCGACAGCGGCGTTCGGAAGCGGAGCACGCCTTCGTGCACGCGACCCCGGCATGCCTTCTGCCTGCTCTCGTCGAGGCCGGCTTATACGGAGAACCCCTCCCCAAGTCAACGCAGCGGAAACGACGTTTCGGGCAGCGGAAAGTGCTCTGTTCGGCGTAGAAGACGGGCGCGGCCGCCGGTTTGACGCGCCGGTCGCGGTCGTCGCACACTATGGCGCTGCGTCGCAGAGCGCTTCTGAAGGGGGACGAGCGGCATGGCGGAAGCAAGCCCCGACGGGGCTGAGGCAGGCCGGGATGGACCGTCGGCGGAGACTGCCGCCGCGCGGCGCCGGCGCGCGCCCAGCCTTTCCGTCAAGCTCATGATCCTCACGGTCGTCTTCGTGATGGTCACGGGCGTCGCCGGTTTCGTGCCGACGATCGCCGCCTTCCGCCTGCGTTTCCTCGAGGATCGCATGGCGACGGCGCAGGCCGCGAGCATCCTGCTCGATTCGGCCGCCTGGAGCGATGTGCCGCGCCAGGTGCAGGACGAGTTGCTCGCGACCGTCGGGGCGACGGCGATCGTGCTGCGGACGGGTCCGGCGACGCGCCTGCTCGCCGCCGTCGAGATGCCCCCGAGTGTCGACGAGACCGTTGATCTCCGCCAGCCGCTCGCCCTGTCGTCGATCGGCGCCGCCTTCGCGACCCTGACGGCGAGCGAACCGCATACGCTGCGCGTCATCGGTCCCTCGCGCGACGGCAACACCCTCGAACTGGTCATCAGCGACCGGCCGCTGCGCACCGCGATGCTGCATTTCGGCGGCACGATCCTCGTGATGTCGGCGCTGATCTCGATCATCGCCGCGATCCCGATCTATATCAGCCTCCAGCGCCTCTTCGTCCGACCGATGCGCCGGCTGTCGCAGGCCATGGTGCGCTTCTCGGAGGATCCCGAGGACCGGTCGCGGATCATCGTGCCGAGCGGCCGCGCCGACGAGATCGGCGTCGCCGAGACCGAACTGGCCACGATGCAGCGCCAGCTTTCCGAGACGCTGCTGCAAAAGGCGCATCTCGCCGATCTCGGGCTCGCGGTGTCGAAGGTCAACCACGACCTCCGCAATCTTCTCGCGTCGGCGCAGCTCTTCTCGGATCGCATCGCCTCGCTGCCCGATCCGACCGTGCAGCGATTCGCCCCGAAGCTGATCGCGACGCTCGGGCGCGCCATCGACTATTGCCAGACCACCCTCGCCTATGGGCGGGCGCGCGAACGCGAGCCGAGCCGACGGCTCGTGGCGCTCCACCGTGTCGCGCGCGATGTCGTCGACGTGCTCGGGCTCGATAACCACGCTACCATCCGCTGCGAGATCCGCATCGAGAGCGCCTTCGAGATCGATGCGGACCCCGACCAGCTCTTCCGCGTGCTGCTCAATCTCTGCCGCAACGCCGTCCAGGCCATGGACGGCGAAAGCGATCCGGCCATCGTCCGGCGCCTTCTGATGGAGGCCGACCGGCGCGGGACGGTCGTCACGGTGCGCGTCGCCGATACCGGACCCGGCGTGCCCGAGCGGGCCAAGGCCAACCTCTTCCAGGCCTTCCAGGGCGGCGTCCGCCCCGGAGGAACGGGCCTCGGCCTCGCCATCGCCGCCGAGATCGTTCGCGCCCATGGCGGCTCGATCACGCTCGTCGAGACCGAGGGCCCCGGCGCCGTCTTCGAGATCGCCATCCCCGACCGCCCGGTCGCCTTCGATCGCGCTCGCCGCGCCCACGCGCGCTGACGGACCGGAGAGGGGCGCTGGAGACGGCTCGCCGGCTCCGCGCGCTGCGTTCTATCCACAGGCATCGTCCCGCCGGAACGAGGCGCTTGCAATCGAGAAGGCGAGCGGCTAACAAGACGCCGCCGCCGCTTGGCGGCCCTACTCGCTGGAAGCAAGCCTTCCACGACAGGCAGGCGCCCGTAGCTCAGCTGGATAGAGCACCAGACTACGAATCTGGGGGTCAGGAGTTCGAATCTCTTCGGGCGCGCCATTCGGCCTCTGGCTGGCCGTATCTATTAGGACAATTTCGATAGTTGTGTCTTTGGCTTCCCGTGCCATTCGGCCTCGGCATGTCGTGCAAGGACGGATAGGCTCAGAGCCCTGTTCCGTCTGCGGGGAGGGCCATGGCCATGCCGCGTTTCCTGATTTCATTTGACGACGGCGCGATGGATCACATCCCGGCCGGTGAAATGGCGGCGGTCGGCGAGGCAGCGCACGCCCTCGTCCGCGAGGCGAAGGCCGCCGGCGTCTGGATCTTCGGCGGCGGGATCGAACGACAGCGCGCAACGATCGTTGGGAGCGAGGGAACCGTCTCCGAGGGGCTTGCGCCTGAGGCGAAGCCCGCGATCGGCGGCTTCTCGATTATCGAGGTCGAGACGCGCAAAGAGGCGCATGCCTGGGCGGAGAAGCTCGCCGTTGCGTGTCGCTGCGCTCAGGAGGTACGCGAGATCATGTACGATCCGGAGTCCTAAACCGCTCGACCGGCATCGGCACTGCCTCGTCGAGCCCGTCCCTCTCCCGCCCGAGACGCAGCGCGAGCACCGCGCCGCCGATGGCAGCGGCACCGCCTCCGAAGAACGCCATCAGACCGCCGCCGAGCTGCTGATCCCCGAGTGGATCGAGGCCGAAGGCGCCGAGGCAGAACTGCGGCGCATAGACGAGGCGCGGGGCGAGCACGAGAAGCACGCCGAGCATCGCCATGTGCATCGAGGTCAGCAGCATGGCGAGCGCACCGGCCGCGGCATGCCGACGGCCACGGCCGAAAAAGGCCGTGCCCCAGAGCGCGAGACCTGCGGCGAGAAAACTCGCCTGCTGGACCGCGAACATGACGGACGAGCCGGCGGCGGCTTCGTGAAGCGCTGGCGCATGCCAGCCCCAGACGACGACGAATTCGAGCGCCGAGACCGCGAGCGCGGCGGAGAGCGGCTGCCCCGCCCCCTCGCGCCAGTGCGTCGGCAGAAGGCGGATCGCACCGATCGCGACAAGCGGAGCCGCCACCAGGGTCAGGCCGAGATGCAGGATCATGTGCGGCGAGAACGCCCGCCGGGCCATCTCGGGCAGCGGCCCCAGCCAGAGCGCCGCCAGCAGCAGGAGCCCGGCAATGAGCGGCCAGGCCCTCATCATCGGCATAGAGGCAGCGCCAGGACGGGGAAGAACGTCCAAAGCGTCGCGACGAGCCCGACAATGCCGCCGGTGATGCTGACCGTCCGCACGAAGCCTCCTCTTGAGCCGAAGCGGCGGGAGAGGAGCACAGCCAGCAACACGCCCTGCAGGGCCAGCGCGGCAGCGAAGGCAAGTCCGAGCAGAACGCGCGACATGGAGATGCCGGCGAGCGTTCCTTCCGGCGGCGCGGCGCAGAGGATCGCCTGCAGCCCGTAGACAGCGCTGAAGGCGGCGAGCCAGGCCAGCGGCGCGATCAGCATGCGCAGGACGTCCGTCATGACAGGGCGACCGGCAGATAGGCGGCGAGCAGGATGACGACTGCGATGCCAGCGAGATAGGCGCCCCAGACCGGCAGGATGGCGATTTCCGCGCGGCGGCGCGGCGAGACATAGCCGGCGCGCACCCGGGCGAGCAGGAAGGCGGCGATCAGCGCGACGACGATGGCGTGGAGGATGCCGTAGCCCCCCATGACCAGGAGCGTCGCGCCATAGGCATGGCCGGTCGCGGCCGGCGCCGTGGCCAGCAGGACCAGGAGCGCGGCGGCGATCGCGATCGATCCGGCGAGCGAGAGCGCGAGCGCCGCGATCGGGTTCCGGCCGCGCTTGTTCACGACGACGGCAAGGGATGGCCCGAGCAGCGAGAGCGCAATGCCGACACCTGCAATCGCGACCACGATCGTGGACGGCTCGATCCAGGCCGGCGGCGGCCATCCGGGAGCAATGGTCCACAGGAAGGCGTAGCCGAACAGCAGCGAGCCGAACAGGGTCGCGTCGGCGACGAGCAGGAAGACGGAGCCCCACCATCCGGGCGGCCGGTCGACCTCGGCGATCGTCGGCAGCGACAATCCGCGCCCGACGGTGACTTCCCCGACATCCTCGCGCCGGCCGAGCTGCCAGACCCAGTGCCAGGCGAGCACGGCGACGCCGACCATCGCAAGCGGCGCGACCCACAGGACCTTCAGGAGCAGCGCCAGGAAGAACAGGCCGGTGACGGCGGCGAGCACGATCGGCAGATGCGTGTTGCCGGGATAGACGACGTGGTGTTCGGGCGCGCCACTCGCCACATCGACGGCGAGTGATTCACGGATCATCCCGTTCGGCGCGGCAAGATAGCCCTCGCCCCGGGCGAGCCGGGCCGGAAGGTCCGGATCGGAACGAAGCGGCTCGCGGTCGTCGACCTGCGGCAGGCTGGCGAAGTTGTAGGCCGGCGGCGGCATGGCGCTCGCCCATTCCAGCGTCCCGGCGCGCCATGGGTTTCGCGGCGCGCGATGCCGCACGAAGAAATGCAGCACCACCTCGATCATCACCATCACGAGGCCGAAGGCGAGAATGAACCCGCCGACGGAAGAAACGAGATTGATCGCCGTCCAGCCGTCCTCTGGCGAATAGGTCGAGATGCGCCGGCGCTGGCCCATGAG
The DNA here is from genome assembly GCF_030815145.1 of Kaistia geumhonensis. Classification (NCBI taxonomy): domain Bacteria; kingdom Pseudomonadati; phylum Pseudomonadota; class Alphaproteobacteria; order Hyphomicrobiales; family Kaistiaceae; genus Kaistia; species Kaistia geumhonensis. The sequence continues at coordinate 3,752,047 of NZ_JAUSWJ010000001.1, read as the reverse complement.
TCCAGCGAAATGCATGGCGAGAAACGTGACGTGGAAGCCGACGAAGATCAGCGCGAAGGCGAGCTCGCCGAGGCGGAAGAAGCGCGCCCGTCCGGTCGCGAGCGGCAGCCAGTAATAGAGCGCGGCGAGCAGCGGAAAGACGAAGCCGCCGAACAGGACGTAGTGGAGATGCGCGGTCACGAAGGCCGTGTCGTGCACCTGCCAGTCGAACGGCACGACGGCGACCATGACGCCCGTGAGCCCGCCGATGACGAAGGTGGCGAAGAAGCCGAGGATATGGAGCATGGGCAGGCGCAACTGCGGCCGCCCTTTCCAGAGGGTGCCGATCCAGGCGAAGACCTGCACCGCCGTCGGCACCGCGACGAGCGTCGAGGCGGCCGAGAAGAAGGCGAGCCCCATATGCGGGATGCCCGTCGTGAACATGTGGTGCACCCAGAGCCCGAAGCTCAGGATGGCGAGCGCCACGGCCGCCGCGACGACATAGCGATAGCCGAGCAGCGTGGTCGAGGACATGACGGGCAAGATGGTGGAGACCAGCCCCGCCGCGGGCAGGAAGATGATGTAGACCTCGGGATGGCCGAACAGCCAGAAGAGGTGCTGCCAGAGCAGGCTGTCTCCGCCGAGCTCGGCCTGGAAGAAGGGCAGTCCGAAAGTGCGCTCGAGCTCGAGCAGGATCGAGCCGAGGATCAGGGGCGGGAAGCCGGTCAGGATCATCAGCGAGGTGACCAGCATGTACCAGGCGAAGATCGGCATCTTCGCGAGCGACATGCCCGGCGCGCGGTAGCGCAGGATCGAGACGGTGAACTCGACCGCGGCCGAGATCGCGGAAATTTCGACGAAGGTGATGCCGAGCAGCCAGAAATCGGTGTTGATGCCGGGCGAATAGACCTTGCCCGTCAGGGGCGGATACATGAACCAGCCGCCGTCCGGCGCGATGCCGAGCAGGAGCGAGACGAGCAGCATCGCGCCGCCGAAGAAATAGCACCAGTAGCCATAGGCGCCGAGGCGCGGATAGGCGAGATCGCGGGTGCCGAGCATCTTGGGCAGCAGGTAGATCGCCATGCCCTCGATCGCGGGAATCGCGAACAGGAACATCATGATGGTCCCGTGCATCGTGAAGATCTGGTTGTAGATCTCCGGGCCCGCGAAGGCCGAATGCGGGGTGGCGAGCTGTGCGCGGATCAGCATCGCCAGGACGCCGGCGACGAGAAAATAGAAGAAGGCCGTGACGAGGAACATCAGCCCGACATCGGTGTGGTTCACCGTCGAGAAGAGGCCCTTCCAACCCGGTGGGGACGACCAGATGGCCTGAAGGCGTCGGTGGCGGGCGAGCGCGCTCATTCGCCGCCCTCCAGGAACGCGGCCCAGTCTTCGGGCGAATGGGCGACGACGGTGAAGGCGAAGCCGTCATAGCCGGCGCCGCTGAATTCGGCGCTGCGGCCCTGATAGGTGCCGGGCTCTTCCGCCTCGATTCGCAGGACATTGACATGGCCGGGCACGGCATCGAGCTTGCCGGCGAGCCGCGGCACCCAGAAGCTGTGAATGACGTCGGCGGTCGTGATCGCCACGTCGATGGGCCGCCCGGCCGGAACATGCAGCACGTCCTCGGTCCGCCGGCCCGGCAGGTCGTCATAGGAGAAGGTCCAGGCGAAGCGCCGCGCTTCCGCCCCGACCCGCACGATGTCGGGCGAAGGGCGCGGCATCAGCCTCTCGCCGATCACGAGCCCGAAGCCGAGCAGCGCCGTGAGCACGACCAGCGGAAAGGCGAGGCCGAAGCCGAAGATCCAGACGCGTTCCCCGCCGCGCTTCGCCTCGTCCGGCCTCCGCAGCCAGGCGAGAACCAGCAGCGCGGCGACAAGCAAGAAGATCGCGCACGCGGCGGCCAGCATCACCCACCAGAGCGTCGCGATCGCGCGGGCACCCGGCCCGGCCGGAGAAAGCGTCGAGAGCGGCGCCTCGCAACCGGACAGTCCAAGCGCCGTTGTCCCGATGACAAGAGGAACGAGGAACGAGCGCTCATGGCGACGCAGGAGATCGAAGGCGCGGAAGAGAGACTGATCGATCCGATCGTCGAGAAGCCCGGCTTTGACGATACGGAGTCGCGGGTTGCTCTGTTCGGTCATCCGATCCATGCGATGAGCGTCGCCTTTCCGGTGGCCCTCACCTTCTGCACGCTCGGCGCCGACGCTCTCTATTGGTGGACGGGTGATCCGTTCTGGGCGCGCGCGGCGATCTGGGCGGTCGGCGGCGCCTTTTTGATCGGCATGGTCGCCGGCCTCTCCGGAACGGCGGAGCTGCTGCTCGTGCCCGGCATCAGGGCGAGGGCTGCGGCCTGGACGCATTTCATCATCGCCGTGACGCTGCTCTCGCTGCTCGGTGCCAACTGGGGCTATCGCCTCGGCGATGCGGAAGGCGCGGTCCTGCCCTACGGCCTGCTCCTGTCGGCGATCTCGGCGGGTGTGGTGATTTTGACCGGGTGGCATGGCGGCAAGCTCGTCTTCGACTACGGGCTCGGCACGAAGGGCAGCTGACGCCCCTGTGGCGTCACCAGCCAGTGCGGAAAGGAAAGGCCGGCGAGGTCCGGCTTGGCGAGGACAAGCACGAGGATGCCGGTCGCGCAGGCGAGAACGCCGCCGATCGGCCAATAGGGGCTCGGCGGCCTCCGCCGTCCAGGCGCCTCGGAGATGCGCACGATGACATGGCCGATCGTGGCATGGAGGGCCATCAACGCCGCGACCAGCGCCAGCTTGGCGAAGAGCCAGGGCTCGAAGACCTGACGCAGGAAGATCAGCCAGGTGCCGGCGATCACGGCGACCACCGCCGCGGGCGTCACGACCATCGTGTAGGTGAGATGCGTCGAATGACGGATGATCCGGTAGTCGCCCGGCGAAACGGCAGGATCGTGCAGCGCCAGCATCATGGGCAGCACGATCAGCCCGCCGCACCAGATCGAAAGCGCGATGATGTGCACCGCCTTCCAGAGCGGCACCGTCGCGACCAGCCAATCGGGGATGCCGATACCGCTCACCACGCCCGCCTCCAGCGCGCAACGACGCGCCTCCGCCGGGGCGATGAGGGACAACCCGGCAGAACCTGGCCGCTATGGTGCCGGAATTCGGTCACGAGCCTCCCTTGCTCAGGCGGATGTCACGCGGATGGACAATCGCGAGAGCGGGGAGAGGTTCCGAAAGCGGGCATCGGAAGGCCACGGGAGTGTTTCTCCCGCGGCCCGGTGGCGTCGAAACGGACGTCAGGGCTGCCTGGTGAGTCGCGAACAGGCGGCCATCGCATCGTCGCCCGTCTCGAGATAGCAGACATCCAGCGTGTCGCCGGCGAGCGTTCCGAGATGGACGCCGTCGTCGTCGACAAGGAAGACTCCCTTGCCATCCGGCGTAACCGTGCCGATCAGATCCTCGCTGAACTCGCCCTTCTCGGACGGATAGGAGACCTTGGCGCGGAAGGACCGGCCCTGCTGCTCGGTGATCGTGATCGTGACATCGCCCGTCATGAAGCCGGACTGCTTGCCGATGAAATCACTGGAGCCCTTCCAGGCGCCGGTGAGGCTCGGCGTCTCCTGCGCCAGCGCGGGCGCTGTCGCCAGCGTCGCGAAAAGGGTTGCGACGAGGAACAGGTTTGGCGTCTTCACGGTCATCTTCATGGCACTTCCTCCGGGCCAGCCTGTTGCGGCTGTGCTCGGGCGAGTATTCGCCGCCAACCGTTAAGCGCACATGGATCGCCGGCGCATTGTTTTAGCGGATCACCGAACGTCCTTGCCGCCGCGCAAGGCGTCGTGTGGAACGGTCACCTCGAATGCGGATAGCCTTCGCGTTCCGGCACCGACACTTGCTCGTCACCAGAAGGCACGTACCTCGACATTCGCGCGGCATGCAGTGGCGGCCTTGCGCCCCCATGCGAGGGCCTCGTCCATGCCCGGAAGTTCGAGCACCCAAAAGCCGCCTATATGCTCCTTGGTCTCGAGATAGGGGCCGTCGGTGACCATGAGATCGCGCCCGCGCCGTCGCACGGCCCGCGCCTCCCCGGACGGCTTCAGCCCGCCCACGAAGCGTCGGATACCGGCGGCGACCATCTCGTCATTGAGCCGATCGATGTCGCGGTGCATCGCCTCGTCTTCGCTGGAACCGTCATAGCCATCCGGATGATGGATCGCGACGAGATACTGGGTCATGGCTGTGCTCCTCGGTCTGCGGGAGCGGCCCGCCGCCACCCCTTGCTTCCTTGACGAACCGCCGCCGTGGGCGGCGACATTTCGCAATCTCTTTATTTATGCGCGGGCGTCGGGCGCCGCGTGTCCACCCATGGCTGCACCGCGTTCATGACGCGCGATCCGCAGTCCTCCGGCCGAGACGAGGCCGCCGGCCAGCAATCTTGGGCCTCCCCGAGGTCGAGCGAGCATACTGCCCCGGCGGCGCACCGACATGGCGACTGAAAGCCGTGCTGAACGTGCTGGCGGAGCCATAGCCGACCCGCTCCGCGACCTCCGCGATCCCGATGTCGCGCCTCAGCAGATCCTTTGCCAGCGCCATGCGCCAGACGAGGAGATATTCCATCGGCGGCGTGCCGACCTGGCGGAGGAAGCGCGTGAAGAAGGCCGATCGCGACAGCGCGGCTTCGCGCGCGAGTTCGGCCATCGTCCAGCCTCTCCCCGGATCCTGGTGCATCCGCCGGATCGCCGGCGCCAGCCGCGCGTCGCCGAGACCGCGCAGCAGTCCCGGCGGCGCATCCTCCGTTTCGTTGAAGCGCAGCGCCTCGACGAGCAGGATCTCGACCAGCCGCGAGCGCACCAGCGTTCCGCCCGAACGCGCCTCGGAGGCTTCCTCGACAAGGAGGGCGACGAGCATCGACAGCCGCGGGATTCCCCGCGCGTGCACCTGGCCGGGGAGAAGCGAGACCAGCAGACCCTGTTCGTCACCGCCGAAGACGAAATAGCCGCCAAGAAGCCGGACATCCGGCGGCCCATCCTGCCGGCCATGGCGGATCTCGGCATCACCGTCGGCCGCCGCCGCATTCGGATCGATGCGCACGGGCGTGGCGGGCTCGAAGCCGCCCATGGTGAAGCCCGGCGTGCGCGGCAGCAATACGAAGTCCCCCGCCTCCAGAACGAGGGGCTCTTCCCCGTCGACCGCGAGCCGGCACGAGCCCTCGACGACAACAGCGAAACTCGGATGCCCGAAATCGCCATAGCGCACGGCCCAGCGGCCGGCGCCGCTGATCCCCTTGGTGAACACGGCACGCGGATGAAGAAGCTCGACAATCTGGGAAAGGGGATCGGCCATTTCTGGACTATAGCCAATGAATGAGCGACTTCCAGTCGTATTTGGTCCAGAAGAGGCGTCATAGGATCGCGCCATCGACCTTGCTAACGGAGCTGAACAATGCGGACGATCCTCATCACCGGCGCTTCCTCGGGCTATGGCCTCGAGACTGCACGCCATTTCCTCGCGAAGGGCTGGCAGGTCATCGCGACCATGCGCAAGCCGGGCAACGACGCCCTTCCCGCCGCCTCCAACCTTCGCATCCTGCCCCTCGACGTCACCAACGCGCGAAGCATCGCATCCCTCATCGAGGCAGCGGGGCCGATCGACGTTCTGGTCAACAATGCCGGCATCGGCGTCGTCGGCGCCTTCGAGGCCACGCCGATGGAGCATATCCGCAAGGTATTCGAGACCAACACGTTCGGCACCATGGCCATGACGCAGGCCGTCATTCCGCAGATGCGCGCCCGGCACTCCGGCATCATCGTCAACGTGACGTCGAGCGTCACGCTGGCCGCCATGCCGCTCGCCGCCGCCTATACCGCCAGCAAGGAGGCCATCGAGGGTTTCACGGGCTCGATCGCTCATGAACTCGCCCATTTCGGCATCGCGGCGAAGCTGGTCGAACCCGGCTACGCCCCGACCACGCGCTTCGCCGCCAACACGTCGCTGCGCGTCGAGGATCTCATCCCGGAGGCCTATGCCGAGTTCGCCCGGCCGATCTTCGCCGCCTTTGCCAATCCCGCGCTGACGACCCGCGAGGCCGATGTCGCGGACGCCGTCTGGCGGGCGGTCCACGATGACACCGGAACGCTGCGCTTCCCGGCCGGGGCCGACGCCGCCGCACTCGCCGCCGCGGCGTGAAAGGGAAGGCCCGCTCTACGAGCAGAGAGTGGCGAGGAAGCGGGCCGCCTCGTCGGTGATGCCGACGATCTTGTCGGTCGCTTGCCGGTAGAGCTTGAAGTCGAGCTCGCGTTGCGGACCTCCGCCAGCGCTGCCGCGAAACGGCTTCAGCTCGGTGCGGCCAAGGGGCTGTCGCGCCCTCGCCTCGCACCGGACGGCGATGGTCACGAGCGGCGTCTGCCGGGCGAGCCCGGCTATGGGCGGAAGCGCCTCGGCGGCCGTGACGATGCCGCGGCCGATCAGGCCGCTCCCGCCGGCGTTTTCGCTGGCGAACAGGAAGATCGTGTCTCCGGCCGCGATCGCCTTGCCGCCATACATCGTCTTCGCGCCGGAGAAGGCGAAGACCGCCGCGTCGATGTCGTCGATCCTCGCCTTGATGACATAGGCCATGGCGCGTCCCCTTGTCGCCACACTGTCCTCTATCATCGCGCCGGGCTGCGGCCCGATGAAGCGGAAAAAGCAAGGGGGAAGCGATGGTCTGTCTGGCAACGCGCATGACGACCCGCGTAGCGGGGCTCGCGACGATCCTGCTGGCCGCGCCGACATTGGCCGCGGAGGCGGAGCCGCTCATCGCGCGCGGCAACGAGCCCTCCTTCCTCATCTCGATCGGCGAGGACGAGGTGGTGCTGCAGATGCCGCTGGACGGGATCACGTTCAGGAGTTCGAACGTGACGCGCTCCACGGTCGACGGCCATCCTCGCATCGAAGTGAGCGCCGGCGGCAACACGCTTGACGTGACGATCGAGCAGCATCTGTGCGCCGACACGATGACCGGCATGCCCTTCCCCGTTGCGGTGCGGGCGGAGTTCAACGGCCAGAAGCTCAATGGCTGCGGCGGATCGACCTTCACGGCGATCGAAGGCGGCTGGCGCGTAATCGCGCTCGAAGGAAAGCCGCTGCCGGACGGCACGATCGCCACCATCGCCTTCGAGGCGCCGGACAAGGTCAGCGGCAAGAGCGGCTGCAACCGCTATTTCGGCGCCTTCAAGCTCGACGCGGAGCGGCTTGCGATCGGCCCGCTCGGCGCGACGCGGATGGCCTGCCCGCCGGACGAGATGGAAATCGAGAGGCGCTTCCTCGATCTCGCCGCCCGGGTGACCCGCGCGACGCCCGGCGAGAACGGCCGGCTGAAGCTCATGACCGGCGACGACGAGGCGATGCTGCTCGACAGGGCCGACTGAGGCGGCCTGTTTGACGAAGCGCAAGGTCGGCGCTTCGCGCCCGCGCTAAGCGCGTCATCGGAGCGGCCGCATCTCCCCGGCCGCAGATGAAGGCCGATCGACAGCGATGAACGCTCCCTTTCCCGCGCCGAGCCTCGATGCCCTCACGCGCCGCATGGTGCCGCGCTACACTTCCTACCCGACCGCGCCGCATTTCTCCGATCAGGTGACGGGCGAGACTTATGGCGCTTGGCTCGAGGCGGTCGCGCAGTCGGACGCGCCGATCTCGCTCTATATCCACGTTCCCTATTGCCGCTCGATCTGCACCTATTGCGGCTGCACGACCCGTGCAGCACGCCGCGACGAGCCGCTCATCGCCTATGCCGCGACGCTCCGGCGCGAGATCGCGCTCGTCGCCGCGCGACTGGGCCACGTCGCGGTCTCTCATATCCATTGGGGCGGCGGCACGCCCAACATCCTGCCGGCCGGCACGATGGAGGCGATCCTCGCCGACCTCGCCGGCTATTTCCGCTTCACGGACGATTTCGAGCACGCGATGGAGCTCGACCCGCGCCATGTGACGGCGGAGGGCGCAAAGGCCTTGGCGGCGCTCGGCGTCAATCGCGCCAGCCTCGGCATCCAGACGCTCGATCCGGCCGTGCAGGAGGCGATCGCCCGCGTCCAGCCGCTCGATGTGGTCGAGGCGAGCTTTTCGGCCTTGCGCGAGGCCGGCATCACCGCGATCAACGCCGATCTCATGTACGGCCTGCCGCTGCAGACCGAAGCCAGCATCGCCGAGACCGCCGAGGCGATGCTGAGGCTGCGGCCCGCGCGCTTCGCCAGCTTCGGCTATGCGCATGTGCCCTGGATGAAGCGCCACCAGACGCTGATCGACGAGGCGACGCTGCCGAACGGCGATGCGCGGCTCCGCCAGGCTGCGCTGATGCGCGATCTGCTCGAGGCCGGCGGCTATCAGGAGATCGGCATCGACCACTTCGCCCTGCCGGACGATCCGCTGGCGGCGGCGGCGCGCGAGGGTCGACTCCGCCGGAATTTCCAAGGATATACCGACGACGAGGCGGTTACGCTCGTCGGCGTTGGCGCCTCCTCGATCGGCCGCACACCGGCCGGCTATGCGCAGAACGCAGCCGACGAACATGGCTGGCGGCGAGCGATCGAGGCGGGGAACCTGCCGATTACCCGCGGCAAGGCGTTCGAGGGCGACGACGCGCTGCGCGCCGCGATCATCGAGCGGCTGCTCTGTGATTTCGCCGTCGACCTGCCGGCGCTGGCCGAGCGGCACGGCGCAGTCGGAGAGACCTTCGCCGCGGAACAAGCCAGCCTCGCCCCGCTCGTCGCCGCCGGCTGGGTAAGCCTCGACGGCGGCCGCCTGGAGATCCGCGCCCATCATCACGCGCTCGCCCGTGTCGTGGCGGCGGAATTCGATGCCTATCTCGGGCGCGGCGGCCGTCATTCCGTCGCGGTCTGATCGCGGCGCGCCCTTCCCTCCCCTTGATCGGCGCGGTGCGGCATGGCACGAGAAACCATGCCCCCCGTACCAGACGCCGCCACCCCGGCCGACCCCGCTCAGCTGCTTTCAGCGCTGATCCGCTGTCCTTCCGTCACGCCGGCCGAGGGCGGCGCCCTCGCGCTTCTCGAATCCGTGCTCGCGCCGGCCGGCTTCATGGTGAGCCGCCCCGTCTTTCGCGAGGCCGGGACGCCGGATGTCGAGAATCTCTTCGCGACCATCGGCTCCGGCGCACCGCACCTCGTCTTTGCCGGCCACACCGATGTCGTGCCGCCGGGCGATCCCGCGCGCTGGTCGCATGGCCCCTTCGCCGGCGACATTGCGGACGGCTTCGTTCATGGCCGCGGCGCCGTCGACATGAAGGGTGGCATCGCGGCCTTCGTCGCCGCGGCGCTCGGCTATCTCGCGGATCGCGGTGGCGCGCCGTCCGGCACAATCTCGCTGCTCATCACCGGTGACGAGGAAGGCCCCTCGGTCAACGGAACCGTGAAGCTGCTCGACTGGGCGGCGAAGAATGGCCACCGCTTCGACGCGGCCATCGTTGGCGAGCCGACCAATCCGAAGCGGCTCGGCGATGCAATCAAGGTCGGCCGGCGCGGAAGCCTGTCGGGCCGCATCACGGTGTTCGGACGCCAGGGCCATGTCGCTTATCCGCATCTCGCCATCAACCCGATCCCGCAGCTCACGAAGCTGATCCGCCGGGTCACCGCCGAGGCGCTCGACGAAGGCTCGGAGCGCTTCGATCCGTCCAATCTCGAATTTGTCGGCCTCGATGTTGACAATACCGCCTGGAATGTCATCCCGGCCGAGGCCAGTGCCCGATTCAACATCCGATTCAACGACCAGTGGACAGTGGCGACGCTGGAAGCCTGGCTGGCGGCGCGCCTCGACGAGGCGGCGGGGAACGAGATCGCCTACGAGCTCGAACTGATGGAAGGGGCGAGCGAGTCCTTCCTGACCCATTCCGCCGAGCTGATCGACAGCCTGACAAACGCAGTCGAGGCCGTAACCGGCCGGCGGCCGGAGCTCTCGACGAGCGGCGGCACCTCGGATGCGCGCTTCATCAAGGATTATTGCCCCGTCGTCGAGTTCGGCCTCGTGGGCGAAACCATGCACCAGGTTGACGAGCGCGCCGCTGTCGAAGATCTCGTGGCGCTGACGGCAATCTACCGACGCTTCCTCGACGACTGGTTCGGCTGAGGCACGGCACACGATGCTCGATCCCGCGACCCGCAGTTCGATCCGCGGCGCCGTCGAGCTGCTGCTCGGCCGACGCGACGCGCTCTCGGCCTTCGATCTCTCCGTCGACGGCTTCTGGCATTCGTTCCGCGCAATGCTGCTGGCCCTGCCCTTCGCCGCGATCAACGCCGCCGTGCAGCACGGCATGCTTCTGGCCGATTCGATCGTCGACAACGGCTCGGATGCGGCCTTCATCGCCGCGCAGCTGACGGACTACGTCGTCGACTGGGTGGCGATGCCGGCGCTGCTGGCGCTGTTCGCGAGCCAGCTCGGCATCACGCGCGGCTATGTCGCCTATATCGTCGTCTGCAACTGGGCGCGGCTGGTGCTCTCCGTGCCGCTGGCAGCGATCGCGCTGCTGCTCGGCTTCGGGTTTCTCGCCATCGAGATGGCGCAGCTGTTGCTGCTCGCCATTCTCGGCGTCGGCATCTTCTACAACTACCGCATCATCCGCTGGACGCTGGGAAAGGGCGCGGGATTTGCAGCGGCGCTGATCGCCGCCGACCTCGTGCTAAGCATCGTCCTCAGCCAGGTCATCGACCGGCTCTTCGGCCTGTAGAAAGCCATACTCCACCCGGACGAGATAGAGCCCGCCGGGCGGGGCCACCGGCCCGCAGGCCTTGCGGTCGCGCGCCTCAAGCACATCGCCGACTGCCGAGGGCGGCCATTTCCCTTCGCCCACCTTCTTCAGCGTGCCCACCATGGACCGCACCTGGTTGTGCAGGAAGGAGCGCGCCGAGACCTCGAACAGCACCTCGTCGCCGGCGCGATGGATCTCCAGAGAATCGAGCGTCTTGAGCGGGCTCTTCGCCTGGCAGTCCGCCGAGCGGAAGGTGGTGAAGTCGTGCTTGCCGAGGAGAAGCTTCGCCCCCTCGCGCATCGCCTCGATGTCGAGGCGCCGCCGTACGTCCCAGACCCGGTCGATGTCGAGCGCCGCCGGGGCGCGGCGGTCGAGCACGCGATAGAGATAATGACGCTTGGTCGCCGAACGACGCGCATCGAAGCTGTCGGGAACAGGCGCCGCCTCGATGACGGCGATCGGCGCCGGCCGCAGCTGCGCGTTCATCGCGTCGCGGATACGCAGCCCCGTCCAGACGCCGGAAAGGTCAAAATGTGCGACCTGGCCGGTCGCATGAACGCCCGAATCCGTCCGGCCGGCGCCCTTGGTGACCGCTGCCTCGCCGGAAAAACGCAGGATCGCCTCCTCGAGCGTCTGCTGCACCGAGGGAGCATTCGCCTGCCGCTGCCAGCCGGCATATGGCCGGCCGTCATATTCGACGAGGATTCGATAGCGAGGCATCAGGAAAGGCGCGCGCCGGCGCCGATCGTCGCACCGCGCAGGAACGCTTCCGCCGAGAGCGGCTTGCCGCCGGCCCGCTGAAGTTCGACGAGGCGGACGGCATCGCTGCCGCAGGCGATCGTCAGCCGATCATCCAGCACAGTCCCGGGCGGCCCGCTTCCTTCACCGGCGGTCGAGCGAAGGATTTTCACGCGCTCGGTCTTGCCCGAAAGCTCCATCTCGCACCAGGCGCCCGGAAAAGGCGACAGGCCGCGGATATGGTCGTGAACGGCGCGAGCGTCGCGCGACCAGTCGATCCGCGCTTCGCCCTTGTCGATCTTCGACGCATAGGTGACGCCGGATTCCGCCTGAGCCTGGCTCGCCAGCGCGCCGCGGGACAGCGCCGCCAGCGCCCGTACCATGAGATCGGCACCGAGCCGGGCGAGGCGGTCATGCAGGTCGCCGGTCGTCGCATCGGCGGGAATGGCGATCCGCTCGGCCATGGCCACCGGACCGGTGTCGAGCCCCTCCTCCATCTGCATGACCATGACGCCCGTCTCGGCGTCGCCGGCCATGATCGCGCGATGGATGGGCGCAGCGCCGCGCCAGCGGGGCAGCAGCGAGGCATGCAGATTGAGGCAGCCATCGCGCGGCGCGTCGAGCACCGGCTTCGGCAGGATGAGGCCATAGGCGACGACGACGGCGACATCCAGATCGAGTGCCGTGAACGCCGCCTGCTCCTCCTCGCCCTTCAGCGAGCGCGGCGTGAAGACGGGAATGCCGAAGCGCTCGGCGACGAGATGGACCGGCGACTTCCGCTCCTCCATGCCCCGTCCGGCGGCTTTTGGCGCCCGCGTGTAGCAGGCGACGACCTCATGGCCCTGGCCGACGATCTCCGTCAGCGTCGGCACCGCGAAATCCGGCGTGCCCATGAAGGCGATGCGGAGGCTCATCGCCTCACATCTCTTCGCTGGCGTGCGGCTTGAATTCGGGCTTGGTCCCGCTCTTGGCGGCCTTGGTGAACTTGCGGATCACCATGTCCCGCTTCAGACGCGAGAGATAGTCGATGAAGAGCTTGCCATCGAGGTGGTCGACCTCGTGCTGGATGCAGGTCGCGAGCAGGCCGTCGGCGTCGATTTCCTGCTGCTTTCCGTCGCGATCGAGATAGCGGAGCTTCACGCCGGCCGGCCGCTCCACCTCTGCGTAGTAGTCGGGGATCGAGAGGCAGCCTTCCTCATAGGTCGAGCGATCATCGACCGAAGAAACGATCTCGGGATTGATGAGGAAGAGCGGCGCGCGCGGCTGCCCTTCCTCGCGCGGCGAGACGTCGATCGTGACGATGCGGCGCGGGACTCCGACCTGGATGGCGGCGAGCCCGATGCCGGGCGCCTCGTACATCGTCTCCAGCATGTCGTCCAGGAAGCGGCGCATCTCGTCGTCGATCCGTTCGACGGGCGCGCTCACGAGACGCAGCTTGGGATCCGGCAGGGTGATGATGTCGAGCTTGGCCATGGAACTCCTCGGGCGTGGCGCCTGAAATAGGCGCTCGGCCGAAGCCGGTCAATCGTGGAAAGCCCGCCTCGCCGCCGTTTTCGGCAACAGATGTTCTTGTTTTGATCTGGTTTCGTCAACAAAATCTGATATGGCTCAACAGATGCAGACCGCCCTGTTCGATCTCGCCGGCCATCCCGTCACGCTGCTCGAGGCGGCGCTCGCCGGAGCGGCGCTGCTGATCCTCATCCTGCTGATCGCGGTCCTCGCAGGACGTCGACGCGCCGGCGAATTTGCGGAGGACGCCGCCGAGGAGCGCCTCGCCGAGGTGATGCGCATGCAGAGCGAGATGGCCGGGCGCATGAACGCCATGGCCGAGCTGCTCGCCCGACGGCAATCCGACCTCGTGCACGGCCTTTCGGAGCGCATGGACATGCTCGGCCACCGCATCGGGCAGAGCATGACCGAGCAGGCGCGCAGCGCCCATGCCGATCTCTCCCGCCTCAACGAGCGGCTGGCCGTCATCGACACCGCGCAGAAGAACCTCACCGAACTGTCGAGCCAGGTGGTCGGCCTGCAGGCGATCCTCGCCAACAAGCAGACGCGCGGCGCCTTCGGCCAGGCGCGGATGGAGGCCATCGTCCAGGACGGCCTGCCGCGCGGCCGCTACGCCTTCCAGGCCACGCTCTCCAACGGCAACCGGCCGGACTGCGTGGTGGAGTTCCCGAACGGAGCACCGCGGCTCGTCATCGACGCGAAATTCCCGCTCGAGGGCTGGAACGCGATCCGCGCCTCGGAGGGCGGCGAGTTCATGCGCGGCGCCGAGGCGCAGTTCCGCCGCGATATCGGCAAGCATCTGAAGGACATCGCCGAGCGCTACCTGATCCCCGGCGAGACTCAGGACACGGCCTTCATGTTCGTGCCCTCCGAATCGATCTTTTCCAGTATCCACGAGCGCTTCGAGGATGTCGTGCAGCAGGCGCACCGGCTGCGCGTCGTCATCGTCTCGCCCTCGCTGCTGCTGCTCTCGATCCAGGTGATCCAGTCGATCCTGCGCGATGCCGACATGCGGGCTCAGGCCCATCTCATCCAGAACGAGGTGATGAAGCTGATCGAGGATGTCGGGCGCCTCGACGACCGCGTGGCCAAGCTGCAGACGCATTTCGGCCAGGCGTCGCGCGACATCGAGGACATCCTCGTCTCGACCCGCAAGGTGAAGAGCCGCGGCGAGCGCATCGGCGCGTTGGAACTCGCCGAGGACGACGCCCCGCTGCCTGCCCAGCGCGACCTTCTCGCGGGGGAATGACGGTGGCCGGCCGGGCGCAATCGTTGACCGGCCGGATCGCGGCAGCGGGCGCCGCTTATTTCGCGATCGTCTTCATCGCGGGCTTCCTGTTCGGAACGCTGCGGACGCTGTGGCTGACGCCTTGGATCGGCCCGCTCGCGGCCGTGGCGGCCGAGCTGCCGCCGATGCTCGCGATCGCCTACGCAGCCTCGGCGCCGATCATGCGGCGCTTCGCCGTCGGGACCCGTGCCGAACGGCTCGCCGCCGGGCTGGTCGCTTTCATTCTGCTGATGGCGGCGGAGTTCGCTCTCGCCGCCGCGTTCGGAATCCCGCCCGCCGCCTATGCCGCGAGCTGGCTGACCGCTCCGGGCGCCCTCGGGCTTCTCGGGCAGGTCCTGTTCGCGCTCGTTCCGGCGCTGCGAGGACCTCGGCCCGCTCAGTAACCGCGCCCATGCTCCGCGAGGAAGGCGGCTTCCTCGGCCGTGTTCTCCCGGCCGAGCCAGTCGTTGCGGTGCGGGAAGCGGCCGAAGCGGCGGATGAGGTCGCGGTGCTTCTCGGCGAAGACGAGATAGTCCCTGTAGGTCTCCTTCTGCTCGTCCGGCGCGGCGGCGAGCAGGTCCTCGAAAAGGCGGACCGAAAGGTCCTGATCCTCAATCGCCTCGCTGTGCTCGAAGGGAAGATAGAGGAAGACCCGCTCGATGAGTGCGAAGCGCCCCACGCCGGCGTCGATCGCCGCGCGGGCATGGCGCCGCGCGGCCGCGTCATAGGCGAAGGCCCGCTTGTCCGACCGGAAGATGTTGCGCGGGAACTGGTCGAGCATGATCACGAGGCCGACGATTTCGGTCCGGTCGAGATCGGCGAGCACCCAGTCATGTGCCGCGACCGCATCGAGGAACGGCCCGAACAGCGTGAAGATCTCGGTATCGGTCGCCTCGCTGCGCTCGAACCAGATCGCCGCCTTCTCGGCGGGGAAATGCTCCGCCGTCGGCAGATGGCCGCACCAGTAGCGATGCGACTCTGCGAGGATGTCGTCCGGGATCATGGCTGGTCCTCCTGGTCAGAGCGGCGTGCGGGCGCGGATCGCGGCCGAGAGGGTGCCCTCGTCGAGATAATCGAGCTCGCCGCCGACCGGCACCCCATGGGCGAGGCGCGAGACCTTGACCGGAAGTCCGGCGAGACGATCCATGATCACATGCGCCGTCGCCTGCCCGTCGACCGTCGCGTTGACGGCTATGATCACTTCCGACACCTCGCCCCCCGCGCAGCGCGCGACGAGCGCATCGATCGTGAGGTCGTCGGGCCCGACGCCGTCGAGCGGCGACAGCGTGCCGCCGAGCACATGGTAGCGCGCATCGATCGCCCCGGCCCGCTCGAGCGCCCAGAGATCGGCGACATCCTCGACGACGACGATGGTCCGCGCGTCCCGGCTGGCATCCGTGCAGATCGTGCACGGATCGGCGGTGTCGACATTGCCGCAGACCGAACAGGTGACGATCCGCTCGGCGGCGACCGTCATCGCGCTCGCGAGCGGGGCGAGCAGCAGGTCCTTCTTCTTCACCAGCGCCAGCGCCGCCCGCCGCGCCGAACGCGGGCCGAGGCCGGGCAGCCGCGCCAGCAACTGGATCAGCCTCTCGATCTCGGGACCGGCGACGGCGCGCGGCATGATGGTCTCTCCGCTTCAGCGTTGACTGCGGCTCGGGCGGCCGAAGCCGGATCGGCGCGCTTGGCCCCACTGCGGGGGCTCACCTGTCGAGCTTCCTTGCTCCTCTCCAGTGGGGAGAGGTGAAGACGAGGGGGCCCGCTGCCCTCAGAAAGGAAGCTTGAGGCCCGGCGGCAGGCCGAGGCCGCCGGTCAGCGACTGCATCTTGTCGGCCATCAGCTTCTCGGCCTTGCCGCGCGCGTCGGCATGGGCGGCGATGACGAGGTCTTCGAGGATCTCGCCCTCGTCGGCCTTCAGCAGCGACGGATCGATGGCGATCTTCCGCAGGTCGCCCTTGGCCGTCATGGTGACGGTGACGAGGCCGGCGCCGGCGCTGCCCTTCACCTCGAGGGTGGCGATCTCGTCCTGCATGGCCTGCATCTTGGACTGCAGTTCCTTGGCCTTGCTCATCATGCCCATGATGTCGCGCATCGGGGTGTTCCTCTCGCCTGGCTTGCGTGATGGGTTCAGTCGTCGGCCTGCTCGGCGGCGTCGTCGCCGGCCTCGACAGGCGGCGGCGCGATCGGCGCCTCGGCGCTCTCCTCGCCGCGGATCTGCACGTCGACGATCTCGGCGCCGGGAAAGCGCGCGAGCACCGCCGCGACCAGCGGATCGGCCTTCGCGTCGCTCTTCTGGCGCAGCCGCTCGGCTTCCTGCCGTTCGGCGATTGTCTCGCTGGTGGCGCCACGGCCGACGACGACGGAGAAGCGTTCCCCCGTCCATTCTGTGATCCGCCGCGACAGATCGGAGGCGAGCGTCCGCGAGGCGTGCTCGGTCGGCTCGAATTCGAGGAGGCCCGGCTCGAAGCGGATCACGCGCACCTCGCGCTCCAGCGCAAGCTTGAGCGGCAGGTCGCGCTTCTGCCCGACAAAGGCGACGAGATCCTCGAAACGCTGGAAGCGGATCGCCGGCACTGCCTTCTGCGGCGCGGATGCCGCCATCTGCGGTTCGGCGGCGCGCGCCATCGGACTGCCCGAAGACACGAGCGACGGCCCGCCGGAGGAAAAGCTCGCGCGCGGCGCGGACGGATGATGGCCGGCCGGGGAAGAGGATGACGGAGGCGGCGCGGACGGGGCAGAGGACGGCGGCGCAAGCGGCGTCGCCCCACCCTTCAGCAGCCGCAACGCCTCGTCCGGCGTCGGCAGGTCGCTCGCATGGGCGATGCGGATCAGCGCCATGTCGGCGGCGGCGAGCGGCCGGCTCGACCCCTGCACTTCCTCGATGCCCTTGAGCAACATCTGCCAGGCGCGCGACAGGACGCGCAGCGGCAGCGCGGCGGCGAACTCGGTCGCCCGGCGACGCTCGGCCTCGGGCATGCCGCCATCCTCGGCGGCGCCGGGCACGACCTTGATGCGCGTGACGAGATGGGTGAAAGCGGCGAGGTCCTGCAGCACGACGCCCGGCTCGGCACCGATGTCGTACTGGTCCTTGAGAAGCGCCAGCGCCTCGGCGATCCGCCCGGCCATCAGTGCCTCGAAGAGATCGATGACGCGGCTGCGGTCGGCGAGGCCGAGCATGCCGCGCACGTCCTCGGCGACGATCCGCCCCGCGCCATGGGCGATGGCCTGATCGAGCAGCGACAGCGAATCGCGCGCCGAGCCCTCGGCGGCCCGCGCGATCATGGCGAGCGCCTCGTCGTCGATCTCCACGCTCTCGCGCACGGTGATGGAGCGCAGCAGGCCGACGAGCCGGTCCTGCTCGATGCGGCGCAGATCGAAGCGCTGGCAGCGCGACAGCACCGTCACCGGAACCTTGCGGATCTCGGTCGTCGCGAAGATGAACTTCACATGTTCCGGCGGCTCCTCGAGCGTCTTCAGCAGCCCGTTGAAGGCCGCCCCGGAGAGCATGTGCACCTCGTCGAGGATATAGACCTTGTAGCGCGCGGAGACGGGCTTGTAGCGCACCGCCTCGATGATCTCGCGGATATGGTCGATGCCGTTGTTGGAGGCGGCGTCCATCTCGATCACGTCGACATGGCGCCCTTCCATGATCTCGGCGCAGTGGATGCCGAGCTCGGGCATGTCGATGGTCGGCCGGTCCACCTTGCCGGGAACGGCATAGTTGAGGCCGCGGGCGAGGATGCGGGCCGTCGTCGTCTTGCCGACGCCGCGCACGCCGGTCAGCATATAGGCCTGCGCGATGCGGCCGGTCGAAAAGGCGTTGGTGAGGGTGCGGACCATCGGCTCCTGGCCGACGAGATCCTCGAAGCTGCGCGGGCGGTATTTGCGCGCGAGCACCCGGTAGGCGCCGCCCGTCTGGCCGTCCCTGATGCCGCTGCCGTCCATGCCTCCGACCATGCCTCGTTCCGTCGCCGCGACCCGGCGAAGCCGGTCAAAGCCGCGCGGGAGCCTAGCACGCCCAGGCGGCATGCTCGACAGGCGGCCGAAAATAGCAGGGGAAGGAAGGAGGCTGGCACGCGACCCGTGCCTGGCTCGTTGGGGCTGCTTCCTTCCGGACCTGACCCGATTGGCGAGTGGCCCGTCCGCCACCAACCTCCCGCGGCGACATATCGTCGTTTCCGCCCCGATTGGCAAGCCCTTCCTCGCGCGCGATGCCGCCGGCTATCGCGCTTGCCGCTTCTGTGGCGTAATGACGAGCCCTTCCCGGCCGCGACGCGGCCGTCACCACAGCGCCGAAGCCCTCCCGCCATGACCCCATCCATCTTCAGACGCCTGCCGTCGCCCGAGCCGAGCACGCTCACCGGCTTTTCCGGCAACACGCTCGACCGGCGCAGCGAGCAGCGCAACGAGGCGAGCCTTTCGGCCGCGCTTGCCGACCCGACCGCCCGCATCGTCCTGCTCAGGGGCGACGAGGCGATGCTGCGGAGCGGCGAGGCCGCGAATGCCCTCTTCACCATCCGCGAGGCGGAGGCGGTCGGCGCGGCGCTCGACGAGGTGATCCTGCTCGGCTGGGACGGTTCGTCGCCGCGCCTGGCGACCACCATCACCAGCGAGACGAGCTTCGACGTCGACGCCTTCCATGCGGTGTCGCTGCGCACGCTCGCCATCAACGGCGCCGCGGGCAATCTTCTCGCCGATACCGCCGATCCCGAGACGCTGGGCGCCCTCGCCCAGGCCCGCGCGCTGCTGCACTGGCACCGGTCCTGCCGCTACTGCGGCCGCTGCGGCACGCGCACGACCATGGCGCAGGGCGGCTATCGCCGCGACTGTCCCAATTGCGAGGCGCAGTTCTTCCCGCGCACCGACCCGGTGGCGATCATGCTGGCCATCCACGAGGACAACTGCCTGATGGGCCGCCAGGCGCGCTTCGCCCCCGGCACCTATTCCTGCCTCGCCGGCTTCGTCGAGCCCGGCGAGACGATCGAGGACGCCGTGCGCCGCGAGATCGCCGAGGAATCCGGCGTGAAGATCGGCCGCGTCGCCTATCACGCCAGCCAGCCCTGGCCATTCCCGATGTCGCTGATGATCGGCTGCTTCGCCGAGGCGATTTCCACCAACATCGTGCCAGATACCCACGAGCTGGAGGACTGCCGCTGGTTCAGCCGCGCCGAGACGCTGTCGATGCTGGAGGGAAACCACCCGAACGGCCTCTCGACGCCGCCGCGCATGGCCATCGCCCATACCCTCATCCGGGCCTGGGCCGAGGGCGACTGAGGCGGCGCCGCGGCGGCGCAACCTTTGGCAATGCCCGGCGCGCTCCGGATACAAAATCCCGACAATTCATGACGTGATCGGCGAGCCGTCGCCCTCGTAGCATCGATCCCGAGACCGGACCGCGGCCGGGGGATCGCGACGGAGACGGGTACCGTGAAGACGGTGGTGATCAGCCTGGCGCGCCGGGTGGACAGGCGCGCCGAATTCCAACGATGGAATCGCGGCCAGCCGCTTTCCTTCAGCGTCATGACCGCCGTCGACGGCGACCGGATCGACGAGGGAAAACTGGTCGCCTGCGGCCTCCTCGCGGAAGGGGAGCGCAATTTCGGCAAGGCCGCGCTGGCCAACGCGCTGTCGCATGCGACGCTCTGGCGGGACTGCGCGTCGGGGCGCGAGCCCTACTTCATCCTCGAGGACGATGTCTGCCTGCGCGGCGACTTCTGGCGCCATGCGAAGCCTCTGCTGGAGCGCCACCTCGCCGCGGCCGACCTGATCACCCTCGGCTACAACACCGATTCGGTTGTGGCGCTGCAGGGATCGGACGGCGTCGTCTCGGCGATGCGATTCGACGAGACGGCGAAGCGCCGGCCCGGCTATTTCGAGGCCTATGCGCGGCTGCACGACGCGCGGCCGAACCTGATGCGCTGCATCCAGTTCTGGGGCCTGCTCGCCTATGTGGTGACGCCCCCGGGCGCGGCGCGCCTCCTCGAAAGCTGCCTGCCGCTTTCCTCGCGCGACAGCGTGCCGCTCGTCGGCACGGATCGCCTCGTCCGGCCCTATGGGCTCGACAGCATGGTCAATCTCGCCCTTTCGAGGGGAAGGGTGCGGGCCTGCGCCTGCTATCCGGCGCTGGCGCTCGGCCCCAACAGCCAGGCGACCTCCGACATCCAGACGGCCGGCCCCGCGCTAGTCCCGGTCGGCTGCGCGGAAGGATGACGCCGGATAGACGCCGAGGATGCGCAGTTCGTCCGAGAAGAAGTGCAGCTCCTCCAGCGCGAGATGCAGGCCGCGATCGTCGGGATGGCCCTCGACATCGGCATAGAACTGCGTCGCCGTGAAGCGGCCGCCGAGCTGGTAGCTCTCCAGCTTGGTCATGTTGATGCCGTTGGTGGCGAAGCCGCCGAGCGCCTTGTAGAGCGCGGCCGGAATGTTGCGGACGCGGAACACGAAGGTGGTGATCACCGGCCCGTTGCCGGACGGCGCGCGCGACGGCTCGCGCGAGAGGATGACGAACCGGGTCGTGTTGTGCGCGGCGTCCTCGACATTCTCCGCGAGGATGGCGAGGCCGTAGATCTCGGCGGCGAAGCGCGGCGCCAGCGCGGCGCGGGTGATGTCGCCCGATTCGGCGATGATGCGGGCAGCCCCCGCCGTGTCGCCCGCGACGACCGCCTTGTAGCCATGCGCGCGCAGGATGCGGCGGCACTGGCCGAGCGCATGCACATGACTCTCGACGGTCTTGATCGTCTCCAGCGTCGCGCCATGCGGCGCCATCAGCTGGAAGCGGATGGGGAGGAAGAACTCGCCGATGATGTGGAGGCCGGAATCCGGCAGGAGGTGGTGGATGTCGGCGACGCGCCCGGCGAGCGAATTCTCGATCGGGATCATCGCGAGGTCGACGTCGCCGCGCGCCATCGCCTGGAAGCAGTCCTCGAAGGTCGGCGCCGGCACGGCCTCGTAGTCGGGATAGACCTCGCGCGCGGCGATGTGCGAATTGGCGCCAGGTTCGCCCTGGAACACGATCTTCTTCATGAGGAGAGACTTCCGAGGAACGCCTTTGCGGCGCAGGACAGGTGGGCGCCGCGTCCGGTCAGCGGCTTTCGGCGAGCAGGCTGCGCGCCCGCTCGAGGTCGGCCGGAGTATCGACACCGAGCGGAACGGCGTCAACGACCTCGACATCGATGCGCATGCCCGCCTCGATCGCCCGAAGCTGTTCGAGACGTTCGCGGATCTCGAGCGGCGACGGCGGCAGCGCGACATAGCGTTCGAGCGCGGAGCGGCGATAGGCGTAGAGCCCGATATGGTGATAAAGCGGCCCCGCCCCCCACGGCGCCGTGGCGCGGGTGAAATAGAGCGCGCGCAGCTGCCGCTCGCTGTGGCTGCCGCCGACGCGCTTCGGCGAACCGACGATCTTCACGACGCTCTCGCTGGTCCGGTCGGCCTCGTTGTCGATGATCGCGGCGATGGTGCCGATATCGACGTCAGGATCGGCGAGCGGGGCGAAGGCGGCGGCGACCGAGGCGGGCTCGACGGTCGGCAGGTCGCCCTGGACATTGACGACGAGATCGAAGGCACGGCCTGGATCGACCAGCCCGACCGCCTCGTGGATGCGCGAGGAACCGTTCTCGTGGTCGCCGCGCGTCATCACCGCCTCGCCGCCGGCCCGGCGGACGGCCGCCGCGATATCGGCATCGTCCGTCGCGACGAAGACGGGGCCGATGCCGGCTTCGCTCGCCCGGCGCCAGACATGCACGATCATCGGCT
The DNA here is from genome assembly GCF_030815145.1 of Kaistia geumhonensis. Taxonomy (NCBI): domain Bacteria; kingdom Pseudomonadati; phylum Pseudomonadota; class Alphaproteobacteria; order Hyphomicrobiales; family Kaistiaceae; genus Kaistia; species Kaistia geumhonensis. The sequence continues at coordinate 3,730,095 of NZ_JAUSWJ010000001.1, read as the reverse complement.
CGCCATGGATATCGGCGAGCGGCTTGCCCGGCAGCCGCGTCGACGCCATGCGCGCCGGAACCATGACCAGCGCCTCTTTCCTGTCGCCCATCGCGCTCAGCGTCTCCCTCGCCTTCACCCTCGGGTGTCAAAAGGTCTCAACGGCGCGACCTTCATACGTATTGCGCCGTCCGTGCGAAAGCAGGTAGTTTCCGCGCCACGTGCGATGGTTTCGCCTCGAGGGCGGACCGCCATGACCTTTTTTGATCGATGCGACTGGGGCCGGGACCGATGAATTCCTTCGAGCTGAACAAGATCCTGGGCGCGGTCCTGTTCACGCTTCTGGTCGTGATGTCGCTCGGTATCGTCGCCGAGGCGATCTATGCACCGGCCGAGCCCGAGAAGCCCGGTTTCGTGATCGAGGTCGCCGACGAGGCGCCGGCCGGCGGCGCGGCTCCCGCCGCCGCCGAGGATCCGCCGATCGCCGTGCTGCTCGCCAGCGCCAATGTCGCCACCGGCGAGACCGTGGCCAAGAAGTGCGCCGCCTGCCACAACTTCGTCGAGGGCGCCGGCACCAAGGTCGGCCCGGACCTCTATGGCATCGTCGGCCGTCCGATCGGCGAGATGCAGGGCTTCAAGTATTCCGAGACGTTCCAGAAGGCCCACGCCGCCGGCGACAAGTGGACCTACGAGCATCTCTACCACTTCCTGAAGAAGCCGAGCGCCGACATGCCCGGCACCGCGATGGGCTTCGCCGGCCTGCCCAAGCCGCAGGATCGCGCCGACCTCATCGCCTATCTGCGCACGCTCGCCGCGACGCCCGAGCCGCTGCCGACGCCGGAGGCCGCTCCGGCTGCTGCTCCCGCCGAGGGTGCTGCACCGGCGGAAGGCGCAGCGCCGGCCGCTCCGGCCGAAGGTGCCGCTCCGGCAGCGCCTGCTCCGGCCGAGCCGGCCCCGGCTCCCGCCGCACCCGCGGCTCCGGCGCCGGCCAACTGAGCCGCTCCCTACATTAAATCTCGGACAGGAAAGGCCGGAGCCGACGCTCCGGCCTTTTTCATGCCCGATTTCGCCAAGCTTCTTGCGCTGGGGAGGCGTTTTCGCGGCAGCAGGACGGCTCGCCGATTGCCCTCGCGGCATTCGACCTTAAGAATGTGACGAGCCCAACGGAGAATCGCCCGTGATCAGAGCCGCCCTCGCCGCCCTTGCCGTGCTCTCGGCCGGTCTCGCGCTGCCGCCCGCGGCGGCGCTTGCCGAGGACGCGCCGGCTGGAGGCCTCGTCTGGCGCCACAGTTCGTCGCTGATCGGCGAGCCGAAATATCCGGAAGGCTTCAAGCACTACGACTATGTCAATCCGGACGCGCCGAAGGGCGGCACGCTGAACAGCGCCACCGACGGAACCTTTGACAGCTTCAATCCCTATGTCGTCCAGGGCCTCCCGGCCGCCGGCTTCGCGTCCTTCGGCGGCGGCCTGCTCTACGACACGCTGATGGACCAGGCGACCGACCAGCCGGGCACGAATTATGGCCTGATCGCCGAAGCGGTTGCCTATCCGGACGATTTCGCCTTTGCCAAGTTCCGCCTCAACAAGGCGGCGCGCTGGCATGACGGCCAGCCGGTCACGGCCGACGACGTGGTCTGGTCGTTCGACACGCTGAAGGCACAGAGCCCGCTCTACAACAAGTATTACGCGAATATCGTCAAGGCCGAGAAGACCGGCGACGATGAGGTCACCTTCACCTTCGACAAGCCGGGCAATCGCGAGCTGCCCAACATCCTCGGCGATCTTCCGATCCTGCCGAAGCACTGGTGGACCGGCAAGGACAAGTCGGGCAAGCCGCGCGACATCACCAAGTCGACGCTGGAGCCGCCGCTCGGTTCGGGCGCCTACAAGATCGCCTCGTTCCAGCCCGGCCGGCAGATCATCTGGGAGCGCGTGCCCGACTATTGGGGCAAGGACCTGCCGACCAAGGTCGGACGCGAGAATTTCGACCGCCAGAAGATCGACTATTTCCGCGACCCGACCGCGACCTGGGAAGCCTTCAAGAAGGGCGGCCTCGACGACTATCGCCTCGAGAACCGCATCGGCCGCTGGGAGACGGAGTATGATTTCCCCGCCGTGAAGAACGGCCAGGTGATCAAGACCTCGTTCCCGGTCCATTCGGCCGGCCGCATGCAGGGCTACGTCCTCAATCAGCGGCGCGAGAAGTTCAAGGACATCCGCGTCCGGCAGGCGCTCAACTACGCCTTCGATTTCCCGACGATGAACCGGACGCTGTTCTTCAACAAGTACAAGCGGATCGAGAGCTATTTCTCCGGGATCGACCTCGCCTCGAGCGGCGTGCCCGAGGGGAAGGAGCTGGAGATTCTCAACTCGGTGAAGGACCAGCTGCCGCCGGAACTCTTCACGCAGCCCTTCCATCTTCCGGCCAACGACACGCCGCAGGCCTTCCGCGACAGCCTGCGCAAGGCAGTCGAGCTGATGCAGGAGGCAGGCTGGGTGCTGAAGGGCAACAAGCTCGTCAACGCCAAGACCGGCGAGCCCTTCAAGATCGAGTTCCTCGAGACCGATCCCTCCTTCGAGCGAGTGGTGTCGCCCTATCTCCAGAATCTGCGGCGGATCGGCATCGACGCCACGCTCCGGATCGTCGATCCGGCGCAGTATCAGAGCCGCGTCGACCATTTCGACTTCGACGTGATCTCGACGGTGATCGCGCAGTCGCAGTCGCCCGGCAACGAGCAGCGCGAGATGTGGTCGTCGGCCGCGGCCGACCTCCCCGGCAGCCGCAACCTGATCGGCATCAAGAACCCGGCGATCGACACACTCGTCGATCGCGTCGTCTTCGCGACCAATCGCGACGACCTCGTCGCGGCGACTCATGCGCTCGACCGGGCGCTGCTGTGGAACTACTACATGGTGCCGCAGTGGTATAACGACGTGATCAACGTCGCCTACTGGAACAAGTTCGGCATTCCCGAGAAGCAGCCCGACTATGTCGGCATCGACGTGAACTCGTGGTGGATCGATCCGGCCAAGGAACAGGCGCTGGCCAAGAGGGCGACGCCTTGAGCGGAACGGGGCCGTCGCGCCGGACCGTCCTTGCCGGCAGTCTCGCCGCCCTTCTGCCACCGATCGGCCTCGGCAGGGCGAGCGCCGCCGAGCCGGCCGCGCGGGCGGGCCTGCACGGCCTCTCAGTGTTCGGCGAACTCGCCAATCCGGCCGATTTCCAGCATTTCGGCTATGTGAACGCGGCGGCGCCGAAAGGCGGCAGCTTCGTCTTCTCGGCGCCGAACTGGTACTACAATCAGGCGCCGAACACCTTCGACACGCTGAACGGCTATACCTTCCGGGGCAACGCGCCGCCGCGCGTCGAGCTTCTGTTCGACACGCTGATGGTCTCGGCGCTCGACGAGCCGGATTCGGTCTATGGCCTCGTGGCGAAGAGCGTCTCGATCTCGCCTGACGGCAATGTCTACACTTTCGACCTGCGCCCCGAGGCGCGCTTCAACGACGGCACGCCACTCACCGCGGCCGATGTCGTGTTCTCGCTGGAGACGCTGAAGGCCAAGGGCCATCCCGACATCACCGAATCGATCCGCGACATGGCTTCCGTCGCCGCCGACGGCGACCACCGGGTGATCGTGACCTTCTCGGGCAAGCAGAACGCCAAGACGCCGCTCGTCGTCGCCGCCAACCTGCCGATCTTCTCCAAGGCCTTCTATGCCGGCAAGGATTTCGAGGCGGGCAGCCTGCAGCCGCCGCTCGGCTCCGGACCCTACCGCGTCGGCAGCGTCAATCCCGGCCGCTTCATCACCTATGAGCGCGTTGCCGACTATTGGGCCAAGGACCTCCCCGTCGCGGTCGGCATGCACAATTTCGACCGCATCCGCGTCGAGTTCTACAGCGACGAGAATGCCGAGTTCGAGGCCTTCGCCAAGGGCGACATCACCTGGCGCGAGGAATTCTCGTCGAAGAACTGGGCGACGCGCTACGATTTTCCCGCGGTCCGCGACGGCCGCGTGAAGCGGCCCGAATTCCCGTCGGAAAAGCGGGCCGACATGTATGGCTGGTTCTTCAACCTCCGCCGCGCCCAGTTCGCCGATCCGAGGACACGCCGCGCGATCGGCATGGCGTTCGACTTCACCTGGACCAACAAGAACCTCTTCTATGGGCTCTACGCGCGGTCCAGCTCCTTCTTCGAAACTTCCGATTTCGCCGCCATCGACCCGCCCGACGCAGCCGAGCGCGCGCTTCTGGCACCCTTCGCCGACAAGCTTCAGCCGGGCGTCCTCGACGGCCCGCCGGTCAGCCCGCCGACCGCCGACGGCAGCGGCCGCGATCGCAAGCTGATGCGGGCGGCGCAGGCGCTGCTGGTCGAGGCGGGATGGACGCTCAAGGGGGGCGCCTTCCTCGACGCCTCCGGCAAGCCGCTCGCGGTCGAGTTCCTCATCGAGAACGAGGCCTTCGAGCGCGTGCTGCTCCCCTATATCGCCAATCTGAAGGCGATCGGCGTCGCCGCCTCGCTGCGCCGGGTCGACGCGCCGCAATATCAGCGCCGGCAGGGCGATTTCGATTTCGACGTCATCGCCAAGCGCATCTCCTTCGACGCGACGCCGATCGACGGCATCGCGCAGCAATTCGGCTCGGCGGCGGCGGATGTGCGGAACGGCTCCAATCTCGCGGGCGTGAAGGATCCGGTCGTCGATGCGCTGATTGCCTCGACCGGCACGGTCACGAGCCGGGCCGAGCTCGTCACGCATCTGCGCGCGCTCGACCGCGTGCTGCGCTCGCTGGAAATCTGGATTCCCGCCTGGCATACCGAGGCGCACCGCGTCGCCGCATGGGACATGTTCGGCTGGCCGGAGGAGAAGCCGCCCTACGGGTTTTCGCCGGAAGTGCTGTGGTGGGTCGATCCGGCGCGTGCCGCCGCGGTCGGCAAGGCGGGCTGAGGACGATCCATGGCCGCCTATATCCTTCGCCGTATCCTGCTCATGATCCCGACGCTGCTCGGCATCCTGGCGCTCACCTTCATCATCGTTCAGTTCGCACCGGGGGGCCCGGTCGAGCGCGTCATCGCCCAGTTGCAGGGTAACGACGTCTCGGCGACGCAGCGCATTTCCGGCGGCGGCGCCGACGCCGGCATGGGCGGGCAGGACCAGACCGGACGCGGCGGGCCGATCAACTCGAAATATCGCGGCGCGCAGGGGCTGGACCCCGAATTCATCGCCAAGCTCGAACGGCAGTTCGGCTTCGACAAGCCGCCGCTCGAGCGTTTCGGCCTGATGCTGTGGAACTATGCCCGCTTCGATTTCGGCCAGAGCTATTTCCGCGACGTCAGCGTCATCGACCTGATCAAGGAAAAGCTGCCGGTCTCGATCTCGCTCGGGCTCTGGATGACGCTGATCTCCTATGTGATCTCGATCCCGCTCGGCATCGCCAAGGCGGTGCGCGACGGCTCGCGCTTCGACGTCTGGACGTCCGGCGTCATCATCGTCGGCTATGCCATTCCCGGCTTCCTGTTCGGCGTGCTGCTCATCGTGCTCTTCGCCGGCGGCAGCTATTTCGACTGGTTCCCGCTGCGCGGGCTCTGGTCTGACCGCTACGCCACCATGGGCTTCTGGGAGTGGGTGACGAGCCCCGCCGCGATGGCCGACTATTTCTGGCACATCACGCTGCCGCTCATCGCCATGTCGCTCTCGGCCTTCGCGACCACCACGCTGCTCACCAAGAACTCGTTCCTCGACGAGATCCGCAAGCAATATGTCGTCACCGCGCGGGCCAAGGGCCTCACCGAGCACCGCGTGCTCTACGGCCATGTGTTCCGCAACGCGATGCTCATCGTCATCGCCGGCTTCCCCGGCGCCTTCATCGGCGCCTTCTTCGCGGGCTCGGTGCTGATCGAAACGCTGTTCTCGCTCGACGGGCTCGGCCTGCTCAGCTTCGAATCCGTGATCAACCGCGATTATCCGGTCGTGTTCGCGACGCTCTACATCTTCTCCCTGCTCGGTCTCGTCATCGGCCTCGTCTCCGACCTCGCCTACACCTGGGTCGATCCACGCATCGATTTCGAGAAGCGGGAGGTCTGACCATGACGGACGCCGCACTCGCCAGATCCGAGATCGAGGTGCCGGGGCGCTTCGCGCTCTCGCCGATCAACCGCCGCCGCCTCACGATCTTCCGCGGCAACCGCCGCGGCTACTGGTCGTTCTGGGCCTTCCTCGTCCTCTTCGTCGTGACGCTGCTCTCCAACGTCATCGCCAACGACCGGCCGCTGATCGCCTCCTACAAGGGCGAGCTGCTCTTCCCGGTCATCACCGACTATCCGGAGGAGAAGTTCGGCGGCTTCCTCGCCACGACCAATTTCCGCGATCCCTTCATCCAGGAGGAGATCGAGGCGAATGGCTGGATGGTCTGGCCGGCGGTCCGCTATTCCTACGACACGGTCAACAACGAGATCGCCCGTCCGGCGCCGGCGCCGCCCTGGTGGAGCATGACGCCGGAGGAGCGCTGCAAGGCCTATCCGCTCGGCGTCGAGGACCCGAACTGCACGCTCGGCAATTTCAACTGGCTGGGCACTGACGACCAGGGCCGCGACGTGCTGGCGCGGAGCCTGTACGGCCTCCGCCTGTCGATCCTGTTCGGCTTCCTGCTCACCTTCATCTCCTCGGCGATCGGAATCGCCGCCGGCGCGGTGCAGGGCTATTTCGGCGGCTGGACCGACCTCATCTTCCAGCGCTTCCTGGAGATCTGGACCTCGCTGCCCGAGCTCTACATCCTGCTCATCATCTCCTCGATCCTCGTTCCGGGATTCTGGGTCCTGCTTGCCATCTTGCTCGTCTTCTCATGGACGCGGCTGGTCGGGCTCGTGCGCGCCGAATTCCTGAGAGCGCGGAATTTCGAATATGTCCGCGCGGCGCGGGCGCTCGGGGTCGCCGACCGGACGATCATCGTCCGCCATGTGCTGCCCAACGCCATGGTGGCGACGCTGACCTTCATGCCCTTCATCCTCTCCGGCTCGATCGTGACGCTGACCTCGCTCGATTTCCTCGGCCTCGGCCTGCCGCCGGGCTCGCCCTCGCTCGGCGAGCTCGTCAGCCAGGCGAAGAACAACCTGCAGGCGCCCTGGCTCGGCTTCACCGCCTTCGTGATCATCTCGCTGGCGCTGTCGCTGCTCGTCTTCATCGGCGAGGGCGTGCGCGATGCCTTCGATCCCAGAAAGTCGATCGGCTGATGACGCAAGCCCCGACGACGCCCTCCCCCGTGTCGCCCGACGCGCCGCTGCTCGAGGTTCAGGACCTCTCCGTCCATTTCGTCCAGGGCGCGACGCACAGCGTCGCGGTCGACCGGATTTCCTTCGCGATCCGCCCGCGCGAGACGGTGGCGCTGGTCGGCGAATCGGGCTCCGGCAAGTCGGTGACGGCGCTCTCGATCCTGAAGCTGCTGCCCTATCCGCCGGCCGAGCACCCGACCGGCCGCATCCTCTTCAACGGCGTCGACCTGCTCTCCGCCGACGAGAAGACGCTGCGCAGCGTACGCGGCAACAAGGTCACGATGATCTTCCAGGAGCCGATGAGCTCGCTCAATCCGCTCCACACGATCGAGCGGCAGATCGGCGAGGTGCTGCTCATCCATCAGGGCATCAGCGGCAAGGCCGCGCGCCGGCGCATCCTCGAACTGCTCGAGGAAGTCGGCATCCGCGATGCCGCGAAACGGCTCGATTCCTATCCGCATCAGCTTTCCGGCGGCCAGCGCCAGCGCGTGATGATCGCCATGGCGCTCGCCAACGAGCCGGAACTCCTGATCGCCGACGAGCCGACCACGGCGCTCGACGTCACCGTCCAGGCGCAGATCCTGAAGCTGCTCAAGGACATCCAGGAGCGGCGCGGCATGGCGCTGCTCTTCATCACCCACGACCTCGGCATCGTGCGCAAGATCGCCGACCGCGTCTGCGTGATGACGAAGGGCCATATCGTCGAGACCGGTCCCACCCGCGAGGTCTTCGCCGACCCGCAGCACGAATATACCCGCCACCTGCTGGCGGCCGAGCCGCGCGGCCGGCCGCGCCCGGCGGATGCGTCGGCAGCGGAGATCGTGGCGACGGACGACCTCAAGGTCTGGTTCCCGATCAAAGCCGGGCTCTTCCGCCGCACGGTCGACTATGTGAAGGCCGTCGACGGCATCGACATCAGCGTGCGGCGCGGCCAGACGCTCGGCGTCGTCGGCGAATCGGGATCGGGCAAGACGACGCTCGGCCTCGCGCTCATGCGGCTCATTTCGTCCAAGGGGCCGATCCGCTTCAAGGGCGCACGGATCGACGGGCGCGGCTTCTCCGAGATGCGGCCGCTGCGCCGCCACATGCAGGTCGTCTTCCAGGATCCGTTCGGCTCGCTGAGCCCGCGCATGTCGGTGAGCGAGATCGTCGCCGAGGGGCTCAAGGTGCATCAGCCCGATCTCTCGCCCCGCGATCGCGAGGTGAAGGTGGCGAAGGCGCTGGAGGAGGTCGGCCTCGATCCGGCCAGCCGCCACCGCTATCCGCACGAGTTCTCCGGTGGCCAGCGCCAGCGCATCTCGATCGCCCGCGCCATGGTGCTGGAGCCGGACTTCGTGATGCTGGACGAACCCACCTCGGCTCTCGACATGTCGGTGCAGGCGCAGGTGGTCGATCTGCTGCGCGACCTGCAGGAGCGCCGCGGCCTCGCCTATCTCTTCATCAGCCACGACCTCAAGGTGGTGCGCGCGCTCGCCAACGACCTCGTGGTCATGCGCGGCGGCAAGATGGTCGAATACGGACCGGCCGAGCAGGTCTTCGCGGCGCCGGCCAACGACTACACCCGGGCGCTGATGGCGGCGGCCTTCGCCGTCGAGACCGCGCCGGAGGGCGTCGTCTCGCAATGACGCTGCCCGGCATTCTCGTCGCCTGCGGCCACTGGGACCCGGAGCCCTGGGCCGCGCCCTTCCGCGCCGCCGGGCGACCGGTCGCGATCTGGCCGGATGTCGGCGATCCCGCCGCGATCCGCTACGTCCTCGCCTGGGGCGCCTCCAGCGCCGTCTTCGCCGATCTCCCCAACCTCGCCGCGATCTTCTCGCTCGGCGCGGGCGTGGACCATATCGTCGGCAAGGCCGAACTGCCCGACTTGCCGATCGTGCGCGTCGTCGATCCCGACCTCACCATGCGCATGACGGAGTGGGTCGTGCTGCAGGTCTTGCTGCATCACCGCCGCCAACTCGCCTATCTCGGCCAGCAGCAGGACCGCGTCTGGCGCGAACTGCCGCAACCGCCGGCGAGCGCCGTCCGTGTCGGCATCATGGGGCTCGGCGAACTCGGCCAGGCTTCTGCGAAGGTGCTCGCCAGCCTCGGTTTCGAGGTCGCGGGCTGGAGCCGCACGCCGAAGACGCTGCCGGGCATCTCAACCTTCGCAGGCGCCGACACGCTGCCCGCCTTCCTCGCACGGACCGACATCCTCGTCGTCCTGCTGCCGCTGACGGATGCGACGCGGGGCATCATCGACGCGAAGCTGCTGGCCGGCCTTGCCCGCGACGGGGCACTCGGCGGGCCGGTGCTGATCAATGGCGGCCGCGGCGGATTGCAGGTCGAGGCCGATATCCTCGCGGCGATCGACGCCGGCACGCTGATCGGCGCCAGCCTCGACGTCTTCGAACAGGAGCCGCTGCCCGCGACGAGCCCGCTCTGGTCGCGCCGCAACATCGTGATCACGCCGCATGTCGCCGCGACCAGCGACGCGGACGTTCTAGCCGCCGGCATCCAGCGCGCCATCGAGGACTTCGAGGCCGGAAAGCCGCTCGAAAACCTCGTGGACGTCGAGCGCGGCTATTAGTCAGTCTCCCTCGGGCAGGCGCCAACCGGTCCGCAGCGCCCATTCTTCGGCGCCGTCGATGATGATGTCGAAGACCGGATCCTTGATGTCGTAATAGGCGTCGTCATCGTCCGGGAAGCGGGCGGCCAGGCGCTGCTTGATGAGCGCATAGGCGGCGGTCGCGACCGGATGCGTCCTGAGGAAATCCCGGCACAACAGGGCGAAGCGCTGGTTGTATCGGCCGAGTTCGCGGACATGGATGTTGGCCGGGCGGCCCGGTGCCTTGTAGAAGCGCTTCAGGCGTTCGGCTCCGGCGAGATCGCGGCCGGGCGGCGCATGGTCGACGAGACCAAGCCGCGCGACGAAACCGCGTGCCACGAGGCCGCTGTCGTCGAAAGCCGCAAGATCCGTCACCGTGATCTGGATATCGATGACATCCTTCGCCGGCAGGCGGGGCACCGCTGTCGAACCGATATGGTGGATGGCGTGCGGCGGCGGAATGGCGATGAGGATCGCTGCCTTCAGCGCGGCGAAGGCATCCGGCCAGCCAGCCTGCGGCTCGACGATCTCGATGCGCGGTTTCATGCCTCGAAGCGGATGCGGCGCACCGCGGTCGGGGGGCCGGCGGTGATCGCGATCCGGGCGACCGCTTCGTCGAGCGGTTCGGCGACGACCTCCATCTGGTAGCCGCTGGCGTGAAGCAGCGTCTCGGGATCGGCGAGGATGCCGACATGGCCGGGCCAGAAGACGAGGTCGCCGCGCTCGCGCGTCCCCGCGAGGCCGTCGGGCAGGGCTTCGCCGAGCATCGCCGCCTGCAGGTCGGAATCGCGCGGCGCATCGATGCCGGCGGCGGCGAGCGAGAGCTGCACCAGCGCCGAGCAGTCGAGCCCGAGGCTCGTGCGCCCGCCCCAGAGATAGGGCGTCTCCAGGAAGCGCTCGGCCACCGCGACGAAATCGAGCGCCCATGGCGCGTCGAGCGGCGCGACATGGGTTTCCACCACCGCGCCGGCGCCGTTTGCGAGCAGCAGATAAGGCGTGCCGCGCGTCACCGCGACGCCGCCGAGCGCGAGCTTCGCGCCGAAGGAGAGCGCGCCGAGCGGGGGCTTGCGGAGATCGGCCTCCGGATAGACGAAGGTCCTCAGCGCCGTGACGCGGTGGGTCGGCAGCGGATCGAGCGGCCCGAGCGCATCGGCCGCGACATAGCCGACATAGCGGTCGGTCTCGAGCTGGACGAAGGCCCAGCCCTCCATCGTCTCCTCGAAGACGCGCAGCACCTCGCCCTGCAGCGCCTCGCTGTCGATCGCCCCGTCAGGGCGCGGCGCGCGGCGGATCGGCGTCGAGGCCGCAGTGACCCGGCGCAGCGTGCCCTCGACGAAACGCTCCGCCGTGACCTGTCCCTCAAGGCGGCGATCGGCGAGGTCGGGGCGGAAGGCGTTGAGCCGCCGGTCGAGAACGGACGAAGCTTCGGTCATGGCGGCAGGTCCCCGTGGCGGGCGATGATGAGGTCGCCGAGCCGCTCGACGGCCAGTGCGCCGCCCACCGTACGCTGGACGACGACATTGCGGCGATCGGCCGGATCGCGATGGCGCGTCACGAGGCCAAGCCGGCCCATCGTGTCGAGCGCGCGGGTGATGGCCGGCTTGGTGACGCCGAGCTTGGCGGCGAGGCCGCGCACCGTATGCGGCGGCATCTCGAGATAGACGGTGAGCAGGACCGCCATCTGGCGCGCCGAGAGATCATGCTCCCCGTCGCGGACCAGATCGAAGGTCACGTCGTGCCAGAGGCGAAGGGCCTGCGAAGGGCGCAGACTGACAGGCATGCCGGGCGCTCCGCGGCCGATCGTTTCGGAACCGAACTATTTAGTCGCTTGCTGCATCGCCGCGCAAGCCCTGATCACCCCCCAGTCGGCCCGGCTTCGCCCGCGAAGGCTTGCCTTGAGCCGAAATGAGCCGGCAAGACGTGGATGGCCGCGACGAGCGCGGCCATGACGAGCGAGGCAATGACGCCGGGTGGATCGAACGCGCCTCAGCCGCCGTAGCGCGCGGCGATCAGCGCGAACAGCGCCCGCATCGCCTGCGCCTCGCCGCCCTCCGGCCGACCGGGACGCGAGGACGGGTTCCAGGCATAGATGTCGGCATGGACCCACGGTACCGTCTTCGGCACGAAGCGGGCGAGGAACAGCGCCGCCGTGATCGACCCGGCGAAACCGCCCTGCCCGGCATTGTTGATGTCGGCGATGCGCGAATCGATCATCTGTTCATAGGGCTGCCAGAGCGGCAGCCGCCACAAGGGATCCCCGACCTGCTCGGCATGGCGCGCGAGATCGGCCGCGAGGCCGTCGTCATGGGTGTAGAAAGGCGGGATATCCGGCCCGAGCGCCACACGCGCGGCGCCGGTCAGCGTCGCGAGATCGACGAGGAGATCGGGCGTCTCCTCCGCCGCCAGCGCCAGCGCATCGGCGAGGATCAGGCGGCCTTCGGCGTCGGTGTTGCCGATCTCGACCGTGACGCCGGCGCGCGACCGCAGCACATCGCCGGGGCGGAAGGCGCCGCCGGCAATGGAGTTCTCAACCGTGGGGACCAGCAGGCGCAGCCGCACCGGCACATTCGCCTCCATGATCAATTGGGCGAGGCCGAGCGTGTTGGCCGCGCCGCCCATGTCCTTCTTCATGAGGAGCATGCTGCTGGACGGCTTGATGTCGAGACCGCCGGTGTCGAAGGTGACGCCCTTGCCGACCAGCGTCACCTTTGGATGGTCGGGATCACCCCAGACGAGGTCGACCAGACGCGGCTGGCGATCCTCCGCCGCGGCGCGGCCGACGGCATGGATCAGCGGCAGGTTGGCGGCGAGGAGTGCTGGCCCGACCGTCTCCGTGACCCTGGCGCCGTGGCGCTCGCCGAGCGCGTGCACCTGCAGCGCGAGATCGGCGGGGCCGAGATCGTTGGCCGGCGTGTTGACGAGATCGCGCACCAGTGTGACGGCGCGGGCGAGGCTGCGCGCTTCGCCGATCGCCACGCCCTTCGGCACGACGAGGCGGGGCGCCGGCTGCCGGGCCGACTTGTAGCGCGAGAAGGAATAGTTGCCGAGCGCCCAGCCGAGCGCGCCGAGACCGGGGTCGGGCAGGTCGGTCACGAACTCGTAGTCGCCGGCCGGCAGGATGGCCGGCAGCTTGCCGGTGACGAGCGGGCTGCGGCGCCAGGCGTCCTGGCGGCCGAGGCCGAACAGAACCCGGCCGACCTTGCCCGAGGCATCGGCGATGATGGTGACGGCGCCCATCGCGGCGTCGAAGCCCGTCGCGCGCGCCCAGCCGGCCTCGACGTCGGAGAGAGTGGCCAGAACCGACTCGAGATCATCCGCCGCCACGGCATGGACGGGAATGGACGCGTCGGAACGTTCGATCAGGCTGTCGCTCAAGGGAATAGTCCTGGAGATCATGGATGCGGGACGGGCGGCGATCATGGACCGCTGCCCTTTCGGGGGCAATGCCCGCGGCCGGGGTAAGGCCGCGCGGAGCGTCGCATTAACCCTGCGTTAGGGTTAACCAATTATTGCTCGCGCAAGGGCCACTGACGCCTCATTTCGTCTCCCTCCGGGTCACGCCATGCCGCTTGCTTCCGTCCCTCTCGAACGTCCTGACCGCCGGCGCTTCGCCCGTGGACTGCTTCCGGTCGCCGGCGCGCTCATCGCGGCGCAGCTGGCGCTGGCCGGCTGCACGACGAGTTCGGGCGGCGTCGATCGCGGCACGACCGGCTCGGTCGGCAAGCCGATGACCAGCGCCGACTTCCAGCAGCAGGAGAGCTACTGGAACAGCCGCTATGCGCGCGATCCGGCCTCGAAGGAGAACGCGCTCAACTTCGCCGCGGCGCTGCTGCGCACCGGCAACAGCGACCAGGCCGTCGCGGTGCTGCAGAAGGCGGCGATCCGCTTCCCGCGTGATCGCCAGATCCTCGCCGCCTATGGCAAGGCGCTCGCCGCCAACGGCCAGCTCGAGCAGGCGCTCGACGCGGTGCGCCGCGCCCAGACGCCGGACCAGCCCGACTGGCGGCTGCTTTCGGCGGAAGGCACGATCCTCGACCAGCTCGGCCAGGCCGACGCCGCGCGCCAGCTCTACCAGAAGGCGCTTGCGCTGAAGCCGAACGATCCGATGGTGCTCTCCAATCTCGGCATGTCCTATGTGCTGACCGACCAGCTTCCGCAGGCCGAGCAGGTCCTGCGGATCGCCGTGGTCCAGCCGGGCGCCGACAGTCGCGTGCGCCAGAATCTCGCGCTGGTGGTCGGACTTCAGGGTCGCTTCCAGGAGGCGCAGCAGATCGCCCGCGCCGAGCTCTCGCCGCAGCAGGCGGAAGAGAACGTCGCCTATCTTCAGGCGATGCTGGCGAGCCGCACCCGCACCGCCGCAAACAAGACCGCCAAGGCGAAATCGGCGCCGGCACAGGCGCAGGCGATGCCGCCCCTCCCCTCCGGCTGAGACGGCGCACGATCAGGACCTTCGAAGCACAAGAACCCCCGGGTCGGCGCCGCTCCGGGGTTTTTCATGCCTGGATGCGGAGGCCGCGCGGGCCGGCGGCCGCCTCAGTGACGCGCCTGCATCACCTGGATGGCGGCCGGGCCGGCGATGACGGCGAAGAGGACCGGCAGGAAGAAGACGATCATCGGCACGGTCAGCTTCGGCGGCAGCGCGGCGGCCTTCTTCTCGGCGTCGTTCATGCGCTGGTCGCGGCTCTCCTGCGCGAGGACGCGCAGCGACTGGCCGAGCGGCGTGCCGTAGCGCTCCGACTGGTTGAGGGCCATGACGACGCCCTTGACCATGTCGAGCCCGGTCCGGTTGGCGAGGTTCTCATAGGCCTGGCGACGGTCGGGCAGATAGGAGAGCTCCGCCGTGGTGAGCATCAGCTCCTCGGCGAGCTCGGTCGACTGCGCGCCGATCTCCTCGGCCACCTTGCGGAACGCGGCTTCGACCGACATGCCGGACTCGACGCAGATCAGGATGAGGTCGAGCGCATCCGGCCAGGCCTGCTTGATCGACTGCTGCCGCTTCTGCACGCGGTTGGAGACGAACACGACCGGCAGGTAGAAGCCGGCGCCAGCCGCGAGCAGCGCGAAGCAGACCTTCACGACGCCCGGCTGGGTCATCTTCGAGATGAAGAAGAAATAGACGATCGCCGCCGCGAAGAGCAGGAAGGGCAACACGAAGCGGGCGAAGAGGAAGGCCGTCAGCGGCGCCTGGCCGCGGAAGCCGGCCATGCGCAGGCGGTTGATCGTCGCCTCGTCGACCAGCGCCTCGCGCAGATTGAAGCGCTCGACGATGCTGCGCATATAGGCGCGCGGCTCGGTGCGCAGCGAGACGCGGCTCCGCTCCAGCTTGGCCCGCTCGCGGGCGCGGATTCGCTCGCGCTCGACGGCGACGGTCTTCATCCGCGCCGGCAGGCGGTCGCGATCGAGCAGCGGCATGGAGAGGCCGATCACGGTCGCCGCGACCGTCACCGCCGAGAAGGCGGCGATCAGGACCGGGGGGTCGGTCAGCGTCTGGACGATGTCTCGCAGCATGGCGCGCGGCGCCCCCTAGTATTTGAAATCGATCATCTTGCGCATCACCATGATGCCGATGAACATCCACACCGCCGAGACGCCAAGGATCACGTTGCCGATCGGGTTCTGGAAGAGCAGCATGATGTATTTCGGGCTCGTCAGGGTGGTAATGGCCATCACCAGGACGGGCAGCGAGCCGATGATCCAGGCCGAGGCCTTGGCCTCCATGCTCATCGCCTTGATCTTGCCCTTCATCTTGGCGCGCTCGCGCAGCACGCGCGACAGATTGCCGAGCGCCTCGGAGAGATTGCCACCCGCCCGCTGCTGGATGGCGATGACGATGGCGAAGAAATTGGCCTCGGTGACCGGAACGCGGTCGGGCAGGCGCGCCACCGCCTCGGCAAGCGGCAGGCCGAGCGCATGCTGCTCGTCGACGATGAGGCGAAACTCGCTGCGCACCGGCTCCTTGGCCTCGCGCGAGATGATCTGCAGGCAGTCGTTGATCGGCAGGCCCGACTTGATGCCGCGCACGAGGACGTCGACGGCGTTCGGGAACTCGTCGAGGAACATCTTGAAGCGCCGCTTGCGCATGAAGCCGACGATCCAGCGCGGCAGGCCCAGCCCGGCGCCGATCGCCGCGGCGGCGACGGCATAGAGCGGCAGTCCGGCGACGAGCGCCGCGAGGCCGAAGACGAGGCCGGCGGCAAGCGAGATCAGGATGAAGGTGCGGCGCGACCAGTCGAGCCCGGCCTGCTGGAGCTTCAGCATCAGCGGCGGCGAATTGTTGCGCTTCGCCTTGGCCTTCTGGTTGTCCTCGATCTCCTTCAGCGTGTCCTGGATGGACTTGCGCCGCCGCATCGCGTCGCTGACGCGGTTGGCGGGGGCCGAGGCGGCCGATTTCGCCCGGACGCCGGCGACGCGGCTCTCGATCTGGCCCTCGTCGCGGATGCGGGTCGCCAGCATCGCATAGGCGAAGCCGCCGACGCTGAGCATGGTCAGGACGGAGATGGCGAGGACGATCGCGTTCGCGCCCAGCATGATCTCACGCCGCCCCCCGCGCTTCCTCGGTCGTCTCGGCCGCGTCGAGCGCGGCGGCGAGCCGGTTCTCCTCGTTGAAGTAGCGCGCGCGCTCCCAGAATTTCGGGCGTCCGATGCCGGTCGAGCGATGGCGGCCGATGATGCGGCCGTTCTGGTCCTCGCCGATGATGTCGTAAAGGAACACGTCCTGCGTCGTGATCACGTCGCCTTCGAGGCCGATCACCTCGGTGATGTGGGTGATGCGGCGCGAGCCGTCGCGCAGGCGCATGACCTGGACGATGACGTCGATCGAATTGACGATCATCTCGCGCAGCGTGCGCGAGGGCAGGCTGAAGCCGCCCATGGTGATCATGGATTCGAGGCGCGACATGGCCTCGCGCGGGCTGTTGGCGTGCAGCGTGCCCATTGAGCCGTCATGGCCGGTGTTCATCGCCTGAAGGAGGTCGAAGGCCTCCGGTCCGCGCACCTCGCCCACGATGATCCGCTCGGGACGCATGCGCAGGCAGTTCTTCACGAGATCGCGCATGGTGATCTCGCCCTCGCCTTCCAGATTGGGCGGGCGGGTCTCGAGGCGGACGACATGCGGCTGCTGGAGCTGCAGTTCCGCCGCGTCCTCGCAGGTGATGATGCGCTCGGTCGGCTCGATCGCGGCGGTGAGGCAGTTGAGCAGCGTCGTCTTGCCCGAGCCCGTGCCGCCGGAGATGAGCACGTTGCAGCGCGAGCGGCCGATCACCTCGAGGATGGTGGCGCCTTCCTGCGTGATGGTGCCGAAGCGCACCAGCTGCGGCAGCGTCAGCTTGTCCTTCTTGAACTTGCGGATGGTGAGGGTCGGCCCGTCGATGGCGAGCGGCGGCGCGATGACGTTGACGCGGCTGCCGTCCGGAAGGCGGGCGTCGCAGATCGGGCTCGCCTCGTCGACGCGGCGGCCGACCTGGCTCACGATCCGCTGGCAGATGTTCATGAGCTGCGTGTTGTCGCGGAAGCGCACCGGCGTCAGCTGCACGCGGCCCTGCACCTCGATATAGGTCCGGCCGGCGCCGTTCACCATGATGTCGGCGATGTCGTCGCGCGCCAGCAGCGGCTCGAGCGGACCATAGCCGAGCACGTCGTTGCAGATGTCCTCGAGCAGGTCCTCCTGCTCGGCGATCGACATCACCATCGCCTTCAGCGAGACGATGTCGCTGACGATGTCGCGGATTTCCTCGCGCGCGGCCTCGAGATCGAGCTTGGCGAGCTGCGCGAGATCGATCGATTCGATCAGCGCGGCGAAGACCTGAGCCTTATGGGCGTAGAATTCCTCCGAGCGGCGGGCTGACAGCCCCTCGTCGAAGGCCGGCAACGCGGCGGGCACCGGGGCTGCGACCGGCGCCGGGGCGGGCGCGACGCTGGCCGGTCTGGTCGCCGACGGCAGAGGAGTGGCGCCACGCTTTCCGAACATACGTCAGGCTCCGTTCTTCTTTCCGCGCAGCCTGGCGAGCAGCGGCGCGAGCGCGCTCGCCTTCTTCTGCTTCACCTCGGCCCGGCCGGTGACGATCTGGGCGATCTGGTCGAAGGTCGCGGCGACCGCGTGCTTCGGCTCTGTCTCGGCGATCATCTGGCCGTTGTTCGCGGCGGTACCGAAGAGCTGCGGCTCGAAGGGGATGACCGCGACCGGCTCGACGCCGAGCGCGGCGGCGAAATCGACCACCTTGATCTCGGGCCGCTTCGGCATGCCCTGCTTGTTGATGACCAGCCGCGGCGGCGCGTCGCTGCGGCGCTGCTGGCGCAGCAGATCCATGAGGTTCTTGGCATTGCGGAGGCTCGCCAGATCGGGCTCGGCGGTCAGCACGATCTCGTCGGCGGCGATCAGCGTGCGCCGCGCCCAGCCGGTCCAGACATGCGGCAGGTCGAGCACCAGCGCCGGCACATTGCTCTGCGCCACCTCGACGATGCTCTCGAAAACGGTCTCGCCATAGTCGCAGGTGCGGTCGAGCGAGGCCGGCGCGGCGAGCAGCGAGAGATTGTCGGTGCAGCGCGCGAAGAGGCGGTCGAGGAAGGTATCGTCGAGCCGCTCCGGCGCGTTCAGCGCATCGGCGATGCCCTGCGCCGGGTCCTGGTTGAAGTCGAGGCCCGCGGTGCCGAAGGCGATGTCGAGATCGGCGATCACGACATTGCTCTGGAAGCCGCGCGCGATCGCGAAACCGACATTGTGGGCGATCATCGACGAGCCGGAGCCGCCCTTGGCGCCGACAAAGGCGATCGAGCGGCCGAGCGGCGCCTTGGCGCTGTCGAGATAGAGGTCGGCGATGCTCTTGATGACGCGGGCCATGTCGACCGGCACGACGAGATATTCGCTGACGCCGCGGCGGATCAGCCGCCGGTAGAGATCGACGTCGTTGGCATGGCCGATGACGACGACCTTGGTGCCGGCATCGACCACCTCGGCGAGATGGTCGAGTTCTGCGATGAGGCGCTCGCCGGACTGGCGCGACTCCACGATGATGAGATTGGGCGTCGGCGCCTGGCGATAGAACTCGCCGGCCGCCGCGAGGCCGCCCATCTGCACCTTCACATGCGTGCGCGCCATGCGCCGGTCGGCGGCGGCGAGCTCCATGACCGCCGCGAGATCGGCGGATTCGCAGAAGGCCTGGATGGAGATGCGCGGCAGCGGCCGCACATCGGCGAGCGGGGTCGTCTCGGCCGCGAGCGCTTCCCCGGCGCTCTCCCTCTCGGCGGCGAGGCTGATCATCAGTTCGTCCCTCCGATGCCGGACACCAGATTGACGTCGTCGAGACCCTTGTATTCGCCGGACGGGTTCTTCCCTTCCTGGAACTTGCCGAGCACGGTCATACGCCGCGTGGCATCGGCGGGCGTCATGCCGCGGGGATAGAGCAGGTCGAGCGGATTGGCCGTGGTCGCGGCGAGGTTCTGCTGGCTGGCGCAGCCGAAATTGTAGTAGCTGCGGTTCTCCGTCTTCATCCAGAAGGTCTGGTCCTCGGCGGGCCACTGGCCGCACCCGTCGACATGGGCCGCGATGCGCGAGAAGGCCAGCCGGATCGGCGCCTCGGTCTCTTCCGCGCCCGCCGGATAGGTGCGCACGTCGATCTGCTTGCGCGGCACGCCGGCAGCGACGAGCGCATTGGCGGACTGGCGGGCGATGCCGTTCGCGACCCTCGCATTCGGGCTGTGGCTGGGGACGACGATCGCGAGCGTCGTCGCACCCGAGGCCCTGTATTTCTGGGCGAAGCCAGTGATGTTGCCCACCTCGCGCGGCGCCAGCTTCGGTACGTTCGGCCCGACCGGGATATCCATCGTGGCGAGCTGCTGGTCGATCAGGATCGGATGGCGGTAGCGGTAGTCGTCCGGCCCGAGCACGGCGCCCGTGACGTCGTATTTGGTCTGGACGCAGCCGGCGAGCGCCGCGGCGAGCACCAGCATCGAGAGCGGAGCGACGAGGCGGCGACTACGGCGCAGGGCGCGTGTCGACCCGGCGGCTTCAGTCGGCCGATGGCCGCGCGGCGAAAGCCCATTCAGCGCATTCATGACAGGTCCCCCGCCCGATCACTCGTAGATGAAGCCGACATTGCCGGCATAGCTTCCGCGCGGCACGGGGTTGCCCACCGTGCCATAGATGCGGTTCAGGCGGCCGAGGAACGTGACCGAGGCATCGCTCGGCGTCTCGAAGCCGTCGTCGGGCCGGGCGAGCGCGCTGCGCGCCACCGGCTTCGCCATGTAGGGCGTGACGATGATCACGAGTTCGGTCTGGTTGCGCTTGAAGTCACGGCTCTTGAACAGCGCGCCGAGGATCGGCACGTCCATCAGCACCGGGAAGCCCGAGAGCGCCTGCTGGATGTTGTCCTGCAGCAGGCCGCCCAGCACCAGCGAGCCGCCCGACGGCAGCTCGATCGTGCTCTCGGCGCGCCGCACCTTGAGGCTCGGGATCTGGTACTGGCCCATCGACACCGCGCCCTCGTTCGAGATGTCCGAGGCCTCGGTCTTGACGCGCAGGCTGATGCGGCCTTCCGACAGCACCACCGGCGTGAAGGCGAGCGAGATACCGTAGGACTTGTAGGCGACGGTCAGCTGGTTGTTGGTGGCGTCGTAGCCGGTCGGCACCGGGAACTCGCCGCCGGCGAGGAAGGTGGCCGGCTCGCCGGAGATGGCGGTGAGCGTCGGCTCGGCGAGCACGCGCACGCTGCCGTCCTGCTCCATCGCCTGCAATTCGGCCATGAAGCCCGAGCCGCCGCCGGCAGAGGCGACGATCGCCCTGTTGGCGGGCGAGAACAGCGGGCCGGCGATGGCGAAGGGGTTGTTGGTGGCGAGCGCCGCGATCTGGCCGCCGACGGCGGTGATGTTGACGCCGAGCTGCTTGGCGACGTCGCGGTTGATCTCCGCCACCGTGACCTTGAGCTGGACCTGGTCCTCGCCCTCGATGGTCAGGAGGTTGAGGACCTTGGATGCCATGAGCGACTTGCCCGCGTCGCTGGCGACGCCGGCGCCGGTGCCGCCATTGCTGGACGGGCCGCCGCTGTCGCCGCTGGCGGTGACGCCGGTATTCTGCGATCCGTTGGCGAACATCGCGGCCAGCTGCTGCGCCTTGTTGGCGTCGCCGGCATTCTTCACCGTGCCGGTCAGCACGATGTTGTCGTTCATCAGCTCGACATGGATGTTCGAATCCGGGATCAGGCGCCGGATCGTCTGCTGAAGCGCCGCCGTGTCGCGTTCGACGAGCAGCGCGAGATGCAGGATCTGCTGGCCGTTCTGGTCGAGCACGAAGAGATCGGCCTGGCCCACGGTGACGCCGGTGAGGAAGATGCGCCGCGAGTCGCGCAGCACCGCGGTCGCGATGCGCGGATCGGAGACGATCACGTCGCGGGCCGCCTTCGGCAGGTCGATGATCTTCGACTTGTGATAGCCGAGCGGCAGGGTCTGCGAGGCCCCCATCGGCAGCGATACCGTCGAGGCGCTCTGCGCGACGGCGGGCAACGTCGGCAGCAGGGCGAGTCCGGCGGCGATCGCCGCGGCGCTGAGCAGGCGGCGGAGCGCGGCCGGCCGGCGCGTGTTGGTCATGATCTGTCCCCCGAGAAATGTCATCAGCGCGTCTCGACCTGCTGCGTGACGCCGTTGCGGACGATGCGCACCCCACTGCGCGACCCGCCCTCGATCAGATGCGTGGCGCTCGGATCGGCGCTCGCCGTGGCATCGGCGAGGCTGCGGAGCGCCAGAGTGAGCTTCTGGTTCGGGCTCATCTGCTGCGCGACCGTCAGGATCTCGGCCTGTTCGGCGCTGAGCTCGAGCGTCGCGGTCTGCCCGACCACCACCTTCTCGCCGTCCTTCTCGCCCAGCGTCTGGTCGATCGCCAGCACGCGGACATTGGAGAGGATGGTCTCGGTGTCGTAGCGATCCTTGCCGTTGCTGTCGGCCTTGCGCGTCATGATCACGTCGACGCGGTCATTCGGCAGGATGAAGCCGCCGGCCGAGGTGTCGGCCGAGATCGCCGTCGCGACGGCCCGCTGCCCGGCCGGCAGGATCGCCGACATGAAACCGCGGTCGGACCGGATCAGCTTCGCCTCGTTGATCGGCTCGCCGGTGACGAAGCTGGAGCGCGCGATCGAGCCCGTCAGCTCGGCCAGCGCGCCCGGACGCGCGTCGCGGGTGATGTAGCCGCCGGAGACGCCGGTCTTCGGCCAGGCCTGCCAGGAGAAGGCGGCGGTATCGAGCGCGGAGCCCATCGGCAGGTCGCGGCTCGCGACGAGGACGTCGGTCGTCGAAATGGACGGTCCGGCCGCGACGACGGTCGGGGCCGGACGATTGAGCAGCTGTCGCGCCAGGAGAGCGGCCGCAAGGCCCGCCACCAGGGCAACGCCGATTACTGCGACACGCGCCGTCTTCATGGGGGACGTTACCTCGGAAGGGATTGGTTTGCTCGATGCTGCAATCTCAGCGACGAGTGGTGTATCTATGGTTAACGAGTGGTGAGAAAATCTGCTTAACGAAAGGTAAAGACGCTGGCGGACAGGCGTTTTACATGAGGCCGGCCGAAAGGGCCGCGAAGGGCGTCGCCGGATAGACCATCATGGCGCCGGCGGCGAGCGCGATGCCGTAGGGCACGCCGACCGACTTGTCGTGCAGCCGCATGACCCAGCCGTGGCGGAGCGCGAAGGCGGGCAGCATCCAGGCGCGGAACATCATGATGCCGAGCGTGAGCGCGCCGCCGAAGAGACCGGCATAGACGAGGAAGTCGAGCATCGCCGGTCCGAAGCCGAACCAGAGGCCGATCGCCGCCGCGAGCTTGGCATCGCCGCCGCCGATCCAGCCGCGGGAGAAGAGCAGGATGCCGAGCGCCAGCAGCAGGAAGCCGGCGAGGAGGTGCATTCCGAACAGCCCGAGCGGCATGCCGATCGCCAGCGCCGCGAACGGGAAGACCAGGGCCAGCGCGCCGGAGAGGCGGTTCGGGATGGTCATAGTGGTGAGGTCGGACACGGCCGCGAGCGCCATCGCCGCCGGAAAGGCGAGATAGATCGCGAGATCGAGGACGGCGGTCATCAGGCTCCTCCGGATAGGGCAATCCAGGCATTGCGCCGCCCGCAGGCGACGCAATGCCCAGGTTGGGGGTGCCCCGCCTTGTGCGGCGGTGGCCTTCTTGGTCAGGATCCGGCCGAAGCGACCGAACCGCTGACAGTCTCGTAAAGGGTCTGCACGGCGTCGCGGACCGCGGGAAACCCGGCGATGATGGCGCCACTCATGAAGAGAGCGATCAGGCCGTATTCGACCGCGGTCGCGCCCTGCCCGCAGGCCACGAAGCGGGAGAGGATCAGTCGCATCGGCGTCTCCTTCCCCGCTGGGGCGGCAACCGCGATTACGGGGCGGCGGTCGTGACGGTCGAACCGAGATTGGTGAAGGCCGTCTGCAGGTCGGTCGAGAGGATCGTGATGCCGGCGATGATGCCGACGCTCATCAGCGCGGCGATCAGGCCGTATTCGATGGCGGTCGCGCCGGACTCGTTCTTCACGAAGCGAGCGAAAAGGGTCTTCATGGTTCTGTTCCTTGTTTCTGGAGTTCTGGCGGGAAAGCGGGCGATTACGGAGCGGCGGTGGTGACGGTCGAGCCGAGATTGGTGAACGCCGTCTGCAGGTCGGTCGAGAGGATCGTCACACCGGCGATGATGCCGACGCTCATCAGCGCGGCGATCAGGCCGTATTCGATGGCGGTCGCGCCGGACTCGTTCTTCACGAAGCGAGCGAGAAGGGTCTTCATGGTTCTTTTCCTTGGTTCTGGCGTGCTTGCGGAAAGGCGAGCGATTACGGGGCGGCGGTCGTGACGGTCGAGCCGAGATTGGTGAAGGCCGTCTGCAGGTCGGTCGAAAGGATCGTGATGCCGGCGATGATGCCGACGCTCATCAGGGCAGCGATCAGGCCATATTCGATGGCGGTCGCGCCGGACTCGTTCTTCACGAAACGAACAAAGAGAGACTTCATGATTTCATTCCCCGATACTTGGATGGACTGAGAAGATTTCTGTTTATCCCGAGGTCCACATCGTTGTTCGTCCGTGGCCCCCAACGAGATGCAACTTAGCACCCACCTCCTGAGCCTTAGTTAAATCAAATTCGAATAAATCGTGTGTCGTTTCATTTTAAATTAACCACGTCTCGGGGGCCGACTTCCAGACATCTGTAGGAATTGAGTTTTTCAAATCGCTGTTCTTTTGTTTACCGAATCTTAACTGGCCGGATTGACGTTCCGTTCATCATCCGGCGAAGACCGTCTCGGCGCATGTTTGCCGGCACGGCTCCCGAAAGCGCCGATTCCCGCCGATCGGGGCGCAGGGGCGCCAACAGCGATTCCTTGCCGCGCGTTAAGGACTTCCAGGTCTCCGCGCCGACTTAAGTCTTCATTCACCATCATCGGGCAGGGTGGGGATCGCGACCGTGCGCCGGGGAAGCGCGCCGCCACGAAGGATCTGAAGCCATGATGATGAACCGGTGTCCTGCCGCCGCATCGCGCGCCGCCGCGAGCTCCGCGTCGCGCCGGCGTCTCGCCGCACTCGCCCTGGCTGTACCGATCGCGCTCGCGGCCGCGGGCTCGCTCGCATATGCGACGGAAGCCGTTCCGATCTCGATCAAGATGGACCGCGCGAAGGTGATGCGCATCTCGCGCCCGGCCGCCATCGTGGTCGTCGGCAACCCGGCCATCGCCGACGCGACCATCCAGGACCGGCAGACCCTGATCATCACCGGCCGCAGCTTCGGCACCACCAATCTCATCGTGCTCGACGAGAAGGGCGAACCGATCGCCGACGAGTTGCTCACCGTCAGCGCCTCCGACGACCAGATGATCACCGTCTATGCCGGCGGCGACCGCCGCAGCTTCTCCTGCGCGCCCGACTGCCAGCCGATCATGACGCTGGGCGACACCTCGACCGCCTTCGCCGACGCCCGCACCCAGCTCGAGCAGCGCAACTCGATCCTGCAGGGCGCCACCGGCGTGACGGCCGGGAGCAACTGAGGCATCGGATCGACGCGCCACACGCGCGAGGCGGCAGGGTTAATCCTTCCTTGCCGCGGTCCCCCGCATTTTCGACAAAGCCGACAAACATTCCGCAAGGCCTGCCTGCTAGGTGATCCGGAGAGGCAAAGGGCCCGCGATCCGGCGGGCGGCCGGGGAGCTGTCGGACATGGCTGCTGCACAGTTGGAGGCATCCGCGGGCGCCGCCATACCGCCGCGCCGCAAGGCGCGCGGCAAGGCGACCTTCATGGCGCGCGGCTTCTGGCGCAACAGCCGCGGTGCCGCGGCCGTCGAATTCGCCCTGATCGCCCTGCCCTTCTTCGGTCTCATCGCCGGTCTGCTCGAGACCGGGCTGATGATGTTCGCCGACAGCGCGCTCGACCAGGCGACCAATCGCGCCGCCCGCATGATCCGCACCGGCCAGGCGCAGCAGCAGAACTTCAACGCCAATACCTTCCGCAGCCAGATCTGCACCGGCGGCGTCGCGACGATGTTCGATTGCACCAAGCTGAAGATCGACGTGCGCACCGCCACCGACTTCGCGTCGATGAACCTCGCCAGCCAGAACAAGCCCGACGGCAGCATCGACGACGCGACGCTGACCTACAATGCCGGCCACGGCTCGGACATCGTCGTCGTGCGCACCTATTACGACTGGCCGATCGTCCTGAACCGCCTCGCCACGTTCGGCGAGGGGCAGGATGGCAAGACGCGCCGACTGGCCTCGACCGTCGCCTTCCGCAACGAACCCTTCAACTGGTGAGGAGGGGCTGATGCGCGCCGCACTGGCCAATGCCGTCCGCCCGACCCGCTCGCTGCTCGCCCGCTTCCGGGCCGCGCGCTCGGGCATCGCGGCGCTCGAATTCGCGCTCATCCTGCCGATGATGCTGGTGCTCTATGTCGGCGGCGTCGAGGTCAACGACGCGATCAGCATCCGCCGCAAGCTGAACCACGCCGCGAGTGCGCTGGCCGATCTCGCCGCGCAGTCCAATGCAACCGTGACGGCGGCCGCGATCACCGATCTCTTCTATGCCGGCAACGCGGTGATGAAGCCCTATGACAGCGCCAAGCTGAAGCCGGTCATCGCCGGCGTCGCCATCGACGACAAGGGCGCGGCGACCATCGCCTGGGCCAAATCGGCCAATGGCGCCAGCTGCCCGGCCAAGGGAAGCGCGGTCTCGATCCCGGCCAGCCTCGCGACGCCGAACAGCTTCCTGATCATGGTCGATGCCAGCTATGCCTTCACGCCGAAGATCGGCTATGTGCTGACCGGCACCTACAACATGGACGAGCGCGTCTTCCAGCAGCCGCGCATCGGCAAGGCGATCGCGGGCCCGACCTGCTGAGAGCCGGGCCCGGGAAGCCCGGTCAGGCCTTCGGCCCGTGCGGGCGCGCGAAGGTGTCGGCGAGCATGTCGACGAACTTGCGTGGATCGGCCGAGAGCGCGAGATCGACATTCGGCTTCATGCCGCTGCGGAACTGCGTGTCGACGATCGTCGTGCCGACCGTGAGCGGGCTGGCCGTCTCGACCTCGACCGGATAGCGCGTGGTCGAGAGGATCGAGCGGTCGACGAGATAGGCGACGCAGACCGCGTCGTGCACCGGAGCCGAACCGCCCTCCTCGCCCATCTTCTGGTACTTGTCGTGCACGTCGATGCGGAAGCGCACGATCTCCGCCGTGGCGGTGGCCGCGGGCGTCCCGAGCGCGGCGAGGCGGTCGCAGTCGGCGAGCGTCATCAGCGCCTGATGCGTCGCGTCGAGCGGAACCAGCGTCACCTTTTCGAAGCCGGAATTCAGCACGCGCGCCGCCGCTTCGGCGTCGCCCCAGATGTTGAACTCGGCGGACGGCGTCACATTGCCGAAGGCGTAGCCGCCGCCCATGATGATGAGCTCGGGCACCAGCTTCACGAATTTCGGATAGGCGGCGAGCGCGGCCGCGACATTGGTGAGCGGGCCGACCGGCATCAGCACGATCGGGTCGGTCGCGGCGCGATAGGTCTCGATCAGGAACTCGACCGCGGTCTTCTCCGCCTTGGCCGAGCGGGCGGGCGGGACGGGAAGCTCTTCGGGGTGATACTTCTCGCCGCCCTCGTCATAGCGCTTCACGATCGGGTGGCCGGTGCGCACCAGCGGACGGTCGGCACCCTCATAGACCGCGATGTCGGCGCGGCCGATATGGTCGAGAACGCGCAGCGAATTGTCGGTGCAGAACTGCACCTCGACATTGCCGTTCACGGTGGTGACGCCGACCAGTTCCAGTTCCGGGTGCAGCGCGGCGAGCATGATCGCGACGGCATCGTCGGTCCCGGTGTCGACGTCGAGGATGAGCTTCTTGCGATCGGCGGCCATGCTGTCGTCCCTTGGTGGCGTTGCCCCTTCCGGTTAGTGCCTCCGCCGCGCGGCGGCAAGGGCGGGGCATGGGGAGGCAAGACTTCCCGCACGAAAAGGGCCGCGTCATGGACGCGGCCCGATCGAAAAGCGGTGCGGCGAAGCGAAAGGCCTACTCGGCGTCGTCGGCCGGCGCGGACTGGAGCAGCGCATAGCGCTCGGGACCCAGCGCCTTCAGGAGGTCGAGCTGCGTCTCAAGGAAGTCGATATGGCCCTCCTCGTCCATCATCAATTCCTCGAACAGCTTCATCGACACATAGTCGCCCGCCTCGTGGCAGATGTCGCGCGCGGCCTTGTAGGCGTTGCGGGCCGTGTATTCGCCGCGCAGATCCGCCTCCAGGATCTCCTGGATCGTCTGCCCGATCTCGAGCGGATCGAGCACCTGCATGTTGGGGAAGCCTTCGAGGAAGATGATGCGCGCGACGAGGCGGTCGGCGTGGTGCATCTCCTCGATCGATTCGGCCCGCTCCTTCTTGGCGAGCTTGAGGAAGCCCTTGTCCTCCAGAAGGCGGTAATGAAGCCAGTACTGGTTGACCGCCGTCAGCTCGAGCCGCAGCGCCCGGTTGAGCTGTTCGATGACGCGCGCATCGCCCTTCATGAGCCTTCTCCTTCTGGAACTGTTCCAAGAAGGATTCTAGGCGAGCGGGGAGCGAGGGTCAAACCCCTCGCGCGCCTGGTTCAGCCGTAGAGCGCGTCGTTCTTCTCGTCATCGGCGCCCGAGCCGAGCGGCTCGGGACAGGTCACCGCGAGGCCGCTCTCCATGACGATGCGGCGGACCAGCGCGAAGCAGACCGTGCACTGCGCCCGCATCTGGAGAAAGCGATAGATGCGCGCAGGGGTCAGCGGACGCCCCGGCTGCTCGCGCTGAAGCGTCTCGGCCGCCGAGAGGATCTGGGCCTTGGTCAAGATGTTGCAGGAACAGACGATCATGGGCGCTGCGTCTCGAGGAGCGTCCGCCCAAGATAGGGTCTCGCGCCCGGTTCGGCCAGTTTCGTCGTGCTCAGCGCAGGATGGCGAGCGCGACGATCACGACGAGCAGCGCGATCAGCCCCCAGACATAGGGGCCGCCGAGGAAACCGCGGCCGGCCGCGACCTCGATTTCCTGCTCGACCTCCTCGACGATCTCGGCGACATGCGAGGCCTCGTCGTCGACCCGGTGCTCGAGGCGGTCGACGAGTTCGTCCTGCGCCGCCTCCTCCGGGGTCTCGGTGGCGAGCGGCGGAGCGGCGACCAGAGGCTCTCCGAGACGCGCCGCCAGCGCACCGAAGAACGCCTCGGCAAACGCCCGAGCGGCGGCGGCGAGTTCGCCGGCATCGATCCCGGCCAGCGCACCATGGGGCTCGACATGCGCCGCATAGGCTGCGCGCGTCGCCTCGCCGGCCTCGGAAAGCACGATCTCGACCGAGCCGCGCAGCCCTCCGGCATGGCTGCCCTCGACGCCGCCCTCGAGCGCCACGCGCTCCGGCGCGACGCCCGGACCATAGGAAAGCTTGCCGGCGACGGGACCGGCCAGATGCGCAACCGCGAGGTCGAAGGAGCCTTTCATCTCGTCGCCGCTGCGGGTCAGCGTCTCGCAGCCCGGCAGGGCGGTTCTCAGCATCTCGGGATCGTTCAGCGCCGCGAAGACGACCTCGCGCCGTGCCGGAAGCTGGATTTCGCCGGTGATGTCCATGGGAGCTGCCTTCCCTTCGATGCGCCGCGGCGCGGCTCTTCTGCGGCCGGGCCGCTCGGGGTGAGCATTAAGGCGGCGCCGTGCAAAGGGCAACGGCCGCCTTTCGCCATCGGTGAGCGCACGGTCCCTCGCCGGGCGATTGGCAATCCGCCCGGCGCGGATTAAGAACCGCCCATGCGCCCATCATCCGAAACGCGGCCGGCCCCGCATTGGCCTTTGATGCTCCAGACCGAGGGCTGGCGCGACTATGCGCTCATCGACAGCGGCCATGGCCGCAAGCTCGAGCGCTATGGCGATTATCGTATCGTGCGCCCCGAGGCGCAGGCGCTGTGGACACCGCGCCTCGCGGAAAGCGAATGGGAGAGCGCCGACGCCGTCTTCACAGGCGCCAAGGACGAGGATTCGGACGGGCGCTGGCGCTACCGGAGGCCTATCGGCGAAACCTGGCCGATGGCCTGGCGGCTGCCGCGCGAGGCCGGCGAGAAGGAAATCCGCTTCCTCGGCCGCTTCACCGCCTTCCGCCATGTCGGCTTCTTCCCCGAGCAGGAGATGCACTGGGCCTGGTTCGCCCGCCTGTGCACGAGCGCGAAGCGGAAGCCGAAGGTGCTCAACCTCTTCGGCTATACCGGCATCGCCTCCTTCGTCGCCGCGCTCGCCGGCGCCGAGGTGACGCATGTCGACGCCTCCAAGAAGGCGATCGGCTGGGCGCGCGAGAACCAGGCGATGTCGGGCATCTCCGATCTTCCCGTGCGCTGGATCGTCGACGACGCGATGAAATTCGTGCAGCGCGAGGTGCGTCGCGGCTCCCGCTACGACGGCATCATCCTCGACCCGCCGAAATTCGGCCGCGGGCCTAACGGCGAGGTCTGGGACATCTTCGAGAAGCTGCCGGAGATGATGCGGCTCTGCCGGCAACTGCTGGCCGACGACGCGCTCTTCCTCTGCCTCTCCGCCTATTCGATCCGAGCCTCCTTCATGGCCGTCCACGAGCTTTCGGCCGAGGCGCTGGCCGGATTGCCGGGGCGGCTGGAATCGGGCGAACTGCTGCTGCGCGAGGAAGGCGGCGGGCGGGTCCTGTCCACCTCGCTGTTCTCGCGCTGGTCGAGGGAAAGCTGATGGCCGACGAAACCGACCTCCCCGTCCCCGGCCAGGTCCGCGTGGTGACGAGCCTCACGAACCCGACCATCAAGGAGATCCGCGCGCTCGCCCTGCCGAAATACCGGCGGGAGAGCGGCCTCTTCGTTACCGAGGGCATGAAGCTCGTGGCCGACGCCGTCGAGGGCAACTGGCCGATCCGCATCCTCGTCTACGGCGCGAAGGTCGCGAACCATCCCGTCGTCCGGCGGGTGGCGCAGACGGCGCATGCGCGCGGCGGCGACGTGCTCGAGGTTTCCGAGGCGGTGCTCGCCAAGATCACGCGACGGGAAAACCCGCAGATGGTGGTCGGCGTCTTCGAGCAGCGCTTCACCGACGCTGACGCGATCGAGCCGGGCCGCGACGACCTCTGGGTCGCGCTCGAAGGCATCAAGGACCCGGGCAATCTCGGCACCATCATCCGCACCGCCGACGCGGCCGGCGCCAAGGGCGTCATCCTCGTCGGCGACACCGTCGATCCGTTCGGCGTCGAGGCGGTGCGCGCCACGATGGGCTCGATCTTCCACATGCTGCTCGCCCGCCTCTCGGCCGACGCCTTCGCCGCGTGGCGCAAGAGCTGGCCGGGCATCGTCGTCGGCACGCATCTCTCCGGCCAGGAGGACTACCGGACGGTCGACTACGACAAGCCGGTCCTGCTTCTGATGGGCAACGAGCAATCCGGCCTCGACGACCGCTTCGCCGCGCTCTGCGACCATCTCGTGAAGATCCCGCAGGTCGGCCGCGCCGATTCCCTCAATCTCGCGATCGCGACCGGCGTCATGCTGTTCGAGATCCGCCGGGGCAAGCTCACGCTGTCATGACCGAAACGACCCAAACCGGCACCCGGCCGCCCGGGCCGCTGTCCGCGCTCGGGCTGGCGATCATCGCGGCCGTCGTCATCGTCGACCAGATCTCGAAGGCGATCGCCGAGGCGCGGCTCGACTACCAGCACGGCATCGAGCTGCTGCCGATCCTGGCGCTCTACAGGGTCCACAACACCGGCGTCGCGTTCTCCTTCGCGCATGGCTTCGACAGCCTTCTGCTCGTCGGCGGCACGGCGCTGATCACCCTCGTCGTGCTCTGGCTGTGGGCGACCGCGCGTGACGGCGGGCGGCTGGTGGCGATCGGCTTCGCGCTCATCACCGGCGGCGCGATCGGCAATCTCATCGACCGCGTCCGCTTCGGCCATGTGGTGGATTTCCTCTATCTCCACCTCGGCGACCGCGGCCTGTTCGTCTTCAACCTCGCCGATGTCGCGCTGACCATCGGGCCCATCCTGCTCGCCTGGCACTATCTCGTCGTCGAGCGGAAGCGCTGAGGACGGCGCTCAGAACACCGTCCCGTCGCTGGCGATCGTGAGCGGCGGCGCACCGCCAGCGCGCTTCTCGGCCGCGACCTTGCGGCCCGCGGCCCAGGTGCCGCCCTGCAGCACCTTGGCGAGAGGCAGCGCGACGCGATCGACGCCGAGCCGCTCGCGGATCATGTCGGCGGTGTGGTCGAGAAGCGCCACGGTCAGGGCGCGCCATTCCACGATGAACTCGTCGTCGACATGCCACGTCCTCGACAGCGCGTCGCGGCGGCGCGGCACGAGCACGCCCATATCGATGAAGAGGCCGCCGTTCCGGTATTCCGGCAGCCCCGTCAGCCCGTCGACATCCTCGACGGCGACGCCGGTCCACAGGAGCGGCTCCAGCAGCGAATAGGTCAGCCACTGCGAGAGTTTGTGGAAGGGTGCGAGCTGGGTGGTGGCATCGTCGGTGACGAGCTTCGTGTGCCGCCAGGTGTCGCCGAGGCGAACGCCGTCGATCATGATCCGTCCGGGCCAGATCCCGCCCAGCCCGTCGAGCACGAGGGCGAGCACGGCGGGCGCCGCGATGCTCGCCTCCCCGGCGGCGGCGACGCAGGCATCGAAGAGACCGCCCGGCCGCGCCTCGTCCTCGCCGAAAAGGTCGGGCCGCTCCGCGACGGTGCGCCCGAGCGCGTTCAACAGCGCGACGCGCCCTTCGAGACCGACGATCGGGTTGGACGGCGAGACCTGCAGGCCCGCGGCGAGTTCGTCGGCCGTCAGCGCGGCGAGCGCGCTGGCGTCGGCGCGCAGCGGATCGGCGGGGTCGGCCGAGAAGAGGCCGGAGGTGAACATCGCGAAGCTGGCGACGCCGAGGCCTTCGGAGCGGGCATAGGTGCCGCCCGTCACGGCCTCCTCGTAGCGCCAGTCGGGACCGGCGCCGGCGTCGAGCAGCACGCTGACGATGGCGAGATCATAGGCGGCGCGGCCGAAGCGGAGCGGATGCTCGGCAAGGCCCGAGGCATCGACGAGACCGCCCCAGCGGTTGATGTCGCCGGCCTCGAAATGGCGCCAGCGCGAATGATAGGGGATGTCGAGATCGGGATAGGCCGCGCGCATCGTCGAAAGCACGAAGTCGGCCGTCGCCGGCAGCCGGTCGAGCCGCACGTCGAAATGCTCGAGCTCGCCCTCGATGCCGAGTTCGTAGAGCCGATGCGCCCGCTCGCGCACGGCTGCCGCGGAAAGGAGCGAGGAAGCTGTGGCCAAGATAGAATTCCCTGAACTGAGCGACCCGGGCCTCATTGCACTACAGGCCGAGCCTGTAAAGGCGTCACTCGGTCGAAGACGGAAATGCGAGGACCGTGAAAACAGCAGTTGTCCCGGGTTGTCCTTTGCATCGCGAAGAGTCGCCCCTCAAGCTGACGCACCCGCAAGGCAGCGAGAGGATAAGCCAGCTCAATCCCCTCTCAAAGAGCGAGCCCCCTGAACACAGAACGGTATTCACTGAGCGCCAGGTCGGTCAGGTCACACGCCTCCGCCACCGTGAACCAGCGCAGCGCTGAATGTTCGTGGTTCGCGATTCTCGGCTGGCCGCCGGTCCAGCTGCGAACGGCGAACATATGGTAGATGACCGGCTCTTGTGTATCGAGGAGACTGCCGAGATTGTCCCAATTGACGGGCATGATCCCAAGCTCCTCGCGCAATTCGCGCGCAAGGGCATCCTCGAGCGCCTCACCGTCCTCGACACGGCCCCCGATCAAATCCCACTTGCCGGCATAGGCCTTGCGATGCGGTGCGCGCTTTCCGAGCAGAAGCCGATCGTCTTGGACAAGCATCGCGCAAGCGCAGATGCGCATAACCTTCACTCCACCCTGTTCGGCAAACCTGCCGATCATGGCCTTACGTCTGGCGAGCCTAGTATTTCTCCAGCGGCCGGCCGACCGTCTTCGTGAGGTCCTCGGTCGAGGGTGGCGGC
Source organism: Kaistia geumhonensis (assembly GCF_030815145.1). Lineage (NCBI taxonomy): Bacteria > Pseudomonadati > Pseudomonadota > Alphaproteobacteria > Hyphomicrobiales > Kaistiaceae > Kaistia > Kaistia geumhonensis. The sequence goes on along the minus strand of NZ_JAUSWJ010000001.1, from coordinate 3,696,796 downwards.
GCGGCGCTGAAATAGCCGTGCGCCTTCTTGGCGTCGATCTCGACGCGGGCGTCCGGCGGGATCAGGTCCTCGGGGATCGGCACGCGCTCGACGATCTCGATGCCCGAGGCGATGATCGCGTCGTATTTCATGTCCGACATCGAGATGAAGCGGTCGATGCGGGTGATGCCGAGCCAGTGCAGCACGTCGGGCATCAATTGCTGGAAGCGCGCGTCCTGGACGCCCGCGACGCATTCCGTCCGCTCGAAATAGGTCGCCGCCTGATCGCCGCCCTCCTGACGCTTGCGCGCGTTGTAGACGAGGAACTTCGTCACCTCGCCGAGGGCGCGGCCTTCCTTCCTGTTGTAGACGACGAGGCCGACGCCGCCCTTCTGCGCCTCCTTCACCGCCTCCTCGATGCCCTGGATGAGGTAGGGCCGGCAGGTGCAGATGTCGGAACCGAACACGTCGGAGCCGTTGCATTCGTCGTGGACGCGGCAGGCGAGCGTGCGCGTCGGATCGGACAGCGCCGCCGGATCGCCGAAGACGTAGATCGTCGTGCCGCCGATCGGGGGGAGAAACACGTCGAGATCGGGCCGCGTCACGAGCTCGGGATACATGCCGCCCGTCTGCTCGAACAGCGTCCGCCGCAGTTGGTCCTCGGCGACGCCGAACCGCGCCGCAATGCCCGGCAGGTGCCAGACCGGGTCGATCGCCGCCTTCGTCACCGAGACATCGCCATTGTCGCGGACGATCGAGCCGTCGATGGCAAGGCGCTTCAGCCTGATCGCCTCGTGCAGCTCGGCCATGGTGAGCCGCGCCTTGGTGATGGCGATGGTCGGGCGGATATCGATGCCCTCGGCGATGAGACCGGCGAAGATCTCTTGCGCGCGATGGCCGAACGGATCGAGCGAGACGATGCGGCCGGGCTCCGACCATTGCGGATGCGGACCGATCTCGACGACCGGCGCCGTGTTGCGGAGGTCGGGCCGCTGGATCGGGTTGAGCGCGCCGGACGAGACGGCGAGCGCGCGATAGAGCGAATAGGAGCCGCCATGCGTGCCGATCGCGTTGCGGTCGGCCGGATTGGCGACACTGCCGATCACCGGACCTCGCTTCTGCGGGTCGCTCGCGCCCCAGCGGATCGGAAAGCGCACCGGCGCCTGGGCGCCGGGATGCGAGGTGAGGCGGATATGGGTCGAGCGGTTCGTGCTCATGCTGCGTGCGGCCCTTCCAAAGCCGACCGGCGCCCCGAAGGGAGCGCCGATCACCTAGAAATGCGCACTTTCGAACGAATTGCAAAGGCCGTGCGGCCGGCCTTCCGCCTCAGCAGAAATCGTCGTCCTTGGACGCGACGGCCTTCTGCCAGTTGGGGCCGAGCGTCGTACGGGCGGAGATCGCGCGCTCCGAGCCCGGATCGCCCATCCGGAACATCTGCACCGTCAGGACCTGATCATAGGAGCCGCCGATGATCGCCTGACCGCCGGTATAGGTCGTGGTCGAGCGGCCGGAGACGAAGGCCGTGTTGCCGGCGGTGGTGCCGAAACCGTCGGTCTGGGTCTGCGCCTGGACCGGGGTATAGCCGGTCACGCGGGTATTGTTGGCCTGCTGGATGCCGACGATGACGAAGTTGTCGAAGCCGCGGCGCAGCGTCTCGACGGCCGCTCGCTTGAGCGCCGCGGTCTGGGCGCCGGACGGGCCGCAATCGGGATCGGCCTGCGCGGTGACCTGGATCGTGTCGGCCGAGAGCGGCATCACGGAGGTACTCGCGCAACTGGCGAGCGAGACGATGGCGAGGAGGGAAGCGGCCACGCGGCCGGCGCGGTTCATCATGATTTGCCCCTGTTTATCTGGAAGGTGACTTCACAATCGACGTCGTGGCCGCGTCCCCGCGCGCGGCCCGCGCGCCTCACGCACGCGAGAAGACGAACAGCGTCTCCTGGCGGTAGATCTCGCCCGGCCTCAGCACGGCGCTCGGAAAGCCGGGCTGGTTGGGCGAATCCGGATAGATCTGCGGCTCGAGGCAGAGCCCGGCATTCGCGCCGTGCAACTCGCCGGTGAGACCGGGATCGCGGCAGGCGATCATCTGCCCGCCATAGAACTGGACGCCCGGCTCGGTGGAATGAACCTCCAGCGCCACGCCGCTTTTCGGCGAAACGAGCCGCGCCAGCAGATGCGGGATCGCCGTGCGGCCTTCGGTGACGTTGTAGTTGTGGTCGTAGGTATCGACGACGGCATCCGGATCGGTTCCGACCGGGCGCTCGGCCCGGAAATCGAACGGCGTTCCGGCGACCGGCCGGCGCTCACCGGTCGGGATCTTGGCGGCGTCGATCGGGAGATAGGTCTCGGCGGGGATCGTCAGGAGATGGTCGCGGATCGTGCCGCCGCCGGCGAGATTGAAATAGCTGTGCTGGGCGAGATTGACGATCGTCGGCGCGTCGGTCGTGGCGCGGATGCTGGTCCTCAGCGTCCCCGGCTCCTCGACCGAATAGGTCAGTTCCGTCTTGACGCGCCCCGGATAGCCGCTCGTGCCGTCCGGATCGTCGAGGCCGAGCGTGACACTGGCTTCGTCGATATCGAGGATCGACCAGACGCGCGCGCCATAGCCGTCGGTGCCGCCATGAAGATGGTTCTGGCCCTCGTTCTGCGAGAGCTGGAAGCTCTTGCCGTCGATCGAGAAGCGGCCGCCGGCGATGCGGTTGGCATAGCGGCCGGCTACGGCACCGAAATAGTTCGGATTGTTGAGATAGCCGGCGAGCGTCGGGAAGCCGAGCACGAGCGGATGCGGAACGCCCGCGAGCCGCACGTCCTGGATGATCGCGCCATAGGTGATGATCCGCGCGGACAGACCGCCCGCGGCGATCGTCACGGCCTCGACCCTGGTTCCGTCGGGCATGGTGCCGAAGGGCGTGGCGTTCATGATGGGCGTCTCCCGGTCCTGTTCTCTTCGAATGTCCCGCACACGGCTCACCGTCCGGCGGAGCGCCGCATGCGGTCTGCGCGGCCGTCAGATGGTCTGGTTGTAGGCGCCGACCTCGGGATTCTCGCGCAGCACGCCGTCGACGGCGTGGAACATCTCGCGCATGCGCGCCTCGGAGACCGGGCTCTCGACGACGACCACCAGTTCCGGCTTGTTCGACGACGCGCGGACCAGACCCCAGGTCCCGTCCTCGTTGGTGATGCGGACGCCGTTGACGGTCACGAGATCGACGATGGTCTGGCCGGCGACGGGCTCGCCCTTGGCCTTCATGTCCTCGAAGCGCTTCACGACCTTGTCGATGACGCCATACTTCACCTCGTCGTCGCAATGCGGCGACATGGTCGGCGAGCCCCAGGTCTTGGGCAGTGCGTTCTTGAGCTCGGAGAGCTTCTTGCCCGGATTGCGGTCGAGCATGTCGAGGATCGCGAGGGCGGAGACGAGGCCGTCGTCATAGCCGCGGCCGATCGGCTTGTTGAAGAAGTAGTGGCCCGACTTCTCGAAGCCCGCCAGCGCGTTCAACGCATTGACCCGGCGCTTGATGTAGGAATGCCCGGTCTTCCAGTAGTCCGCCTTGACGCCGTTCGCCTTCAGGATCGGATCGGTCGCGAACAGGCCGGTGGACTTCACGTCCACGACGAAGGTCGCGTTCGGATAGAGACCCGAGAGGTCGCGCGCCAGCATGACGCCCACCTTGTCGGCGAAGATCTCGTCGCCGGTATCGTCCACCACGCCGCACCGGTCGCCGTCGCCGTCGAAGCCGAGCCCGACCTCGGCGCCATGCTCGAGCACCGCATCGCGGATCGCGTGCAGCATCTTCATGTCTTCGGGGTTGGGATTGTAGCGCGGGAAGGTGTAGTCGAGATCGGCATCCATCGGGATGACATCGGCGCCGATCATCTCAAGGACCTTGGGCGCGAAGGCGCCGGCCGTGCCGTTGCCGCAGGCGGCGATGACCTTGATCGGCCGCGTGAGCTTCGGACGGTTGGTCATGTCGGCCATGTAGATGGCCGGGAAATTCTCGTGGAAGACATAGGAGCCGCCGCCCGAAAGATCGAAGGCGGCCGACAGCACGATCTCCTTGAGCCGGCTCATCTCGTCCGGGCCGAAGGTCAGCGGCCGCGCCGCGCCCATCTTGACGCCGGTCCAGCCATTCTCGTTATGCGATGCGGTGACCATCGCCACGGCCGGCACGTCGAGCTCGAACTGGGCGAAATAGGCCATCGGCGTCACGGCGAGGCCGATATCGTGCACCTTGGCACCGGCCGCCATCAGGCCGGTCACGAGCGCCAGCTTGATCGCCGAGGAGTAGGACCGGTAGTCGTGGCCGGTCACGATCTCCTTCTTGATGCCCATCTCGCCGAGCAGCGTGCCGAGGCCCATGCCGAGCGCCTGGACGCCCATCAGGTTGAGCTCGTCGTTGAAGAGCCACCGCGCGTCGTATTCCCGGAAGCCGGTTGGCTTCACCATCGGCTTCGATTCGAAGTCGTAGGTGTTGCGGAGCAGCTTGGGGACGGGCTTTGGAAACATACGGGAAGACTCCTTCGGGATGGCAAGCGAGAGATTTGCGCGGAAGCGGGCCGCAAAGCAACTCCCGCTTCCTCTAGAGGGCGCTCGATCACAGAATCACGACGGCGGGCGCGAGATCATGGCGAGAGCACCATCTGCCGGCCGCTGACGCGGATGCCGCCGAGCCGCGACAGGAAGCTCATGCCGAGGAGATCGACGCCGAGCGCACCCTCGGGCATCACGAGCGCATCGACGTCAGCGATACGCACCCCGCCCACCCGCACCTCCCCGAGCCGGACAGGAGCGGCCGAGACGGTGCCGTTGGCCGTTCTGGTGAGAGCGGTAAAGGCACTCCGATCGACAGAAAGACCGATGCGACGCGCTGTCTCCGCCGAAAGCGCGACACGCGTCGCACCGGTATCGACGACGAAACGGACGGGTCGGCCATCGACGGACCCGTCCACGAGATAGTGCCCGCTCGCATCCGCCTCGAGCACGACCGGTCCCCGCTCCGGCGTCGGCTCGGGAGCCGCCGCCCCGGTCAGCGCAGGGGCGAGCCGTTCCAAGAGCCCCGAGCCGGACAAGGCCCCGACGGCCACGAGGACGACTGCGGCCAAAATGACGACGCGCGCGAGCATGGCTTCCCCGGTTGATGCCCGAGGGATGGCGGTTCAATCCTAAAGCCGTGTGAAGAGCGCCGTCTTTTCGCCGGGAGACTGAACGAGTCGTGAAGACGCGACGGCGCGCCCGGCGCCTCAGCTCTGGCGCAGCGCCACGAAGCGGGCGGCGTCGGCCAGCGTGGCAGCGGCGGGGCCGAACGGCGCGAGCAGGGCCTCCGCCTCGGCGACGAGCGCATCGAGCCGCGCGCGGGTCGCCGCGATCCCGTAGAGAGAGACCAGCGTCGCCTTGCCCCTCCCGGCATCCTTGGCCGTCGCCTTGCCCATCGCCTCCGGCGTCGCAGTGACGTCGAGCAGGTCGTCGGCGAGCTGGAAGGCGAGGCCGACAATCTCGCCATAGCGGCGGATGCGGGCGCGCGCCTCGGCATCGGCGCCGCCGAGGATGGCGCCGGCCTCGCAGGAGAACCGGATCAGCGCGCCGGTCTTCATCGCCTGCAGCACGAGGATGCCGTCCTCGCCCGGCGCAGCGCGCTCGGCTTCGAGATCGAGCATCTGGCCGCCGGCCATGCCGCCGAGACCGGAGGCGCGCGCGAGGCCGAGCACGAGTTCGGCGCGGATGGTGGCGTCCGCGTCGGTCGCCGGATCGGCGAGGATGTCGAAGGCAAGCGTCTGCAGGGCGTCGCCGGCAAGGATCGCCGTCGCCTCGTCGAAAGCCTTGTGGACGGTCGGACGGCCGCGCCGCAGATCGTCGTCGTCCATGGCCGGCAGGTCGTCATGGACGAGACTGTAGCCGTGCAGGCATTCGATGGCGGCGCCGGCGCGGGTGACCCCCTCGTCGCCCCGGCCGAAAAGCCGCGCCACCTCGCGGGTCAGCGCCGGTCGGAGCCGCTTGCCACCGCCGAGCAGGGCATAGCGCATCGCTTCCCTGAGGCGCGCCGGCCGGGCGATCTCGCCCGGTGCAGGGTTGGCGGCGAGGAGACCGTCGAGACAGGCCTCGACGGAGCGGGCGGTCTCGGCGAGGCGGTCGGAAAAGAGGGTGGCGGGCAAGTCAGGCTCCGGCGTCGCCGGCCTCGGGGCCGGGCCAACGCCGGAATAGGCGGCGCGAGACCGGGCCGTCAAGCAGCCTCGGCGGCCTCGAGCGCGATCGCCGCCGACTGGATGATGGCGGCGTAGCGGACCGCGGTCTGCACGGCCTCGGTCGGGACCTCGGCCTTCTTCAGCACGGCCTCGTGGCTGTCCATGCACATGCCGCAGCCATTGATCGCCGAGACGGCGAGCGACCAAAGCTCGAAATCGGCCTTGTCGACGCCGGGATTGCCGATGACGTTCATGCGCAGCTTCGCCGGCAGCGTGCGGTACTCGCCGTTCGAGACGAGATGCGTGAAGCGGTAATAGACATTGTTCATGCCCATGATCGCGGCGGCAGACTTGGCGGCGGCGAGCGCGGCGGGCGAAAGGTGCGGCGTCGCCTCGGCAACGAGCGCCTCGCGGACGGCCGGATTGCGGCTCGCGATTCCGCAGGCGACCATCAGGCCGTATTTCTGCTGCGGCGTCAGCGTCTCGTCGCCGGCGAGCGTCGACAGGTTGAGGCGGACATCCTTGGCGAAATCGGGGATGCGAGACTTGAGGCTGTCGATCGACATGGCGTGTTCGGACTCTCTTCGGAGGAAGCGCCCCGGATAGTCCGGGGCGCCGATCGTCGGATGATGCGGGATCAGGCCGCGAGCGTGGTGCCGCCGACCTCGCGGTTGCAGGCGCAGAGCTCGTCGGTCTGCAGCGCGTCGAGAACGCGCAGCGTGTCCTTCGGATTGCGGCCGACATTGAGGTTGGTCGCGTAGACGTGCTGGATCTCGCCATGCGGATCCACGATGAAGGTCACGCGGTAGGCGACGCCGTCCGGCGAGCGCACGCCGAGGCCGTCGACGAGCGAGCCGTTGGTGTCGGCGAAGGACCAGATCGGCAGCCGGTCGAGGTCCTTGTGGTCACGGCGCCAGGCGAGCTTCACGAACTCGTTGTCGGTCGAGCCGCCGAGCACCACCGCGTCGCGATCCTCGAACTCGCCGGCGAGACGGGCGAATTCGGCGATCTCGGTCGGGCAGACGAAGGTGAAGTCCTTCGGATAGAAGAAGATGACCTTCCACTTGCCAGCGAAGCTGTCCTTCGTGATCGTCTCGAAGGCGCTCTCGCCATTTTCCTCGTGCTTGTTGAAGCCGGGCTTCACGCCGGTAACCGAGAAATCAGGCAGCTTGTCGCCGATGCCGAGCATGTCCTACTCCTGTCATGTCGAGACGGATGATTTCGCAGCGCACACAGAATGCCTGTCGGGCTGCTGCATGAGCGAGAAACTGCCATGCTGCAGCGCATCGGTCAAACCGTAAAAAACGCAGACCTTGATCGGTTTTACCGATTGCAGGCGGCGCCATCGCTCTTTAGTGCAGGGGGCATGCAACTTCCGACGCTCCGCCAGATGCAGTATTTCGTCGCCCTCGCCGAGACCGGGTCGTTCAGCCGCGCCGCGGCCTCCTGCGGGGTCACCCAGTCGACGCTCTCCGATGCGGTGCGGCAGCTCGAGGAGACCATCGGCGTCAGCCTCGTCGAGCGCGCCAACCGGCTCGTCGCACTGACGGCGGCCGGCGAGGCGAGCCTGCCCCGCATGAAGGCGCTGCTCGTCGATACGCGGGAACTCATGGACGCAGCGCGCAGCTCGCATGCGCCGCTCGCCGGCCGGATCCGCCTCGGCGTGATCCCGTCGATCGCGCCCTATTTCCTGCCACGCGTGCTGCCGCAGCTCCGGCAGGCCTATCCGGGCCTCAAGCTGCATCTGCGCGAGGATCTGACGCGGCCGATGCTGGACGACCTGCGTGCCGGTCGGCTCGACGCGGTGTTGATCGCCCTGCCCGCGCCGGTCGACGGCCTCGTGGTCGAAAAGGTGGCCGAGGACAGCCTGCTCGTCGCCGTCCCGGGCGAGCACCCGCTCGCCGGACGCCAGGTGGTCGGCGCGCGGGAACTGGCAGCGGAAACGCTGCTCCTGCTCGAGGACGGCCACTGCCTCAGCGATCACGTCCGCGCCGCCGCGCCGGAACTCGCGGCGCGGGAGAGCGACGAGATCCGCGCCTCCAGCCTGACAACGCTGGTCCAGATGGTCGACAACGGCCTCGGCATCACCTTCCTGCCCCGCATCGCCACCGAGGCGGGCATCCTGTCCGGAACGCAGATCGCCCTCATGAGCATCGAACAGCGCGAGGCGCGCCGAAGCCTCGCCCTTTGCTGGCGGCGCGGCACCAGCCGCGACCAGGATTTTCGCCTGCTGGCCGATCATCTCGGCCGCTTCGCGCTCGAACCGGTGCGGGCGGCGTCATGACGGAGGCGTCGGAGAACCGGCCAGGCGAGGCAGCGGGCACCGGCGTCGCGGCGGTGATGCCCCTCCCCGCCTATGCCGGCGAGCAGGTTCCGCCCGAGACGATCGAGCCGGTGGCGGCCCCGACCGCCATCCCCGAGGCCGACGCGAGGCAGCGCTGGAAGCGCTATGCCGTCCTCGCCGCGAAGATCGCGCTCGTCATCGTCGCACTGCCGCTGGTGCTGACGCCGATCTACTGGATCGTGCCGCCGGTCTCGACGCTGATGCTGTGGTCGGCGATCACGTTCCAGGGCATGGACCGCGACTGGGTGTCGTTCGACGACATCTCGTCCAATGTCGTCAATGCCGTGACGATGTCGGAGGATGGCCAGTTCTGCGCCCATTCGGGCGTCGACTGGAACCAGCTCGAAACCGTTCTGTCGCGCGAGGGCGGGCCGTCTCGAGGCGCGAGCACGATCCCGATGCAGACGGTCAAGAACCTCTATCTCTGGCCCTCGCGCAGCTATCTGCGCAAGGGGCTGGAGATTCCGCTCGCGCTCTATGCCGATTTCATATGGTCGAAGCGCCGGCTGATGGAGATCTATCTCAACATCGCGCAATGGGGCCCCGGCCTATTCGGCGTCGAGGCGGCCGCGCAGCACTATTTCAAGAAGCCGGCGAAGGCCCTCACCGCCCGCGAGGGCGCGCTGCTCGCCGCGGCGCTGCCCAACCCGATCCTGCGCAATCCCGGCAAGCCGTCACGCGCGCTTCAGGCGCATGCGCGCATCATCCAGCGCCGGGCTGCGCAGGCCGGACCCTATGTCGACTGCATGTGAGGCAACGCCGCCGCCGAGGACGGCGCCGGTCCGGCTCAATTGCCGGTGATCGCCTTGTCGACCTCGGTGGCGATCCAGGCCTGCGGCGTGATCTTCGCGGCACTCGCCTGCGACGTCACCTGATTGGCAATGGCAGCGGGAAGCGCCACGTCGAAAATGATCGTGTCCTCGCTTTCGAGCCCGAAGACGATGCGCGTGACGCGCGAGGCAAAGGCACGCATGCGGTCGGTCTTCTCGGCGTCGGAAAGCCAGCTCTCCTTGGCCATCACCGGGCAGTAGCGCGACACCAGCACATCGATGACCACGGCGCGCGAGACGCCGGAGGCGGTCATCGCGTCGATCGCGGCATTGAGCTTGGCGACATCCTCGAAGGCATTATCGGGCGGCAGCAGGGCGGCGAGCGACGCATCCACGGTCGCGCCGGCATCGGGAACCGGGCATTCGAACGCTGTGGCAGCCTCGGCCTGCATGGCCGGGAGGGCGGCCGTGACGGCCGCGGCGAGAAGGAACGAGCGAAGCTTGATCATCGGGGGACTCCGGGGATTCGCGGGTCCAGCCCCGCGCCGCGGGACTGGACGATCGAACGAGCTTTCGCCGCGGCGACTACTCGCGGACCAGCGGATCGGGATTGAAGTCGTGCAGCGGCACGTCGTCGACACCCCAGCTGCGCTTGATCGTATGCTGGTGGATGTCGCGGGCGCCGTGCTTCGCGACGATATCGACGATGCTGGCGTCCGCACCCTTGTCGGCCGAATGCACCCAGAGCACGAGGCCGCCGGCCTCGATCTGGCGGCCGATGAAGTCGGCATGGCGATGACCGAAGAAGCGCGCGAGCAGCATGCCGGCGCCGCCGCTGGCCAGCGTGCCGCCGACGGTCAGCGCCAGCGTCGGGATCAGCGAAAGGCCGGCCGTGCCAGCCGCCAGCGCCGCGCCGAGGCCGACGATCAGCGCCGGCGCGCCGACGAGCGCGGTCGCTTCCTCGGCCCGTGTCTCGGACGGCATATAGGCGGCCCGCGCGGCCTTGGGATCGTCCTCGATGCCGGAGACCGGCACGCCGAGCTCGGCGAGCTTGCCCGGATCGGCGAGGACGCTCATGTCCTCCCGCTCGAGACCGGCGGCGATGAGGTCGTCGACGGAGGCCTGAAGCGCCTTCTCGCTGTCGAAGACCGCGACGACCTCGCGGACCTCGTAGCTCGTCTCGCCGTCATCGTCGCGCACTTCAGACGCCATCCTCGCCTCCCGTGATTCGGTTTCTGGCCCCGGCCAACCGCCGTGCCGTTCCGGCTCCTACCATAGGTAAGGCGGGCTTCAACTCAACAGTCGGGAGAGGGAAAACAAAACGCGACGGATCGCCGCCCGCGCGCCGGGCAGGACGGGGCGAGGGTCAGCGCCCTTCCATGAAGCGGTCGAAGGCTTCCTTGACCGTGCCGATATGCTCGCGCATCGCCCGCGTGGCGAGATCGCGATCGCCGCGCAGGATCGCCTCGACCACCCGGTCGTGCTCGTCGAAGGAGAGCGCCAGCCGGCCGATGCGGCGGAACTGCGCCCGGCGGAACGGCGCCAGCCGCGCGCGGGTCGCGAGCGTCAGTTCGGACAGATAGCCGTTATGCGCGCCGGCATAGATCGCGCTGTGGAAGCGCTCGTTGGCCTCGGCATAGCGGGCGGGATCGCCGGACTTCACGAGTTCGCCGAGCGCCCGGTGCAGACGTTCCAGCTCGCGCCGCTCGAGAAGGCTCATCGCCTCGGCCGCCAGCCCGGCGCAGAGGCTCTCCAGTTCGGCCATCACGATGAACATTTCCATCAGCCGCGCCTCGGACGGGCGCGTGACGATGGCGCCGCGATGCGGGCGGATCTCCACGAGCCCGCTCGACGACAGCTGGCGCAGTGCCTCGCGCACGGGTGTGCGCGAGACGCCGTAGCGCGCGGCAAGGCCGCTTTCGTCGAGGGCGTCGCCGGGCGCGAAGACGCCACGGACGATCTCGTCGGCAAGTTGCACGCGCAGGTCTTCGGTCCGCGTGCGGCGGACGGGCGCTTCCCTTGTCCCGGCCGCCCGCGCGGTCACGTCTTTTCCCCGCCGGCCGGATCCGGAATGATGCTCACATGCGCCGCGGCGACGCGCCAGCCGGCGACCGTCTTCACCCAGGTCTGCATCTGGCGGCCCACCTTGCCGGGCGCGCTGTCGCGGTAGAACAGCGTCGAGGCGACGCCGAAGTCGCGGCCATAGGTGGTGATGACCGTGCGATCCAGCCGCCGCGCGAGGCCCGCCGGCGACCGCGCGGATCGGAAGGCGGCGATCTCGGCATAGCCGTACAGATTCTCGCCGCCGCCGTAGCGGATCGTGGTGGGTGCGACGAGGAAGAGCTCGTCGAGCACGGCGACATCGTTCTCGACCAGCGCCGTCTCGTAGCGCATGAACGCCGCCTGGAGCTCGGCCCTTGTCTCGGGATGATCGATCTCGATGGTCACGCCGCCGCCCTCACGCCTGCCTGGCCTCGATCCGCGCCCGAAGATCGTTCAGGAACGGGATCGATGCGTACTGGTCGGCCTGCACGAAGTCCCAGGCGACACCGGTCGGCCGCGTCATCGCCGTCTTCGTCTCGATGACGCCCTGCTCGGTCGCGATGTAGTCGAGCGGGGAATCATGGGCGAGCATCGGCAGCAGCACGTCGTCGACGAGCTGGACGGTGTGAACGGTCGTCGCCACGGGGGTGGTCGGCGTCACCTTGCCGAGCTCGCGGAAAATGCCGAGCTCGAGATCGGCGAAGCCGCCGCCCTTCCCGGTGCGGCCACCGGCCCGGCTGACCGCGACGCAGCCGACCACGACGAAATCGAGCGGCTCCATCTCCTCGAACTCGACCGGCTGGCCATGCTCGACGAAGCCCTGCGACGTGGCAGCGAGCTCGAACTGGACGCCCCTGGCCTCCAGCACGGCCGGATCGAGCCGCACGAAGGGGAAGCCCTTGGTCAGTTCGGGGACCGGGGCGTAGAGGATCTTGCCGTCATAGAGGGCGCGCAGGCGCACCGGGATCTGCGGCGGATCGGGATTGCACTTCACGACCTTCGCATTCTTCCACGCGTCGAGCCGCGAGAGATGCAGCGCGGCGAGATCGGCGCCGGCGAAATTCGGGATGCGGCTGTCGACGGGGCCGACATTGACGCCGTCGCTCATCAGCTTGCCCCAGATCCGGTCGCGAAGCCGGTCCTTGTCGTTGTTGCGGCCCGCCCAGCGGGCGCTCGTTTCGGTCTCGTTGATCATTCGCTCGTTCACGTCAGGGCGGCGACCGGCGCGGAGGTCGCGCCGGACTGGTGCAGGGCTTCGGCGACGCGCAGCGCGATATCCTCGCGCCAGGCGGGGGCGACGACCTGCACGCCGATCGGCAGGGCGGCGCCCGGCAGCCACACCGGAACCGCCACCACGGGCAGCCCGACGAAGCTGATCGGCTGGGTGAAGATACCGATATTCGGGCGCGCGGGCAGCGTCGCGCCGCCGATCTCCACCATCCGCGTGCCGGACTTGAGCGCCGGGAACGGCGTCGCCGGCGCGAGGATCACGTCCACCGTCTCGAACAGCGAAGCGAAGGCAGCCTTGGCCGCCGCGCGGAGACGCTGCGCGGCGAGATACCAGGGCGCCGGAACCATGGCACCGGAGAGGAAGCGGTCGCGCGTGTCGGGGTCGAAATCGCCCGCGCGGCTACGCAGGCGATCGAGATGCAGCGCCGAGGATTCGCTCGTGGTGATGAGATAGGCCGCCGACCGCGCCGCCGCCGCGATCGGAATATCGACCTCGCGCGTCGCCCCCAGGGCCTCGGCGACATGGGCGACGGCGGCGAGCGCCTCCGGCCCCGCGCCGGCACGGAAATAGCCACCCGCGACGGCAATACGGAGATCGCCGGTTCCCCCATCCAGCGCGTCTACGGCAGCAACGGGCGGGCGGTCGATCAGCGCCGGATCATCGGCGTCGGGCCCCTGAAGCGCATCGAGCACCAGCGCGAGATCGCGCGGGCTGCGCGCCAGCGGCCCCAGATGATCGAGGCTGTGCACGAAGGGAAAGGTCCGCGCCCGCGACAGGCGGCCGAAGGTCGGCTTCAGTCCGTAAAGGCCGCAGAAGGAGGCCGGGACGCGGATGGAGCCGTTGGTATCGGAACCGAGCGAGAGCGCCGCCATCCCGGCGGCGACCGACGTACCCGAGCCACCCGATGAGCCGCCCGACATCCGGCCCGGATCATGCGGATTGCGCGAGGCGCCGTCATGCGCGTTCTCGCCGGTGAAGTCATAGGCATATTCGCCCATATTGACCGCGCCGACGAGCACGGCGCCGGCCACCGTCATCCGCTCGATGAGGGCCGCGTCGCGGGCCGCGGGCGGCCGGTCGCGATTGATCTTCGAGCCCGCTCTCGTGGCGATGCCTTCGACGTCGAAGAGGTTCTTGACGGAATAAGGCACACCGGCGAGCGGCAGGCTCTCGCCGGCCGCGACACGCGCATCGACGCGGTCGGCCTCGGCGAGCGCGCGTTCGGCCGTGACGTCGGTGAAGGCGCCGAGCGCCTCGTTGCCCGCTGCGATCGCGGCGAGCGCCGCCTCGGCGACCGCTCGGGCCGAGAGACGCCGCGCATTCACGTCGTCGGCGATGGCATGGCCCGGACGGGCCAGGATGTCGGAGGTCGTCACGGCTCGAACACCATGGCCGGCTCGACGGTCTCGTCGAGCGGAACGGCGGCGACGATCCCCGCCATGCGCGCGGTCGCCGCCATATTGGCGACGACGCCCTCCTTCCAGGCCGGATCGATGGCGAGGCCGAGCAGATCGGCCATATGCTCGACATGCGCGGCGGCGTCGAATTCCTTCATCGGCATTCCTTCGCTCATGGCCCGACAGCCGCCTCGAGGGCGGCGAGCGGCGCCGTCCAGCCGACGATCGCGCCCTGCGCGCGGATCATGTCCAGCGTCGCCTGCTTGAAGGCCGGGAAGTAGCTTTCCGTCGCGTCCTCGATCAGCAGGCACTCGTAGCCGCGATCGTTCGCCTCGCGCAGCGTCGTCTGCACGCAGACCTCGGTGGTGACGCCGGCGACGACGAGATGGGTGATGCCGTTCGCCTTGAGATGCGCCTCGAGCGGCGTGTTGTAGAACGAGCCCTTGCCCGGCTTGTCGATGACGAGTTCGCCCGGTACCGGCTCGTTCTCGGCGATGATGTCATGGCCCGGCTCGCCATGAACGAGGATGCGACCCATCGGACCCGGATCGCCGATCCTGAGGCTCGGATTGCCGCGGTCGCGCTTGGCCGGGTGCAGGTCCGAGAGGTCGGGCTTGTGGCCTTCGCGGGTGTGGATGACCATCCAGCCCTTGCGGCGGAAGAGATCGAGCAGAGCGGCGACGGTCGGGACGATGGCCTGCAGCAACGACACGTCGTTGCCAAGCGTCTCGCCGAAGCCGCCGGGCTCCACGAAGTCACGCTGCATGTCGATCACGATGAGCGCCGTCTTGCCCGGCGGGAAACTGTAGGCGAACGGCTCGGCGGCGACGGTGATCATCCTCAATGCCCCGCCATGGCCTTGCCGATCGCGTTGCGGTCGGCTTCGGCGATCGGGACGACGTAATGGATGCCGCCCCCCGACATGACCGCGACGCGGTCGGAGAGTTCGAGCACCTCGTCGAGATCCTCCGAGACGAGCAGCACCGCGGCGCCGCGATTGCGCTGGTCCATGATCTGCGAGCGGATTTCCGACACCGAGGCGAAGTCGAGACCGAAGCAGGGATTGGCGACGATCAGCACCTCCACCTCGCCGGAAAGCTCGCGAGCCAGGATCGCGCGCTGGACGTTGCCGCCCGAGAGGTTCTCGATCGGCTCCTCGGTCGACGGCGTCTTGACGCGATAGGCGGCGATGAGTTCGCGCGCCTTCTTGCGCATCGGCTTCGGTGACATGAATCCGAAGCGCGAGGCGATCGGCGGCTCGTCGAAGGAGCGGAAGGCGATGTTCTCGGCAACCGTCATGCGCGGCACGGCGGCATTCTTGAGCGGCTCCTCGGGCAGGCCGAACACCTTGTATTTCGCCATCTGCTGGCGCTGCGGCACGAAATCCTGACCGTCGATGAAGAGCTGGCCCTCGGACATGTCGCGCTGGCCGGATAGAACCTCGATCAGCGCCGACTGGCCGTTGCCCGAGACGCCGGCGATGCCCACGATCTCGCCGGCATGGACCTTCAGATTGACGGCATCGACCGCCGGCAGCCCGGCATCGTCGAGCGCGCAGACGCCGGCGAGTTCCAGCGTCACCTTGGAGGCCTCGAAGCTCTTGCGCGCCGCACGTTCACGGATCTTGGTGTCGCCGATCATCATGCGGCTCATGTCGTCGACGGTGAGTTCGCCGACGCGCCCACCCCCGATCATGCGCCCGCGCCGCAGCACCGTGACGTCGTCGGCATAGGCCGTCACCTCGCGGAACTTGTGGCTGATCATCAGGATGGTGAGATCGCCCGCCTCGGTCATGCCGCGCAGGAGGCCCAGCACCTCGTCGGCCTCGCCCGGCGTCAGCACCGAGGTGGGCTCGTCGAGGATCAGGAAGCGCTGGTCGAGATAGAGCTGCTTGAGGATCTCCAGCTTCTGCTTCTCGCCGGCCGAAAGGCTGGCCACCGGCACCTGCAGCGGCACCTTGAACGGCATCTTCTCGAGGAAGGCCTCGAGCCCGGCGATCTCCTTCCGCCAGTCGATCACCGCCGGCGGATGGGCGCGCGAGATGACGAGGTTTTCCGCCGCCGTCAGCGAGGGGACCAGCGTGAAATGCTGGTAGACCATGCCGATGCCGTGCGCATGCGCATCGCGCGGGGTGGCGATGATCTCCTCCTTGCCGTTGATGAGCACGCTGCCGCGCGTCGGCTGGTAGAAGCCCATGATGCATTTGACGAGTGTCGACTTGCCGGCGCCGTTCTCGCCGAGCAGCGCATGCAGCGTCCCGGGCCGCACATGGATCGAGACATCCTCGAGCGCCACCAGCGAGCCGAAGATCTTGGTCATGCCGATGGTCTGCAACTCGATGGCGCGTCGGCCGGACGCGGCATGAGGATCGGGCAGCGCGCTCATGATTGCGGACCTCCTGATGCGGGGAACGAGGGAACGAGGCGGCGGTCGACGATGACGGCGACGGGGCCGCCGCCGTCGGGGCCCTGATGCTCGGCGCCGCCCGAGACATAGATGCCGGCATGGCCGACAAGCGAGCCGAGGCTGCCGGCGACGAAGGCGCGGGCATGGCGGGTGGACGAAATGTCGGAATCGTCGAGCATGGTGTGGCGGAGCCCGCGCAGCCGCCCCGTCGACGGCGCCTCGGCCTTGGCGAGCAGCGCCACCAGCGCCGGGCGCTCGGCGGCCGAGAGCTGGCCGTCGGCGGAAAGCCCGAGCCTCCGCAGCGCCGCGCGCACCGGCTCGATGTCGATGCCGTCGGCCATCACCGCATGGTCGATGGCGAGCGGCCCAGACCATTTCGCGCTCATGCCCATCACGACGATCTCGTGGTTCATGAGCTCGACCCCGGCCGAGGTCGAGGCCCGCGACGACCACAGCGACGGGTCACGGCCGATCACGGCATCCGTCATGGCCGCCGGCTCGATCTCGCCGAGCGCGAGAGCGACGCCGAGCGCCGAGGCGCCGCGCGACAGGCCCATGGATTTCAGCGTGTCGCGCACCGCGACGCTGCCGCCGCGCGCATCCACGGCGGCGATCCGCTCGGCGGTCAGCAGCGGGCATTTGATCTGCACGAAATGCACGTCGGCCGGATCGTCGATGCCGGCGTCGCGCATCGCGGCGCGCACGCCCTCGGCGACGAGGCGCACCTGGCCGAGGCGTCCGAGATCCTCGAAGGCCATGTCGGGCGTATGCGCGCCGCCGACGGCGAGTGCGGGCGACGATCCCGCAGCGGCCGCTTCGCCGCGGCCGAAGACGACGAGGTGGGGCGACATCGCACCTTCCGTACCGCCGGACATCACATAGGAAACCGCCTCGACCTCGGACGGCGACAGATGCGGCCGCAGCGCATCCTTGAGCGCTCGAACCGCGAAGGCCCGGGTGAAGTCGTTGACATTGCCGTTGCCCTCGGTCTTGCCGAGAATGGCGACGATGCCTCTTGCGTCGATGCTGCCATCGCCGAGCGCGGCTTCGAGCGCCGAGACATCGTCGGGCGCGGATGTGGCGAGGCGATGGACGAAGGCGGTGCGGGTCACGAGAGGCATCTCCGCGCAAGCTCCGGGAGCGCTCCGATCCGTGTCACGGCCGGACCTGACGGCCGGCTGGATCGGGGAGCAGGGAGAGCATTTCCGGACGAGCGCATCACAGCCCCGCGATCAGGGCGTCGGAGGTGGCGACGGCACCGAACACGCCGCCCTGCATCTTGATCATGTCGATCGCCGCGAGGTGGTTCTCCCGCTTGGTCGCGGCCGTGCAATCCGAAAGCAGCACGCATTCGTAACCGAGATCGTTGGCGTCGCGCATCGTCGTGTGGACGCAGACATCCGTGGTGACGCCGGTCAGCACAATGTTGCGGATGCCCTTCTGGCGCAGAACGAGCTCGAGGTCGGTGGCGACGAAGGAGCCCTTGCCGGGCTTGTCGATGATCGTCTCGCGCGCGATCGGCTGCAGCTCCGGGATGATCTCCCAGCCCGGCTCGCCACGCACCAGGATGCGGCCGCACGGTCCCTGGTCGCCGATGCCCGCGCCGATCCGCTGCGAGCGCCAGCGCTTGTTGGCGGGCAGGTCGGCGAGGTCGGGCCGGTGCCCCTCGCGGGTGTGGATGACGTGATAGCCCCTGCCCCGCATCGCATCGAGCACGCGGCGGATCGGCTCGATCGGCTCGCGTGTCTGCGAGATGTCGTAGCCCATCGAATCCACGTAGCCGCCCGGCGCGCAGAAATCGACCTGCATGTCGATGACGATCAGCGCCGTGTTTTCGGGCCGAAGGTCGCCGTCGAACGGCCAGGGGTAGGGATCGGAGGCGATGGTGCGCCCGCCCGGCTTCATGGCCGCGGCGACGCGCTCGTCGAGAGTTTCGGCCGTCATGATCCCTACTCCGCAGCGTCCCTGAATTTCTCGCCATAGCGGCGCGTCGGCGCCGGGAAGCCGCAGGACGTGCCGTCGGTGTGGACGACCTGATCCTCCCAGGGCAGGCGGTAGCGGCCGGCCGCGAGGTCGGTCATGTAGCTGTAGGGGCAGTCCTGCGCCCCGCCCTTCACCGCGACATAGGCGCGGTGGCCGAACTGGTAGATGTTGTTCTCGACGCCCCAGTTGATGCGCGCCTCGCGCACCAGATCGGGACGGACCTCGGCGGTGATGATCTCGTCCGGGCGCCCGCTGGTGCCCGAGGCGAGGATCTCGCCGTCGAAATTGACGATCATCCCCTCGCCCATGGAATCGAACGTGCCGTCGGAGCCCGACATGCAGACATTCGCCGTCACCATGAGGTTGCAGAAGGAATTGGACTGATTGGTGAAGCGCCAGGCCGAGCGGATCGGCGCTGTGTAGCCGGCGGTGCGGATCATGATCTCGGCGCCCTTGTAGGCGCATTCGCGCGCCATCTCGGGGAACATGCCGTCATGGCAGATGATGAGCGCGAGCCTGGCACCCTTCGGGCCGTCGATGACCGGAATGCCGAGATCGCCCGGCTCCCAGGGCTCGACCGGGACCCAGGGATGGAGCTTGCGATAGTAGAGCTTCAGCGCGCCGGTATCGTCGATGACGATGCCGGAATTGTAGGGATTGCCGCCCGGATTCCGCTCCATGATCGAGAAGCAGCCCCAGATGCGGTGCTCCGCGCAGGCCGCCTTGAAGGCGGCGACCTCCGGCCCGTCGAGATCGCACATGATCTCGGGATTGGTGTCCATCGAAAGGCCGTGCAGCGCATATTCCGGGAAGACCACGAGGTCCATGCCGGCATTGTTGCGCCGCGCCTTGCCCACGAGTTCGACGACCCGCGCCGTCTGGCGCTCGAGATCCGCCTTCGTGACCGTGACCGGCAGCTGGAGCTGCACGAGGCCGATGACGACGCCGTTCGGCGACTTGTTGAGACCGCCGAGACCGCTCACAGGCAAACCCCGCTCATGGCTGTACTCCTACTTGGTGATGGAAAGCTCGCCCGGCGCGCCCTTCAGCGAACGCTTGGGCGAGACCGAGGCGATCATGATGAAGAGCGTCAGCAGGTAGGGGGCGGCGTTGAAGAAGTAGTAGCCCTGCGTGATGCCGACCGATTGCAGCGCCGGCCCGAGCGCTCCGGCCGCGCCGAAGAGCAGCGCGGCACCGAAGCAGGCGAGCGGGTTCCATCGGGCGAAGATGACGAGCGCCACCGCCATCAGCCCCTGGCCCGAGGAAAGGCCCTCGCTCCAGGCGCCGGGATAATAGAGCGACAGGAACGCGCCGCCGACGCCCGCGAAGAAGCCGCCGACCGTGGTGGCGAGGAAGCGCACGAGATCGACCGAATAGCCCATCGCGCGCGCCGCCGCGGCGCTGTCGCCCGTCATGCGCACGATGAGGCCCCAGCGCGTGTTCTTGAACGCCCACCACATCACGACCGCGAGCAGCACGCCGATGAAGAACAGCGGGTTGATCTCCAGCGCCGACTGGACCTGCGGCAGGCTGGACCAGCCGCCGAGCGAGATCGAGGGAAGGTGCGGCGCCTGCGGCTGGATGAAGGGCTTGCCGAAGAAGAAGGCGAGGCCGGTGCCGAACAGCATCATCGCGATGCCGATCGCGATATCGTTCACCTTCGGCAGCTTGCAGATATAGCCGTGCAGCGCGCCGAAGAAGCAGCCCGAGATGCCGGCGGCCAGCACGCCGAGCCAGGGCGAGCCGGAAAGATAGGCGATCGCATAGCCGGCCATCGCGCCGAACACGAGCGTGCCCTCGAGGCCGAGATTGATGCGACCCGACTTCTCGGTGAGGCATTCGCCGAGCGAGACGAACAGGAAGGGCGTCGAGACGCGGATCGCGCCGGCGAACATGGCGAGCGGCACGCCCCAGAAGCCGATATCGGTCTCGTTCATCGGCGGTCTCCTTTCGGGCGGAAGAAGGGAAGGCGGCCATAGAGCGTCTCGCTCACTAGGAGCACGACGAACATGAGCCCCTGCAGCACCTGGACCGTGGCGTCGGGCATGCCCATGCGCCGCTGGATGAGGCCGCCGGCCGCCGCGATGCCGCCGAGGAAGATCGCGACCGGCACGATCGCGAGCGGGTTCTGGCGGGCGAGGAAGGCGACGAGGATGCCGGTGAAGCCGTAGCCGGCGGCGAGCGAGGCATTGGCCTTGCCCTGGATGGCCGCGACCTCGAAGAAGCCGGCAAGCCCGGCACAGGCCCCGGCGATGGCGCAGGCGGTGACGATCAGCTTGCCGACCGGAAGGCCCTGCGCCCGCGCGGCGCGGACATTGCCGCCGGTGACGCGGGCGGCGAAGCCGAAGGTCGTCCGGTTCATCAGCACCCAGAGGAGCACGGCGACGACAATGCCGACCGGGAGACCCCAATGGACGCCAAGACCCGGCACCTCGCCGATCATGTTGGCCTCGCCGATCGGCTGCGTCGACGGCTTGTTGGGATTGCCGGGATCGCGCAGCGCGCCCTCGACGAAGAAGTTCATGATCGCGATGGCGATGTAGGACATCAGCAGCGAGGCGATCGTCTCGTTGATGCCGCGATAATGGCGGAGCGCCCCGACGATTCCGATCCATACGGCACCGGTCACCACCGAGGTCACGAGCATGCCGCCGAGCACGAGAAAGGGCGGCGCGCCGGCATTGACGAGCGGAATGGACGCCACGGCGCCCGTGAACGCGCCAAGCACCAGCGCGCCCTCGCCGCCGATGATGACGAGGCCGAGACGGGCGGGAATGGCGACGCAGAGCGCCGTCAGGATGAGCGGCGCCGCGCGGACCAGCGTGTTCTGCCAGGAAAAGGCCGTGCCGAAACCGCCCTTCCACAGCAGCGAGAAGAACATGGCCGGCGACTGGCCAAGCGCGAGGAGGAAAAGGGAAAAGAGAAGACCCGCCACGACCAGCGCGAAGAGCGGGATGACGACATATTCCGAGGATCGTCGGAGCCGGTCCATCGTCTCGGCGAGGCCGCCGGCCATCGCCGGTACGCCATCCTGCTGTGCGATATCCGCCATCGAAGGATCTCCAGTCGCGCTGTCGCCGCGGCGCCCATGCCGCGGGGGGCTGCCGCCCCGGCCGGAGCCGGAGCGACGATGCGAGGGCGGGTATCGGCCCGCCCGGATTCGCTCAGGTGATGGAGCCCGTCACGCCTTCGACGAGGAAGTTGATCTGGTCGATCCACGGGTCATAGGGCGCGTGCTCGGCGCCGGCCGCGATGACCTCGTTGCCCTTGTTGTCCTTGAGCGGACCGACATAGATCGCCTTCTTGGCCTTCATATCGGCCTTGGCGGCATCGGCCGCCTTGATCGCCTCGGGCGTCGCGCCGGCGCCGTAGGGCGTGTTCTGCACGAAGTCGAGATCGTAGCCGCCGGCGAGGAAGTTCGGCAGCGTGCCACCCTTCGAGAGCGTATCGGCGAACTGCTTGTAGATCGTCTCCCACTTGTATTCGGCGCCGGTGATGAAGCCCTTCGGCGCGAGATCGGCCTGCGAGGCGTTGTGGCCGCAGCTCTTCACGCCGCGCTGCTCGGCGGTCTGGATGACGGTCTTCGGGCTGTCGACATGGCAGGTAATGACGTCGCAGCCGGCATCGACGAGGGCGTTGGTGGCCTCCGCCTCGCGGACGGGCATCGACCAGTCGCCGGTGAAGATCACCTGCACCGTCGCGTTGGGGTTGACGCTGCGGGCGCCGAGCGTGAAGGCGTTGATGTTGGAGAGCACCGTCGAGATCGGCTTGGCGGCGACGAAGCCGAGCTTGTTCGACTTGGTCGAGAGGCCGGCGGCGACGCCGTCCACGTAGTGCGCCTGGTCGAGATAGCCGAAATAGCTGCCGGCATTCTTCGGGTCGCCCTCCTTCCAGAGCGGCGCCGCATGGCGGAACTGGACGTCCGGATACTTCTTCGCCGCATCCAGCATGAAGGGCGAATAATAGCCGAACGAGGTCGCGAAGATCAGGCCGGCGCCGTCGAGCTCGACCATCGATTCCATCGTCTTGGCGACGGCGATCGTCTCGGGGACGTTCTCCTCCTCGACGACCTTGACGCCCGGCACCTGCGCCAGCGCCTTGGCGGCGACCGCATGGGCCTGGTTCCAGCCATAGTCGTCGCGCGGGCCGACATAGATGATGCCGATGGTGAGATCCTCGGCAAAGGCAGGGCGCTGCGTCAGCAGGCCGGTGGTGAGACCGAGCGAGCCGATGGCGGCGCTCTTCAAGAGGGTTCTGCGGGACAGCAGGAAGCTGGACATGGACGATTCCCCAATCGCAAAGGTCTCGGCGCCGCGTGTTCGCGCGCCGGGGTTCTCCCGGGGATATCTTCGCAACTGCTGTGCCAAGCGCGCCGTCGGAGCCAGACGATTTCGCACATCTCTTCGCAAGCGATTGGTACCGCTTACGAAATTCGAACGTCTGCTCAGGCGGTTGGGGCGCGAGCGATGCGACCCGCCCGAAGCGGACAGCAGCGCCGCTGCGCCATTGCATACAATTCTGCTCGATTGCATACAATTTAGCCAGACATGGCATCACGCGGCCACGGACGACCAGAAAAGCGGCAGCCGTCCCGCCGCGAACTTGTCAGATGAGTTGAGGCGCGCATTGGCACGGGCGGACAGGCGCTATACGCTGCCGGTCCCGACTTTCCGGCCATGCGTCGGCTCCCAAGAAACGAACCGAGGAAACATTCGATGCCGCTCGACACGACCCCTGCTTTCGCGCTGCCCCAAGATGCGGGCGAGGCAACGCTGGTCGGCCGCGTCTTCCGCCCCGATCTCGACGGCCCGTCCGTCGTCGTGCTGCGCGGCGACGCCGTGATCGACATCACCGGCGAAGTCCTGACCATGCGCGACCTCTGCGAGGCCGAGGATCCTTCCTACCGGGCGCGCGGCGCCGAGGGCGAGACGATCGGCACGCTCGCAGACCTCCTCGCCAACACCCCGCGCGCGACGCGTGACCCCTCGAAGCCCTGGCTGATCTCGCCGATCGACCTGCAGGCGGTGAAGGCGGCCGGCGTCACCTTCGTCGTCTCCATGCTGGAGCGCGTCATCGAGGAGCAGGCCCGCGGTCTGCCGGAACGCGCCGCGGCGATCCGCTCGGAAATCCAGACCACGATCGGCGACGACCTCGCGAAGCTCAAGCCGGGCTCGGAGCAGGCGATGGCGCTGAAGGCGCTGCTCATCGAGAAGGGCATGTGGTCGCAATATCTCGAGGTCGGCATCGGCCCCGACGCGGAGATCTTCTCCAAGGCGCAGCCGATGTCGAGCGTCGGCCATCTCGCCGAGGTCGGCATTCACCCGATGTCGACCTGGAACAATCCGGAGCCGGAAGTGGTGCTGGTCGTCTCGTCGAGCGGCCGCATCGTCGGCGCCGCGCTCGGCAACGATGTCAACCTGCGCGATGTCGAAGGCCGCTCGGCGCTGCTGCTCTCCAAGGCCAAGGACAACAACGCCAGCGCCTCGGTCGGCCCGTTCATCCGCCTCTTCGACGCCTCGTTCTCGCTCGACGACGTGCGGGCGACCGAGGTGAGCCTCACGGTGACCGGCGAGGACGGCTTCCGCATGGAAGGTTCGAGCGCCATGTCGAAGATCAGCCGCGATCCGGAGGACCTCGTCCGCCAGACGGTCGGCAAGAACCACCAGTATCCGGACGGCTTCGTGCTTTATCTCGGCACGATGTTCGCACCGGTGCAGGACCGCGGCGGTCCCGGCCAGGGCTTCACGCACAAGATCGGCGACATCGTTACCATCGGCGCGCCGAAGCTCGGCCAGCTCTCGAACCGCGTCGTGCTGACCTCGGACGCCGAGCCATGGACCTTCGGCACCACGTCGCTGATGAAGAACCTCGCCGGCCGCGGCCTGCTCTGAGCGGCGGCGGACCCGTCAGCTCTCCCGCCTCGCGGGAGAGCGATGGGACGGGGACCGACACGACGAGGGGCAGCGGAGACGAGCTGCCCCACACAGGCCCGCCCCCTTCTGGAGGAAAGACGGGCCGGAGAGCGATGGAGAGGGGGGTGAATCCCCTCTTACGCGCTCTGGCGCTCCAGCGTCGGGTCTTCGGCGAACTGGTAGCGGTAGAGCTTCTCGTAGAGCCCCGCCTTGCGGACGAGCTCGGCATGAGTGCCGCGCTCGAGCACGCGGCCATGCTCGATCACCGCGATCTCGTCGGAATTCAGGATCGTCGCCAGGCGATGGGCGATGACGATCGTGGTGCGGCCCTCGACGAGCCGGTCGAGCGCCGCCTGGATCATGCGCTCCGACTCCGAATCGAGCGCGGAAGTCGCCTCGTCCAGCAGCAGGATCGGCGCGTTCTTGAGGATCGCGCGGGCGATCGCGACGCGCTGGCGCTGGCCGCCCGACAGCTGGACACCATTCTCGCCGACCGTCGAGTCATAGCCGTTCGGGAGAGCCGTGATGAACTCGTGCGCGAAGGCGTCGCGCGCCGCCGCCTCGACCTCGGCATCGGTCGCATCGAGCCGGCCGATGCGGATATTGTCGCGCACCGACCCGGAAAACAGGAACACGTCCTGGCTGACGAAGGCGATGTGCTGGCGCAGCGAGCCGATCGAGACGGTGCGGATATCCTGATCGTCGACGCGGATCGCGCCCTTCTTGACGTCGTAGAAGCGCTGGATCAGCGACAGGATGGTCGACTTGCCGCCGCCAGACGGGCCGACAAGGGCGAGGCGCTTGCCCTGGTCGACGCTGAGCGTGATGCCGTGCAGCACCTCCTCGTTGGCCCGGTAGCCGAAGGAGACGTCGTCGACATCGATGCGGCCGCGCTTCAGCACCAGCGGGGGATGCTCGTCCGCCTCGGTGACGCTGATCGGATGGTCGAGCACGCCGAACAGGGCCTTCACTGCGACGAGGCTCTCGGCAAGGCCGACCTGGACGCGGGCGAGGCGCTTGGCCGGCTCATAGGCGAGCAGCAGCGCCGTGATGAAGGACATGAACTCGCCCGGCGTCTTGCCGGCCGCGATCGTGCTCCAGCCGGCATAGAAGATGACGATACCGATCGAGATGCCGCCGAGCGTCTCCATCAGCGGGCTGGTCCGCGCCTGCAGCTTGGCGATCTTGTTGGCGCGCGTCTCGACGGCGTGAACCGCGTCCGACATGCGGCCGCGCATATGGTCGCCGAGGCCGAAGGCCTTCACGATCTTGGCGCCATGCACCGTCTCCTGGATCATGGAGATGATCATGATGCTGGAGGTGAATTCGGCGCGGGCGATGCCGCGGATGCGCTTCACGAGCTTGGTGATGCCGATGATGGCGATCGGCGCGATCAGCAGCGCGAACACCGACATGATCGGCGCCTGGTAGACCATCACGAAGACGAGGCCGATCAGCGTCACGAAATCGCGGCCGACGCTGAGCACGATCGTGTCGATGACGCTGCGGATGCCGTTCGCGCCCGCGGTGATCGACATGATGAGCTCGCCCGAGGCTCGCTCGTTGAAGAAGTTCAGGCCGAATTTCAGGACGCGGTCATAGAAGCGCTTCTGGTTCTCCGCGACGATGCGGTTGCCGATGCGGCTCTGGATGACGATCTGCCCGTAGGTCGCGAGCCCCTTCACGACGAAGATCATCATGACCGCCGTCGAGAGCACGACCAGCATCTCGCGGTCCTGCTTCACGAAGATCTGGTTGACGACGTCGCTCATGATCCACGCGGACAGCGACGTCATGCCGGCGACCACGAACAGCAGCGCGAAGGAGACGGAATAGCCCTTCCAGTGCGCCTTGTAGTTGCCGCGCAGGATGCGCGAAATCATCGCGACGGTGCCGTCCGGGTCCGCCATCGAGGCCCGGAAATTCTGCCAGCGCTTCGCGAACCCGCGGGGGACGATCGCGGCGGCCGGCTTGTCGGCGTCGGCCTTCACTTCGGTTTGTGCCATAGAAACATGAGTCCGTCGCCTCGATGTGCAACGCGATCGGACACTGCTCCGCTTGTTGACGATGGGGTCCTTGTAGCGATTGCGCGCCGCGGTGTCCATGGAAGCGCCTTGCGGCGAATTCGAGCAGCGCCCGGCCCTTGCGCCAGAGTAACCGCGACACCAGACGCCGGCCGGCCGCCCTATGCGGCCTCGCCGCCGCCGGCGCCGCGCGCGATCAGCCGGCGATAGGCGGCAAAGCTCTCCTTCGGCGTGCGCTTCTGCGTCTCGAAATCAACATGGACGATGCCGAAGCGCCGCCCATAGCCCCATAGCCACTCGAAATTGTCGAAGAGGCTCCAGACCATGTAGCCGCGGAGATCGACGCCCCGCGCCCGCGCCTCGAGCGCCGCCTCGACATGGCGCTCGATGTAATCGGCGCGAAGCGGATCGGCGACGATGCCGTCGCGAAACACCTCGTCGCCCTCGCCGAAGCCGGCGCCGTTCTCGGTGATGTAGACCGGCGGATTGCCGTAGTCGTCGCGGATCCGCTCGAGCAGCGCGGTGAGATATTCCGGCCGCACCGGGCCGTTGAAGGCCTGCGGCGCGGGATCGGGGTTGGTGTCGTGCCAGCGGAAGCCGAACGGCGCCGACGCATCGTGCTCGACATAGGTCGGCGCATAGAAATTGACGCCGAGGAAATCCGGGCGGTTGGCCGCGAGCACCGCGAAATCCTCCTCCGCGATGCGGAAGGCGGGATCGAGGCCGCCGATGATGCGCATCACGGCCTCCGGATAGCGGCCCTTGAACATCGCATCGAGGCACCAGCGATTGATGATCGCGTCAGCCCGCTCGGCGGCGGCCGCGTCCTCGTCGGTGCCGCGCGCATTGAGCGTCGGCATCAGCGGCAGAGCGAGCCCGATTGTGCCGTCGAAGCCGGCGGCGCGGAAATCGCCGATCGTCATCGCACTGGCCATCATCCAGTGATGCAGCGCGAGGCCCTGCCGCGCCATCATCGCCTCGGTCACCGTCCCGCCCGACTTGATCGCGGCGATCATCGGCCGGAACAGCATCAGGTCGATGAAGGGCTCATTGAAGGTGATGTATTTCGAGACGCGGGCGCCGAGCGCCTCCCGTACCACGCGGGCATAGCCGCGATACCAGTCGACCGACTCGCGCCGGTGCCAGCCGCCCTGCTCTTCCAGCGCCTGCGGCAGGTCCCAATGGAACAGCGTCACGACCGGCTCGATGCCGGCGGCGATCAGGTCGTCGCAGAAGCGCTGATAATGCGCGATGCCGGCCGGATTGACCGCCCCCGTCCCCTCAGGCAGCACGCGCGACCAGGCGATGGAGAAGCGGTAGCAGTCGAGGCCGAGCTGCTGCATCAGCGCGATATCGGCGAGATATTGCGTGCGGTCATAGGCGTTGATCGCGACATTGCCCGTCTCGACCTTGCCGGTCAGCGGCAGCGTGACCTTGTCGTCATTGGTCCAGACGTCCCAGTTGCTGAGGCCCTTGCCGTCGGCGCGCCAGGCGCCCTCGACCTGAAAGGCGGCGCTCGCCGCGCCCCACAGGAAATCCTTGGTTCCCACCGCCATCGCCGTCTCCCTCGCGCGTCGCCCCGCTTTCCGATCCATGCCATGATCCGCCTCGCGGCGCGATGGAGGACTGGATCGCCGCGGCGATTGTCCACCTGGGGTAGACAACCTTGTTCCGGGAGGCCGATTGTCAACCGGCGACGCTATGACGATCTTTGCGTCAGACATTCGACGCATGGGGAGACAAAAACCATGACCGACCTGACGCTCGGCGGCTTTCACCATTTGACCGCCATCACGGCCAACGCGCCCGGCAATCTCGACTTCTATACCCGCGTGCTCGGCCTTCGCCTCGTCAAGAAGACCGTGAACCAGGACGACACGACCGCCTATCACCTGTTCTACGGCGACGGCGACGCGACGCCCGGCTCCGACATCACCTTCTTCGACTGGCCGGCCGCGCCTGCCCGCCGCGGCACGCATTCCGTGACCCGCACCGGCTTCCGCGTCTCGCCCGCCAGCATCCCGTGGTGGCACGCCCATCTGGTCGCGTCCGGCGCCAAGGTTTCCGAGCCGAGCGAGGCGAGCGGCCGCCTCACGGTCGCCTTCGAGGACCCCGAGGGCCAGCGGCTGTCGCTGGTCGCCGACGAGCGCAATCCGGCGCCGCATGTCTGGTCGAAGAGCACCGTGCCGCCGGAGCACCAGATCCTCGGCCTCGGCCCGATCACGATGAGCGTGCCCGATCTGGCGCCGACCGAGATGGTGCTGACCCGCGTCATGAACATGCGCAAGGTCCGCGACTATCCGGTGAGCGCGATCTCGGCGGACACCGTGCATGTCTTCGAGATGGGCGAAGGCGGCCCCTCGGCCGAACTCCATGTCGCGGTCGAGCCCGGCCTCGCCCCGGCCCGCGAGGGCGCGGGCGGCGTGCACCATGTCGCCTTCCGCACGCCGGATCACGCCGGCCTCGCGGCCTGGGCGGAGCGGGTGCGCGGCTTCCGCATCCCCTCCTCCGGCGAGGTCGAGCGCTTCTATTTCCGCTCGCTCTATTTCCGCGAGCCGAACGGCGTCCTGTTCGAGATCGCGACCGACGTTCCCGGCTTCACGGCCGACGAGCCGCTGGAGACGCTCGGCGAGCATCTGTCGCTGCCGCCCTTCCTCGAGGCACGTCGCGCTTCGATCGAGAGCCGGCTGCAGCCGCTGGGGGACTAGGCGACGACCCGATCAATGCGCGGCGGCCAACCCGGCCGCCGCGTCCCTCCCCTCTTCCGGATGATCCGATCATGAGCCTCACCACGACCAGGGCCGGCGCTCCGCATGGCGGGCGCCCCGTGCTCGCAGCCGGCGCCCCGCTCGAGGCGGCGCGCGGCGCCGTCGTCATGCTGCACGGCCGCGGCGGCAGCGCCGCCGATATCCTCTCGCTCTCCGCCTATTTCCGTGCTGGCGACATCGCCTTCCTGGCCCCGGAGGCGGCGGGCAATGTCTGGTATCCGCAGCGCTTCATGGAGCCGCGCGCCGTCAACGAGCCGGCGCTTTCCTCCGCGCTCGCCACCGTCGCGACGCTCGCCGACGATCTCAACGCCGCCGGGCTCGGCGACGACCGCATCGTGCTGCTCGGTTTCTCGCAGGGCGCCTGCCTGGCGCTTGAATCGGCCGCGCGCCGGCCGCGCCGCTATGGCGGCGTGGTCGCGCTGTCCGGCGGGCTGATCGGCGCCGACGCGGAGCTCTGGCAGGGCGACGCCGCCCTCGCCGGCACCCCGGTCCTCTTCGGCTGCTCCGAGCGCGACGCCCATATCCCGCTCGCCCGCGTCGAGGCTTCGGCCGACCGCTTTGCGAAGAGCGGCGCTCTCGTGACGAAGCGCATCTATCCCGGCTCCGGCCATGGTGTGAACGACGACGAAGTCGGCCTCGTCCGCGCGATGCTCACCGGCCTCGGCGCAGCGGCCTGAGGCTCCGCGGGCCGAAACGGATTCGGCCTGCCGAGAGCCGCTGTGGCCAACAGGCGAAGGCGCCGCGCCGCCTTCGCCCCGAATGGCTGGGGAAGCAGCGCGGCGGGCCTTGCAAGAGCCGCCGCGTCCATGTATTCACCCCATCGCGCGAACGGCGCCACCGCGGAGAGGTGGCAGAGTGGTCGATTGCACCGCACTCGAAATGCGGCATACTCGCAAGGGTATCGGGAGTTCGAATCTCCCCCTCTCCGCCACTTTCATTTTCCAAGACCTGGAAATCGCTTGAGCCTTGCCGGGGTTAGGCAGGGCGCTGGACGATCGCCCCCCCTTTTTCGCCCTGGTTGATCCTCCCGACTTCAGGCCGCGCGATCGACCGTACCAATGCGACCGAAGCCCCGTTTCAGGCGCTCGCCCTCTGGCAAGTCAGCGAGCCGGCCGACGCGTTCTTTGCCGCCTCGCGTTCCCATCGCGATACACCGATGTTGCGCCGATGTGACGATCGCATCGTTTCGTCTCGATGCGATTGCGTGTGCTCTCCTCCTCCCGGACAGTCGGACGAGATGGCCTGATTCCCGTGCATCCGGCCGAACGGTCTTTTTCGTAACTGACGAACTGCGTTCGGCCTTCGTGCAGGCGCGGCGTGTGGAAGGGCACCATGGCATCGCATTCCATCCCTCCTTGCTCGGAGGCCCTCCTCCCGCGGCGGCTGTCCCTCCCTGTCGCATCGGGCGCGCTGGCCCTTCTCGGTCTGACGGCGCCGGAGATGGCACTGGCTGCGGGCTGGAGCCTCTACGACGGCTACACGCAGTCCTACTCGGTCGAGTACAAGAACTCGCTGCAATCGGCGCTCGCCCAGGAAGGCACCCTGCTCGTCGGGCTCAATGTCAGCGGCAGCCCCGTCACGGTCACGATGGATACCGGTTCGGTCGGGCTCGTGCTTTCGGCCAACTACTTCCAGAGTTATTCGACGGCCGGAACGCCGGGCTGGGAATACTACAATAGCTCGGGGCTGCTCCTCACCGGCTATTTCAACGATTTCCAGGTCGAGCTCGACAACGGCAGGGACGCGAACGGCAACCCGACGAAGGTCAGCGCGACACTGCCGGTTCTCGTCGTCACCGAGGCCTATTGCCTCGGCGTCGGCGCCGATCCCTGCGATGCGGAATACGCGGTCAACCATGTCAGCATGATGGGCGTCGGCTACGACCGCAACACGATGGGAACGGGCACGCTCGACCTCTCGCTGACAGGCAAGGAACTCAACAAGCTGCTCAAGGCCGCGCCGACGACGTCGGAGGCCTACAACCTCTTCCTCAATATCGACGGAATGGCGGAAGGCGCGCTGCGCCGCGGCTACATCATCACGCCAAATGGCGTCGAGCTCGGCCTCACCGCGGCCAACACCTCGGCTTCGGCCTTCACCTATTCGCAGCTCGTTCTCCAAAGCGCCGGCGTCGATGGCGCCGCTCCCAACTGGCAGTCGGTCGTCGCCGATGTCACGCTCGCCGGCACGTCGAGCAACGCCAATCTCCTGATGGACACCGGCATTCCCGGCTCGTTCTTCGAGGTGCCGGGCGGCAACAAGGGCCCTGCCCCCGCCGGCACCGAGATCACCATCAGCCTCGCCGGCGGCAGCGCGACCTACAGCTTCATCGTCGGCGACATGAGCAATCCGCAGACGCCGTCCTTCGTCAGCATCGGCTCGCCCGAAAGCGGCTTCGTCAATTCCGGCCTTCACAGCTATGCCGGGCTGAATGTCCTCTTCGACGCCGATGGCGGCTTCCTCGGCGTAGCGGCGAACGGCTTCAGCGACGCGACCAATGTCAGCGTCAACCAGCTGATCGCCGCCACCGGCCCGCTGGTGCTGACGCAGGACTTCGCGACCGACCTGCCGGTGCTGCTCGTCGGCGACAGCACGATCACCACCGCCGACACCGCTACCTTCGACGCCGCCATCTTCGGCCCCGGCAGCCTGACGCTCGCCGGGGGTACGGTCATCCTGAACGGCGCCGTCACCAATGACGGCGGCGTGACGGCAGCCTCGGGGACCACGATCCTGAACGGGTCGATGACAGGTGACCTCACGGTGGCGACCGACGCCCGCTTCGCCGATTACAACAATGGCTATGCCGTCGCCGAAGGCAGCACGCTCGTGAACGACGGCGTCTTCGTCGGCGCGGGCTCCGGGGCGGCCTTCGTCAATGCCGGAACCGTGGAGAACGCGGGAACGGTTCTTGCGGCCGTCGACAACAGCGGCACCTGGACGAACGAAAACGGCGCCAGGCTCTCCGGCGCCGTCGTCAACTCGGGCACGCTCACCAATAGCGGCGAGATCGACACCGGCAGCGCTGCGACCTTCGTCAACACGGGCACGGTCGACAATTCCGGGACGGTCACCGCCAGCGTCGACAACAGCGGGACCTGGACGAATGGCGGAACCCTGATCGGCGCGCTCGCCAATTCAGGGAGCTTCACCAATAGCGGCCTTGTCGAGGGCACGGTCACCAACACGGGCACCATCACCAATACCGGCACGATCGACGGCGACGTTACCGCCTGGGGTCCCTTCGCCAACCAGGGCGCGGTGTCCGGAACGCTGACGCTCTATGGCGCACATCACGGCAATGGCAGCGTCGGCGGGCTCGTCGTCAAGGCGGGCGGCATCGTCTCGCCCGGCAACTCGGTCGGCGCCATCGCGGTGTCGGGCGACGCGGTGTTCGAACCGGGCTCGTATCTGGCGGCCGAGATCGGCCCGAACGGCGTTTCGGACCTCCTGAGTGTCGGCGGCACACTGACCGCCGGCGGCGCGACGCTCCTTCTGCTGCCGACCAACGACTTCCTGCCCTCGCTCGGAAACACCTATGCCGTCGTCGAGGCGGGGTCGATCGCATCCGCCTTCACGGTCGCGTCGCCGCTGTTCGGCACCGCCGATGCGCCCCTCCCCTTTCTCGGAGCAAGCCTCGACGAGAACGGCGTGCTGACGCTCGGACGCAGCGCGGTGAGCTATGCCGACTATGCGACGACACAGAACGCCCGCAGTGCCGCGCTGGCGGCCGACAGCCTCGGCCTCGGATCACCGCTCAACCAGTCGCTGGCCCTGATGGGGGCAGCGGAGGCGCCGGGCGTCCTCGCGAGCCTGTCGGGCGAAGTGAGCGCATCGGCCGAATCCACGCTGCAGCAACAGTCGATCTATCTGCGCGACGCCGTATCGCGCCGCGTCCGGCAGGCCTTCGCCGATACCGACGGCGCCGCCGGCACGGGCAATCAGACCGCGCGTCTCGCCCCGGGCCTCGATGCCACCGCCTGGTCGCAGGCCTATGGCGGATGGGGAGATACCTCCTCCGACGGCAATGCCGCGGCGCTGTCGCGATCGATCGGCGGCTTCCTGCTCGGCGCGGATGCCGCGCTCGGCGCGGACTGGCGCGTCGGCGTCGCCGGTGGCTATAGCCGGTCGGATTTCTCGCTGGGCGGCATCGGCGGCGGCGGATCGAGCGACAATTACGACGTCGCGCTCTATGGCGGCACACGGCAGGGCGCGATGAGCCTGCGCTTCGGCGCCGGCTACAGCTGGCACGACATCGCCACGTCGCGCGCAGCGCTGACGCCGGAGGCGGAGTTCCTTTCCGCCGATTATGGCGGTGGCACGGCCCAGGCCTTCGGCGAGGCGGCCTACGGCTTCAGCGTCCAGAACGGCACGATCGAACCCTTCGCCAATCTCGCCTATGTCGATCTCGCCGTGGACGGCTACTCGGAATCCGGCGGCCCGGCGGCGCTCGCCTTCGGCGAAGGCGGCATGTCGACCACTTACGGCGTGGTCGGCATCCGCATGGCGCAGAGCTACGACATCCAGGACGGCATGAAGCTGCTCGCGCATGGCGGCATCGGCTGGCAGCATGCGTTCGGCGATGTCGTCCCGGAAGCGACGGCAGCCTTCGCGGGCTCTTCGAGCTTCACGGTCGCCGGCGCTCCGATCGCCCGCGACGCGGCGCTGATCGATGCCTTCCTCGGCCTGCGGCCGAGCAGCCAGCTCGATCTCGGGCTGCGCTATTCCGGGCAGATCGCCGACGCCGCGACCGACAACGCCGTCGAGGGCACGCTCGAGGTTCGCTTCTGAAGCCGGCGAATCAAGGGGATTCGATCCCGCCGGTCGGAGCCGCACGGCGTTCCAGCGCCCGATCGAAGAGAGCGCCGGGCAGCCGGCGACGATATCAGCGAGGCGCGGATTGCGCCGCAATCCCGGGCGCCCGCCATGCCTGTCATCGGCGGCGCAGCTCGGCGCGCGCGATGCCGTTCGGTTCGTTCAGGATTTCGGCCGCCTGCATCGGATCGGCGCTGAAATGGCGAAAGCCTTGCCTCAGCTCGCGGCAACTATCTTGGGGCCGTTGGGCCCCGCACGTCTCGATTTCCTCTGCCTATGCACCCTCACCGCTCTACCTCCGCCGACAGCGCCCTCACGGCGCTGAGGTCGTCGAGGAATTGGGCGTAGGCGGCTTCTTTGGCGGAGGGGTCGGGGATGCGCAGCAGGTAGGACGGGTGGACGGTGATAAAGCCCTTGTGGCCGCCGAGCTCGTGAGGACCGCGCATCCTGGTCACTGGCAACGCCTTTCCCGTCAGCGCGAGGACGGCGGTCGCGCCGAGCGCCACCACCAGCTTCGGCTCGACGAAAGCAAGCTCGCGCATCAGCCACCAGCGATAGTGCTTCACCTCGCCGGCCGTCGGGGACTGGTGCAGCCGCCGCTTGCCGCGCTGCTCGTACTTGAAATGTTTCACCGCATTGGTGACATAGACCCTGGAGCGAGCGATGCCGACCTCACGCATCGCACGATCGAGCATCACGCCGGCCGGCCCCACGAACGGCCGCCCCTCGATATCCTCCTGATCGCCCGGTTGCTCGCCGACAAAAGCGATGTCGGCCCCGATCGGCCCCTCGCCGAGCACGGCGCGCGTCCCGCCCTTTACCATTGGTTCGGAAGCTGCGATCAGGCTGTTGAGCGCCTCGAGCGTCTTGGGGTCCTGGTCCGACATGGCTGCCACCGCCTTTTCCGGATTGCGCTTGGCGGAGGGCACGGCCGCGCGCTCCGTCATCTCCCCAACGCGTGAGGCGGCCGATCGGACGAGGCCCGGGATGAGGTTCGCCTCCGGCAGGTTGCGCCAATAGCGCTTCGGCATCTCCGCTCGCATCAACGCCGGATTGACCCGGGCCGGGTTGAAGGCGCTTTCGTAGTAGCCGCGCCAGCTTTCCTCGATAATGTCCCCGCCCGCCGCATCGCGCCGATCCGCCGCCGGGCCGATCGCCAGCGCGACGGTGTCCCAATGCAGCGAGCCCACGGGGGTCAGGATCGACCAGCGCATGCCGCGGAAGCGATCGACGAAGAAAGGCGCGGCGAGCGCGAGAACAAAGTGATCGGGCTCGAACCAGGCGACGAAATGCTCCCCGCCATCGGCCGGGACGGCGCGGAAGCGGACGAAGGCATGCATCTTGTGCACATCGCGCCGGATCGTCTTCGCCATCATCGCCAGGCGATGGACGAGAGGATCGCTCGCGAGTGTGAGCAAGTCGCGCTCTCCGTGCAGCACCCGCCAGATGAGCGCATAGAGGAGCGCATACCGCTCGGGATCGCGATGACAGACGACGAGACCGACGAGATCGGCGACCGCGCGCGGAAGCGCCAACCGCGGCGCCTCGGGTACCTGTCCCTCGCCAAACAGGGCCGGAATGCCGCCTGTGGTCCATACGATGTCTTCAGGCGGCACCTGCCCGGCGAAGAGGGCCCGGGCGGCGCGCCGGAACCCGTCGAGATCGGCGCCCTCCTGAAGCTCGACGCGCCGCTTCATTCGAAGAGGTTCAACTGCCGCGCCGGCGGCGTCAGCCGGTCGCGGAGATCCGCCCGGTCGATCAGTCGGGCGGGATGATGGTCGGCCGTCACCAGGAATACCCTGGCGCGGCGGAGGCCGCCGCTGAGCCGCGCGACGTCCTCCCATCTGAGCCGGGTCTGGCGCCGGCTGGCGATGATCTTATCAACCGCGCGGCTGCCGAGCCCGGGAACGCGCAGGAGCAGTTCGCGATCAGCGCTGTTTACATCGACCGGAAAGCGCTCTCGATGCTTGAGGGCGTAAGCCAGCTTCGGGTCGATGCGCAGATCCAGCATACCCCCCTCGCCGCCGGCCGCGATCTCCTCGACTGTGAAGCCGTAGAAACGGAGCAGCCAGTCGGCCTGGTAGAGGCGGTTCTCGCGACGAAGCGGCGGTGCCTTGACCGGCAGATTCGGGCTCGCTTCGGGAATCGGGCTGAAGGCGGAATAATAGACGCGCTTCAATCGGTATTCCGAATAGAGCGTGGCGCTGGTGCGCAGGACCGCCTCGTCGGTGGTCTCGTCGGCGCCGACGATCATCTGCGTGCTCTGGCCGGCCGGCGCAAAGGAGCGCCGCTCCTCGCGCGCCTCGGCGATGCGCTCGCTCATCTGGCCCATGGCCGAGCTGATCGAGCGGCTGTCCTTCTCGGGAGCCAGCCTCTTCAAGCTCACATCGGATGCGAGTTCGATGTTTACGGACATCCGGTCGGCAAAAAGGCCGGCCTGTTCCAGAAGCCAGGGGCTCGCTTCAGGGATGGCCTTCAGATGAATATAACCGGCGAAGCCATGGTCGCGACGCAGCTTCCTCGCCACCAGCATCATCTGCTCCATCGTATAGTCGGGCGAGCGTATGATACCGGAGGACAGGAAAAGCCCCTCGATATAGTTGCGCTTGTAGAAGCCGAGCGTCAGATCGACGACTTCGTCGACGCTGAACCGCGCCCGCCGCACATTCGACGAGCGGCGGTTGATGCAGTACGCGCAGTCGAACAGGCAGTAATTGGTGAGCAGGATCTTGAGGAGCGACACACAGCGTCCGTCCGGCGTGTAGGAATGACAAATGCCGCTGCCTGTCGTCGAGCCGATACCGCCGGGCTTCGCGATCCGCTTCTCCGCCCCCGACGAAGCGCAGGAGGCGTCGTATTTCGCTGCATCGGCGAGGATGCGGAGCTTGTCGAGGCTGCTCTGTGCCATCGGCCCACCTTTCTATGTTCATGTTTTGTTCTAACAGCCTCGCGCGTCGGTTTGGAGTCACTTGTGAACAGAGAGACGACAAGCTTTCGGTCGGGTGCCACCGGCATGGGACACCATCGTCTAAGCACGGCTGATTGCCGGCGCGTGTATCCGGAGCGTCTGACCTGATGGCCGAGTCTTGTCGGCGCAGGCGTATTTCGCGCTAGAGTTCCGATCGCGACATGTCGTCGAATGCACCGATAGACCGGTACGGGCGCTTCGCATGATGACCACCGGGGGAGGACCTGACATGATGAATGACCGCGCCCCAGGTTCGGACGGATTTGCGTCGCGCGCCATCGATCGGACGCTGAAAGCGTCCCTCGTAGCGCTCGCCCTTCTCGCAAGCCCGGTGCTCGCTGCTGCGGTTCTTGCCGATGTGCTGCCGCCGCAGATATCGGCCGTTCCCATTCCCGACGGACAGATCGATAAGGCGGTCGCCGGCCTCGACGCGATTGCTCAGTCGATCATGAGCCGCACCGGCATTCCGGGTCTGGCCATCGCCGTCGTCCATGACGGGCGAACCGTCTACGCCAGAGGCTTCGGCGTGCGCAAGGTCGGCGACCCGGCTCCCGTCGATGCCGACACGGTCTTCCAGATCGCCTCGCTGTCGAAGTCGCTCGCCGGCAGCGTGGTCGCCCACGCGGTCGGACGTGGCGTCGTCGCATGGGACACGCCGGTCGTCACCCACCTGCCCTGGTTTGCGCTGAAGGATCCATGGGTGACGCAGCATGTCACGATCGCCGATCTCTTCAGCCACCGCTCGGGTCTGCCGGATCATGCCGGCGACGATCTGGAGGATATCGGCTTTGATCGGCGAGCCGTCCTCGAGCGTCTGCGCCTGTTGCCGCTCGACGGCTTTCGCGACACCTATGCCTACACGAATTTCGGACTGACGGCGGCCGCTGAATCGGTTGCCGCCGCGGCGGGGAAGCCATGGGAGGATCTCGCCGAGACCGCCCTCTACGAACCTCTCGGCATGACCTCGACGAGCTCCCGTTTCGCCGATTTCGAGAAGCGGCCGGATCGCGCCTTCGGCCACGTGAAGGTGGGCGACGTCTACCAGCCGAAATACCAGCGACAACCGGATGAGCAATCGCCTGCCGGCGGCGTCAGTTCGTCGGTGAACGATCTGGCGCGCTGGATGGCGATGATCCTTCAGAAAGGCGAGTTCGGCGGCCGGCGGATCATTCCCGAGGACGCGCTGCTTCCCGCGATTACGGCTGAAATGATCTCGTCGCCGTCCTACGCCGTCGACGCGCGGCCAGGCTTCTATGGTTACGGTTTCGGAGTGGGGATCACGCCGGCCGGCCGGACGCTGATCAGCCATTCGGGCGCCTTCGCGCGCGGAGCCGGCACCTATTATGCCATGCTGCCCTCGGCCGATGTCGGCATTGTCATCCTGACCAACGCGGCATCGACCGGCGCGGCCGAGGCCATCGGCGCATCGTTCATGGATCTCGTCCAGTTCGGCGACATCACGACGGACTGGTTCGCCCTGTACGGGCCGCGTCTCGGCGCGCTCTCGAAGCCGGTGGGCGATCTCGTCGGAAAGCAGCCACCGGAACATCCGACCGCGGCCGCGGCACTCTCGAGCTATGTCGGCGTCTATGCCAATCCCTATTTCGGCGAGGCGACGATCACGGAGGTCGGCGATCGTCTCGAGCTCTCGATCGGTCCAGCGCGCCAGACCTACCCGCTGCGCCATCGGGACGGCGGGACGTTCGCGATCAGCCCTTCCAGCGAAAACGAGCCGGACGGCTCGCTCTCGTCGGTCGCCTTCGGGCCGGCGGGCGAAATGAGGATCGGCTATCTCGGCGGGAACGGCTTCGGCCTGTTCATCCGGCGCTGACGGACTCGGGGTCCGCGGACCGGGAGGATATGACGGTCGCCGAGAGACCCCTTCTCACCTCGCCCGGGGGTGCCGGGGACGACGCGCTGCGCTTGCTCGATGCCCGAATTGCAGCTTCCGAAAGCAGAAGAGGCCGGCCGGGATCACCGGCCGGTTGCCGCCGTCCTCAGGCTGCGGTGATCGTGTCGCGGTAGAGCGACAGCAGCCGGGCCGTATCGACGTCGATGCAGACGGCGTGCGAGGGGCGGTCGTCCCAGGGCCCGGGCGGGAAATTGTACTCGTCCGGCTTCAGCATGGTCTGGCCGGTCGCGATCCCATCGGTGACGACGCGGATCGATCCGCGCCGCGTCGTGAAGAGCGACGGATCGATGAGATAGGCGACGGCGGAGGAATCGTGGACGAACATGTCCGCGACGCCTGCCGCGTGATGGAACGCCACGTAGAAGCGCGTGATGTCCCAGATGAACCGCCCCGCCTCGCCGCCATCCCGCGCGAGCGCACGAAGATAGTCGGTCGTCATCTGGGTGCGCTGCGTGACGTCCAGCCCGACCACGGTGATCCGCCAGATGCCGCCGAACACCTCGTCGGCGGCGAGCGGATCCCCATGGATATTGGCCTCGGCCACCGGCGTCACATTGCCGTGGAAGCCGTTATGGCCGAAGGCGCCACCCATGATGACGATCTCGCGGACGAGGCCGGCGATCGCAGGGTCCTCGCGAAGCGCCAGGGCGAGATTGGTCATCCGCCCGACCGCGACGATGGTGATTTCGCCCGGATGGGCACGGACCGTGTCGATGATGAAGCGATGTGCCGGCCGCGGGTCGGCTTTCCGGCGGAGAGTTGCCGGCAGCGGGATGTCGCCGAGGCCGTTCGCGCCGTGGACGAAGTCCGTCGGCGGCGGCGCCGGCCCGACCAGGGGCGCCGCCGGGCCGCTGGCGACCGGTGCGTCGATGCCGAAGCGCTCCGTCAGGTAGAGCGCGTTCCAGGTCGTCGTATCGATCCGGCCGTTGCCGAAAGTGGTCGTGACGCCGACGATTTCCACCTGCGGTGCGCGATGCAGGAAGAGGAGCGCCATGGCATCGTCGACGCCGGGGTCCGTGTCGAAGATGACCTTGATCGTTTCCATCAGCGAAGCGTCCTTTCTGTCCGCCGCGGCCGGGGCCCGGCGATGCGTATGAATCTTGGGTAAGGTGGGGATCGCGGCGGGTCAGGCTCGCGCGAGAAGGCGCTGGCGGCGCCTTGCATAGACGACGAGCGCGACAACCGGCACGACATAGGGCACGGTCTGCATCAGTTCGCTCGGTAGCCCCCTGCCCTGCAGCGCGACGGCGATGGCCTCGGCCGCACCGAGAAGCAGCGAGGCGAACATCGTTCCCGAGGCCCCGCCATGCCCCATGACCTCGGCGGCCAGCGCGATGAACCCGCGACCTGCGCTCATGTCCTGCGAGAACCAGCTGACATAGCCCATGGAGAGGAAGGCGCCGCCCGTTCCGGCGAAAGCCCCGGACACGATCAGCGCCATGACCTGAACCCGAACGACGTTGATTCCCGCGATGGCCGCCGATTCCGGGCTCTCGCCCACGGCGCGAAGGCGAAGGCCGAGGGGCGTGCGCGTCAGGAAGATGCCCACCCCCGGAACCGCCAGGAAGGCGGCATAGGTGAGGACGTGATGGCCGGACAGAAGCGTGCCGAGAACGGGTACGTCGGCGATCCAAGGAATGGCGACATTCGGCAGGACCTTGCTCGCCAGCGAGCCCGACATGCCCTTGTCGCCGGTCATCAGGAAGAGGAGCAACGTGGTCCCCGCCGCAGCGGCGATGTTGAGGGCGATGCCGGAGAGGATGAGGTCGGACTTGAGAATCTGCACGGCGGCGGCGAGCACGGCGCCTAGCAGGCCGCCGGCAACGATGGCCGCGAGGAGGCCCGCCGTCGCGCTGCCGGTGGCCGCGCTCGCGACGACGCCCGCGAAGGCGCCCGACAGCATCATGCCCTCGACGCCGATATTGAGGACGCCGGCGCGGTCGGAGATCAGCACCCCGAGCGCGGCGAGGAGGATCGGAGTCGTGACGCGGAGGACCGCCGGGACGAAGTCGACGAGGCCCATGAGATCGAGCTCGGTCATGCGGGGCTCCGTTCGGCGGCCTTCGGCTCGCCCGTCTTGGTCGCAGCATTGCTGCGTCCCTGGATGAAGCGCATGAGGCGTGGATTGCGCATGATCGCCGAAGAGGTGACGACCAGCAGCACCAGCGCCTGGATGAGGCCGACGGCTTCGCTCGGCACGTCGAAATTGCGCGCGATGAGGTCGCCGCCTACCTGGAGGTAGGAGAGGAACAGCGCCGCGGGGATGATCAGGATCGGGTTGTCGCGGGCGAGGATGGCCGCCACCACGCCCGTCCAGCCATTGCCGGGCAGCGATTGCCACGAGAAGCGCTGATAGATCCCGAGCATCTCGATGCCGCCGGCGCCGGCCGCGATCAGGCCGCCGATCAGCTGCGCGCGCAGCGTGATCCAGCGGATGGGCAGGCCGAGATGCGCTGCGAAGCCGGGATTGAGGCCGACGATCCGCGATTCGAAGCCGCCGCGCGTCATGAAGAGATAGACGGCCCCGATCAGGCAGGCGGCCACGGCGACAATCGTGCCGAGATGAATGCGCGTTCCGCCGACGAGGCGCGGCAGTCGCGCGTCCACCGGGATCTTGTAGGAGACCATGGCCCCGGCCGCCGGATCGCGCAGGAAATAGTTGACGATGAAGAGCCCCAGGAAGAGCGCCGCGAAGTTCAGCATCAGCGAGGAAACGAGTTCCGAAGCCTCGTAGCGCGCCTTGAGATAGCCGGGCACCGCGCAGATGCTGGAGCCGACGACGGCGCCGACGAGGAGGCCGACCGGCGCCATCGCCCAGCCGGGCAGCGGCACGACCAGCACCGTCGCCACCGTCGCGAGGCCGCCAAGGAAGAAGGCGCCCTCGACGCCGAGATTGAACATGCCGGCTCGGAACATGATCGCCACGGCGAGGCCGCACATCATGGCCGGCGTCGCCATCTCGACGATGTTGCCGGTATGGCGCGGATTGCGGAACGGGCCGAGCACGAACATGTCGAGCACCGCGAGCGGATCCGGCAGGCGCATCGCGATCGGCACCAGCACGACGCCGACGACGAGCACGAGCAGGAGGGCGGTGAGGACGAGGGAAGCGAAGGCGGAGCGGATCATGCCGCAGCCTCCAGTCCGAGCATAGAGGGGCCGAGCCGCTCCGGCGTCAGGTCGGGGCCGTTCACCATGCGGGCGACGATCCTGCCGGCATGGAGCACGACGATCCGGTCCGAAAGCTTCAGCAGTTCGTCCAGATCGGCGGTGATGAGGAGGATGGCGCAGCCTCTTCCGGCGAGTTCCGACAGCCGCTCGTGCAGGAATGCCGCGGCGGCGACATCGATGCCGCGTGTCGGCTGGTCGGCGATCAGGAAGCGCGGCTCCGTCGCGAACTCACGCGCCGCGATCAGCTTCTGCGCGTTGCCGCCGGATAGCGCCGAGAGCGGCGCCCTCGGTCCCGGCGCGCGGACATTGTACTGCTCGATCATCTCGGCGGTCCGCGCCTCCATCGCATGACGCTTCAGAAAGGGGCCCGCTGAAAAGGCTGCGAGGCGGTGCGCGCCGGCCATGGCGTTCTCGACCAGCGACATCCGCTTCGATCCGCCGTCATGGAACCGGTCGGCCGGAAGATGGGCAAGCCCGCGCCGGCGCAGCGCCGCGGTCCCAAGGCCGGCGATCGGAAAGCCGTGATAGGCGATCGCGCCGCCGCTCGGCTGCAGACGGCCGGTCAACAGCGAGACGAGGCCGCGCTGGCCGCTGCCGTCGACGCCGGCGACGCCGAGGATCTCGCCGGCATGGATGGCGAGTTCGATGCCGTGCAGGCGGTCGGCCGCGTCGCGGGCGGCAAGGGAGACGCCGGCGAGCGTGACGGTGGCGGCGCCCGCCGCGCGGCCGCCGCGCTTCGGTTCCGGCCGCGCCGCCTGGCCCATCACGAGGCGGGCGATCGCATCGTCACCGATCGCGGCGAGCGGGTCGTCGCCGGCAAGCCGGCCGGCCCTGAGCACGGTGACATGGCTCGCGAGCGCCCGCACCTCGCGCAGCTTGTGCGAAATGAACAGGATGGTGAGCCCGGCCGCGCGGAGGTCGCGCAGCCGCTCGAAAAGCTCGTCCGTCTCGGGCGGCGTCAGGACAGCGGTCGGCTCGTCGAGGATCAGCACGCGCACGTCGCGCGACAGCGCCTTGAGGATCTCGACCTTCTGCTGCGCGGCGACCGAAAGCGTGCGGACGACGGCGTCGGGATCGACGTTGAGATTGTAGCGTTGCGCGAGATCGACGACCCGCTGGCGCGCGCCCGCCCGGTCGATGAAGGCGCCGCGGCGCGGCTCCTGGCCGAGCACGATGTTCTCGGTGACGGTCAGCGAGGGCACCAGCGAGAAATGCTGGTGCACCATGCCGATGCCCCTGGCGGCGGCGATGCGGGGCGACGTGATCGCCGCCACCTCGCCGTCGATCATCACGGTGCCCGCCGAAGGCTGCTCGAGCCCGAACAGGATCTTCATGAGGGTCGACTTGCCCGCCCCGTTCTCGCCGCAGATGGCGTGGATCACGCCAGCCGCGATCGAGAACGAAACCGCGTCGAGCGCGAGTGTGCCGTTGCCATAGGTCTTCGAAACGCCTGCGAAGGCGACGACGGGCGGGCTGGTCATTGCGAGGCTCAGGGACGGACGCTGTCGCGCAGCGTGTTCAGCGTGTCGGTGTCGAGACCGAAGCCGGACGTCACCTTGATCGAGCCGTCGATGATGCCGGCCTTCGCGGTCGCAATCTGCTCCTTCAGCGCCGGAGAGGCGAGCTTCGCCATATTTCCGGTCTCGACCAGACCGACCGCATCCTCGGCGAGGCCGAGCGCCTCGACCTTGCCCACCGGCAGCTTGCCTTCGACATAGAGGTCATAGGCCCGCAGCATGGCGACATCGACCTTCTTGACCATCGAGCTTGCCACCCAGGCGGCCATGGCCGGATCACTGTCCTTGAAGATCGCCTCCTGGTCGGAATTGACGCCGAGCGCCCACTTGCCGACTTCCTTCGCGGCCGCGAGTTGGCCGAGGCCGGTCTGGCCGGCGACGTTGAAGCCGATCGCCGTCCCGGACCGGTACTGCGCCAGTGCGAGTTCCTTGCCCTTGGCCGCATCGTCGAAGGTGCCGGCATAGGAGATCGCGACCTTGATATCCGGATTGACCGAACGCGCGCCCTCGATATAGCCGGTCAGGAAGTCGTTGATGCCGGGAATGTCCATGCCGCCGAGAAAGCCGATCGACGTGCCCTGGTCGGCGGGAATGGTGCCGTCGTTCAGGAGGCCCGCCGCGAGGATTCCCGCGAGGTAGGAGCCTTCGTTCTGCTTGAACGAGACGGCGTAGATATTGCCGAGATCACCCTGCTCGAAGGGTACCACGGCGTCGATCACGGCATAGGTCTTGTCCGGATGGTTCGGCGCGACCTCGGCGAGGATGTCCGAGATTTCGTAGGTGCACGCGAAGATCAGGTCCCAGTCCTGTTCGGACACGTCCTCGAAGGCCGGCTGCCACTTGGTCTGGTCGGTGCCCATCTCGAGGATCTTCGTCTCGACGGCATCGCCATATTTGGCCTTGATCGCCTCGATTCCGGCGGCGCCGAGATCGAAATAGGACTTGTCGCCGAGCGTGCCGTTGACGAGGAAGATGACCTTCTTCGGCTTGTCCGCGGCGGCGGCGGGGCCGCTCGCGACCGCGAGGCCGACGGTGGCGATGCTGGCGACGCCGAGGAGGAGGGTCGCGAGACCCCGGCGGGTGATGGTCGACATGGCTGTGACTGTTCCCTGAATCACTGGTTGCTGATCGCTCTGGATGGACGCGCCGTTTGGCCAGGCCCTTTCGGGGGGCGAGAACGTCGACGCTGTTTTCGTTGGCTGGTTAAACGTTTTCCATTACCTTAGTCGGCGCCGCTCCGGCGTCAAGACCGTTTGATGGGCGGAGCGTGATGTGGAATGAGGCGGCGATCGGCCCTCGGGATCGGCGCGGGCGCTGGACAGGCGCCGCCGCGCCTGCAAGATCGCGGCAGGGAGCAGGACGGTATGGCGACGATCAAGGACGTCGCGGCGCTGGCGA
Source organism: Kaistia geumhonensis (assembly GCF_030815145.1). Taxonomy (NCBI): domain Bacteria; kingdom Pseudomonadati; phylum Pseudomonadota; class Alphaproteobacteria; order Hyphomicrobiales; family Kaistiaceae; genus Kaistia; species Kaistia geumhonensis. The sequence goes on along the minus strand of NZ_JAUSWJ010000001.1, from coordinate 3,651,978 downwards.
ACGTATCGATCGCCACGGTGTCGCATTACCTCAACAAGACCAAGGCCGTCAGCACCCCGACGGCCGAGCGGATCGGCAAGGCGATCGCGGCGCTCGACTATCGCAAGGACAGTCTCGCGGCCTGGTTCAAGACGGCCGAGGTTCCCGTCATCTTTCTCGCCACGCCGCACGCCGACACATCCTTCTTCGACGACCTTTCGGCCGCGATCGAGAAGGGATTTGCCGATCGCGATCTGAACGTGCTGCGGGTGCAGCTCGCGACGCTCGAGCGCATGCGCCAGGGCGGGCCGCTCGCGTCGTTCCTGCAGCGCGCCGCCGGGGTTGTCGTGCTCGGCCACTCGGACGAGTGGATCGCCGACGAGGCCGGACTTGCCGCCCGGATGCCGAGCGTGCTGCTGAACTGGGACAGGCCGGGCGAATTCCGCAAGCAGGGCGTCGTCGAGCATCTCGAACGCGGGGCCGAGATGGCGCTGACCTATCTCGCCGAACGCGGCCATCGCGATATCGGCCTGATGACGGGACCGATGCTCCAGCGCGCGCAGGGCCTGCTGGCAGGAACCCGCCAGACGGCGGCCCGTCTCGGCCTCAACATCGATCCGCGCTGGACCGTCGAGACCAGCTATGCGTTCGGCGACGCGCGCGACAAGGCGCTGGCGATGCTCGAACGGCAGCCGCGGCCGACCGCGATGTTCACCTTCGGCACGCAGTTCAGCTTCGGCGTCCTGCAGGCGGCGTATCAGCTCGGCATCGACGTTCCGGGCGAATTGTCGGTGCTGAGCTACATCGAATGCAAGCAGGCGGAGTTCTGCGCGCCGCGCATGACGACGGTCTCCCCGTCGATCCCCCAGGTGGCGGCCCATGTCGTCGACCGCATCCTCGCGCTGATGGCCGGACGCAAGGTGCCGCTCGTGACCTCGCTCGGCGTGGAACTCATCGAGCGAGACAGCGTGCGCACGCTGGAGTCCTGACAGGCCGCCTGGAGCCTCGGATACCTGTCAGCGCTCCCCCGCCCTCAGCGCCCACGGATTTCCCGCAGCCTTTCGTCGAGATAGGCGCCGGCCGTGTAGCGCGCGGAGAGCACAACATCGGCGCGCGGCTGCAGGAAGAGCGGAATCGAGACACGCGAGCGTCGTGCGCCTTCCCCCGCGGGGTTCACCACGCGATGAGTCGTGGATGTGTAGTAGCCGCCGGACGCTTCCTGCAGCATGTCGCCGACATTGATGACAAGCGAGCCGAAGTCGGACGGCACATCGGCCCATTCGCCCTTCTTCGTCAGGAGTTGCAGGCCGCGCTCGTTGGAAGCCGGCAGAACCGTCAGCAGATTGATGTCCTCGTGCGCCGCGGCGCGGACCGCGCCCGGCTCCTCCTCGCCGGTGAGCGGGGGATAGCGCAGCACCCTCAGCAGCGTATCCGGGCTGCCTTCGATCATGCGCGCCAGCGGCATCGAGAAGCGGTCCCGGACGTCGGGCGGCGTATTGGCCTCGACCCAGGACAGAAGTTCCCCGGCGAGCGCACTCGCCAGATCGTAATAACGGCGCGCAGCGTCGGACAGTTCGGCCGGATAGCGTCCCCACGGGAAGATATGGAAGAACTCCTTCAGATCGCGCTTTGAATTGCCCTTGGCGATTTCGGACACGGAGGGCGAGAAGAAGCCGTCATGGCTGCCGGCCCCCGACGCATAGGCATGCTTCGCATCGCTGTCGAAGAAGGCGAGCCATTCGGCGTAGATCTCCTCGACCAGCGCCTGCGGAATCGGATGATCGCGGATCACGCCGAAGCCCGTGCGGCGGAGCGAATCCGCGAAAAGCGCCGGCGCCGCCGGATCCAGATAGGAAACGGCGGCCACGCCGCTCGCTGCACTCATTTCATCCCTGGCCAAGCTCGAGCCCTCCGATGGTAATCGTTTCACCTCCGGCATGCGGCAGCATTTTCGGACGATTTGCAAGGGGGCAGAGGACGAGCCGAGGGGTCTTGCGGGCCGATCCCGGCGCGAAGGCCCACGAGTCACCTTGTGGCGGTCCCGCGTCGGCGCGCTGGCTTCGGCGTCCTCCCGGGAAGGCGGCTGGAGGCGCGCCTTCGATACGTTCGTATCCGCGTTTGCGCCGAAGGTGAACTTGTGAGGCGCGCCGCGCGAAACCTACCCTCGACCCATCACAAGACAGGGTCCGGACGCATGGTCCGGGCCGTGCCGACGGCACGGCGACACCTGCCAATCCAGAGGGTGACGAATGCCAGGATCAATCATGAAAAGAGACCGGGGGCCGACGCGCCGGGAGACGGCGAGGCATCGCCTTTCCTTGCTCGCAGCCGTGATGACGGCCGCGGCGCTTTCAGGACCGGCGACCGCCGCGGAGCCCGTCTTCGCGCCGAAGCCGCTCGCGGCCGACCAGATCGGCGCCGGGCCGCGGCTCATCTACCTGCACCACGAATATCCGGCGACGCTGGATCCCCAGAACACCTCGGCTTTTGTCGGCCAGATGGCGATGGAGCTGTTCGACACGCTGGTCACCTACGAGATCGACCCGGCGACCGGCATCGCCGACCAGACGAAGATCGTCCCCCGCCTCGCCACCTCCTGGGACATCTCGCCCGACAACAAGACGCTCACCTTCCACCTGAACCCCGCCGCCAAATTCTGGGACGGTACACCCGTCACGGCCGATGACGTCTACTGGTCGATCCAGCGGGCGCTCGAGGGCCGCATGGGCTGGGGCACGACGCAGATCGAGACCGGCGGCATCTTCAAGACCGATCAGATGAAGGTGATCGATCCGCACACGATCGCGATCACCTATCCCGATGGCATGGGACGCTACTCGCTGCGCAACTTCGCCTCTATGTCGCTGACCGTGATGTCCAAGGCCGCCTGCGAGAAGGGCCGCGCCGAGGGCGACACCTGGTGCGTCGACTGGATCAAGAAGAACGCGATGGGCTCCGGCCCCTACAAGCTCGGCGAGCAGCAGAGCGGCGAGGCGATCACCATCACGGCCAACAAGGACTACTGGGGCGACGCGAAGCCCTATTACTCCGAGGTGATGTTCCGTGTCGTTCCGGATGCGCAGACGCGCGCGCTGCTCATGGAGAGCGGCGAGGCCGACTTCGCCTTCGTCACCGCCAACGAATATGCGACGCTCGCGAAATCCGGCGCCGTCAAGGTGTTCAGCGTCCCCTCGCAGCAGGACGTCACCGTGCTGCGCTGGAAGCCGGACATTCCGCCCTTCGACGACGTGAAGATCCGCGAGGCCGTGATCAAGGCGATCCCCTATGACCGCCTCGTCAAGGAAGTCTGCAAGGGCTTCTGCACACCGGTGCAGAACCTCGTCGGCGTGACGACCCCCGGCTATGTCGCGGATCCCTATTTCACCACCGATGTCGAGGCGGCCAGGAAGCTCGTCGCAGAGAGCAAATATGCCGGCAAGGTGCCGCCCTTCGAGGTGCCGGTGGTGCAGGGCTCGACCAACATGGCCGCGGCCGTCATCATCCAGGATGCGCTGCGCGGCATCGGCGTCGACATGCAGATCAAGCCGCTGACCCAGAACGCGTTCGACGACGCCGCCTGGGGCAACCGCGATCTCAAGGTCTCCATCCACGCCATGGGGCCGTGGTGGAACGACTTCATGTACTGGGCCTACTGGATGTATCGCAGCGACAGCGCGACCAACCACATCCAGTTCGCCAATGCGACCCTCGACAAGGACGTCCTCGCGGCACTTCTGATCCCGCAGAGCGACGAGGCCAGCTACATGAAGCTGCAGGACGAGGTCCTCGGCATCCTCAACGGCGAGCATCTCGCGGCGCCGCTCTTCCAGGTCAACTGGAACGCCGCCGTCTCCAGCCGCGTCTGCGACGTGAACAAGTTCCCCTGGGGAACGATCGCCTTCTCCTGGCTCCGTCCCTGCAACTGACGCGCTTCCCCGCGCATCGCCGCGCGCCGCCTCCCCGGCGCGCGGCTCCCTTCTTTTAGGAAATCGACGAGACCGATGCGGCTTCCTCCCGTCCTCGCCTATGTCCTGCGACGCATCGCGATCAGCGCGGTGGTGCTCCTCGGCATCAGCGCCGTCGCCTTCTCGATGGCCTATCTGTTGCCGTCGGACCCGGTGACGAGCCGCTATCCCGACATCACCAACGAGCAGCGCGCCGAGATGCGCCGCCAGATGGGCCTCGACCAGCCGCTCATCGTCCAATATGCGCGCTATATGGGCTCGGTGTTCAGCGGCGAATTCGGGCGCTCGCTCGGAACCGGAAACAGCGTCGGCGAGGACCTCGCCCGCCGCATTCCGGCGACGCTGGAACTCGCGATCTATGGGATCCTGCTCGGGACAGCGATAGGCATCCCGCTCGGCATGGTGGCCGCGATCCGCCGCGGCCGGCCGACAGATCATCTGCTGCGCATCGTCAACATCGCCATCCAGTCGGTTCCCGCCTTCTGGCTCGGCATCGTCCTGATCTTCGTCCTCTTCTATCAGCTGCGCTGGGTGCCGACGCCGGTCGGCCGCCTCTCGCCACTCTATTCGCCGCCGCCCTTCGTCATCGGCTTCTATACGATCGACGGCCTGCTCGCGGGCAAGCTCGACGTCGCGCTCGCCGCCGCGCGGCAGCTCGTCCTCCCCGTCCTCGTGCTCGGCCTCGGTGTCGTGTCGCCGCTCGCCCGCATCACGCGCGCCGCGATGGGGGAATCGCTCGGCGAGGACTACGTCACCTTCGGCCGCGCGCTCGGCCTCAGGGAGCGGCAGGTCGTTCTCGGCGATGCGTTTCGCGGCGCGCTGGTTCCGATCGTGACGACGCTCGGCTTCGTCATCGGCAATGTGCTGGCCGGCGCCGCCATCGTCGAAACGGTGTTCTCCTGGCCCGGCATCGGCCGCTACGCCGTCACCGCGATCACCACTTCGGACATGGCGCCGGTCTCGACCTGCATCCTGCTCGTCGCCTCCGGCGTCGCGCTCACCAATCTTCTGGTCGACCTCTCCTATGCGCTGATCGACCCCAGGATCCGTCATGGCTATGGCAAGTGAGACCGTCGTGACGAAAGAGCGCGCGACCAAAGCCCCAGCCGGGCGGGCGGCAGGATGGCGCGCCTTCTACGTGCGCGTCTTCGCCGGCGATCCGCTCGGGCTCGCGGGCGTCACGATGCTGGCGGCTCTGCTGCTCGTCGCGCTCTTCGGGCCGCTGCTCGTCACGCATGACCCCATCCTGACGACCCCAGGCACGCTGCTGCCGCCCTCGGCCGAGCACTGGTTCGGGACAGACGATTTCGGCCGCGACGTCTTCTCGCGCACCCTGGTCTCGCTCCGGATCGATTTCATCGTCGCCGGCGTCGGCGTTACCGGCGCGATCCTCATCGGCTCGCTGATCGGTCTCGTCTGCGGCTATCGCGGCGGCTGGCTCGACGACACGCTGATGCGCTTCGTCGACATCATCCAGTCCTTCCCGCTGATCCTGGTCGCGATGGTGCTCGTTCTCGCCATCGGGCCGAGCGTCGGCAGCATCGTGATCGTGACGGTGCTGATCAATATCCCGCTCTATGCGCGCGTGATCCGTGGCCAGACGCTGGCGGTGAAGCATCTCGACTATGTCGACGCAGCCCGCTGCTCGGGCGCGACCGAGTTCGGCATCATGTTTCGCCATGTCCTGCCGAACACGCTGAACCCGATCGCGATCCACGCGAGCCTCAACCTCGCGGCGGCGGTCGGCAATGTCGCCGTGCTCTCCTTCCTAGGCATCGGCATCCGCCCGCCCACCCCCGATCTCGGCGTCATGGTGGCGGAGGGCACGAGGTTCCTCGTGCAGGGCGCGTGGTGGATGAGCGTTTTCCCCGGACTCGTCCTCTCGGCGACGATCTTCAGCCTGAACCTGCTCGGCGATGCGCTGGAAAGCGGGCTCGATCCGCGGCGGCAGGAGCGTTGAGATGAGCGATCCGGCCCTGTTCGAGATACGTGACCTGACGATCGAGACCGTGCGCGAGGGCCATCGCCGCCGCATCGTCGAGGGCATGAGCCTTTCGGTGCGGCACGGCGAGATCGTCGGCCTCGTCGGCGAGAGCGGCTCCGGCAAGTCGATCTCGATGATGGCCAGCGTCGGCCTCGCCGCCGCGAGCCTCGACATCACCGCCGGCGAGGTCGCCTTCGCCGGCCGCCGCTTCGCAGCATCCGACCGGAGGGCGCTGCGCTCCAATCTCTCGCACGGCGTCTCGCTGCTCTTCCAGAACGCCAAGGGCGCCCTCAGCCCGTTCCTCACCGCCGGCGCGCAGGTCGAGCGCGTGCTCGCGGGGAGACTGCCGAAAGCGGCGCGGCGGCGGGAGGCGATCGAACTCTTCCGCGTCTGCGGCCTCAACCATGCCGATCTCGCCGACAAGTTTCCGCACCAGATCAGCGGCGGCCAGGCGCAGCGCGTCGCCATGGCCTGCGCCCTGGCGACCGAGCCGCGCCTCCTGATCGCCGACGAACCGACGACGGCGCTCGACGTGACGACCGAGCGCGAGCTGCTGCGCTTCCTGACGCGTCTCTGCCGCGAGCGGGACCTCGCCATCGTGCTGATCGCGCATAATCTGTCGCTGGTGGCGGAATACTGCTCCGGCCTCACCATCCTGCATGCCGGCCAGATCGTCGAGCGTGGGCCGCTCGCCTCCGTCTTCGCCGAGCCGCTTCATCCCTATACGCAGGGCCTGATCGACGCCGTGCCCGACATTGACGATCCCCACGAACTGGCGCCGCTCGCGGGCAGCGTCTGGGGCGGACGAAGCGACATCGAGCGCTGCCGCTTCTCGCATCGCTGCCCGTTCGCGCGGCCGGACTGCGAGGCTGGTGTTCCCGCGCTGCTGCGACGAGCGGGGCATGAGGTGCGCTGCGTGCTCTACCAGGAGGATGCGGCATGAACGCTCACGTCATGAATGCTCCCGCTCTGTCCGTGCGGCGGCTCATGCGGCTCTTCCACAATGCTGCCGAGCCCGATGCGATGCCGGTCGGGGTGCGCGACGTCTCGCTCGAGATCGCCCCCGGCGAGGTCGTCGGGCTGATCGGGGAGAGCGGCTGCGGAAAGACGACGCTCGGTCGCTGCATCGTCGGGCTCGAGCGCCCGGACAGCGGCGACGTGCTGGTCGGCGGCGCCGACTTCACCGCCCTCGCGGGACGGAAAAAGCGAGCCTTCCGCCGCAACGTCCAGGTCGTGTTCCAGAAGCCCGAGACGTCGCTCAATCCGCGCATGACTGTGGCGCGCTTCGTCGGCGAGGCGCTGGCGAATTTCGAGATCGTGCCGCGTGCCGCCCGCCGCGAGCGGCTGGAAATGCTCGCCAGCCTCGTCGGCCTCCATGCCGCGGCGCTCGACCGCTATCCTCACCAGCTCTCCGGCGGCGAGCGGCAGCGGGTCGCCATCATGCGCGCCCTCGCCTCCGAGCCGCAGGTGATCGTGCTCGACGAGCCGACCTCGGCGCTCGACGTTTCGGTTCAGGCGCAGGTGCTGCGGACGCTGAAGGCTCTGCAGGCCGAGGTCCGCACGGCCATGCTGTTCATCAGCCATGACGTGGCGGTGGTCCGCTATGTCGCGAGCCGCGTTCTCGTCATGTATCTCGGCGTCATCGTCGAGGAAGGGCCGGCGGATTCCGTGTTCGCATCGCCCTCGCACCCCTATACGCGCGCCCTGCTGGCAGCGGCGCCACGGCTGAAACCGCGTCGCGACACGGTGCCGCCGATGCGCGGCGAACTCGATCTGCGCGCCGTCAGGCCCGGCGAGTGCCCGGTGCGACCGCGCTGCCCGCTGGCGCATGACCGCTGCCGCGCGGCGCCGCCGATGATCGATCTCGGCACCGGCCACAGGGCGGCCTGCTGGCTCGCCGAAGACCTCGAGACACAGAATTCCCAACAGACAGACCGGGAGAAAACGGCATCATGACCGTGAGCGAGAGTTTCTACGACCGATCGATGGAGCTGCCGTCGGAACTTCTGGTCGGCGCCATCGACAGCCACGTCCATGCCGGGCCCGTGCTGCGCTCCAATCCCGGCCACCAGGATCCGTTCGAGGTGGCGATCGAAGCGCGCGAGGCGGGCATGCGTGCGATCGTCTATTACGACGTCTTCGGCTGGGCCTCCGGCACGGCATGGATGGTCAACCGCCATGTGCCGGGCATCCGCACCTTCGGCGGCTATCTCATGAACTCCTGCCATGGCGGGATCAATCCGCGCTCGGTGCGCACCGCGCTCTACATGGAGGAAGGCTGCCGCTTCATCTCCTTCGGCTCGCACTGCACCTATTTTTCCGCCTCGCGCGAGTCGACGCTGATCGACGGCGAGCTTGTGCCGTTCAAGGACGCCTTTCCGGAATTCGAGCGCGAGGAGCTGTCGCGCGCCGTGCGCATTCCGACGGAAGGCCCCATCTCGGACGACCTTGCCGAAATCCTGCAGATGGTCGCCGACCATCCCGACGTCTATCTCAACACGGGCCATGTGTCGGGGCCGGAGGTGATGCGCATCCTCGACCTCGCCGAGGAGTTCGGCATCCGCAAGGTGCTGATCGCCCATCCGGCGCGCCAGCAGCTTTCGATCGAGCAGCAGAAGGACGCCGCCCGGCGCGGCTTCTTCCTCGAAGGCTGTCTCGTCGACTGGCTCTATCCGCATGCGCCGCGCACGCATTACTACGTCGAGAAGAAATACATGGACCGCTCTGGCGACGTACCGCGACCGCGCCGGACGGCGGCGCAGTGGATGGCCGATATCCGCGAGGTCGGGCCTGAGCATTTCGTGCTCGGCACCGACTACGGCATCCGCGCTGCCTCCACGCCGGTACAGGGCATGCGCACGCTCATCACGACGCTGCTCGACTACGAGTTCAGCCCCGACGAAATCCGCACCATGACGGCGCACAATCCCGCCCGTCTCATCGGCCTCGACCCGGTCTAGGAGCAAAGCCCGTGGCAACCTACGAGCCCTTCTACAACCGCACCATGGAACTGCCCGAGGAACTCCTCGTCGGCGCCATCGACAGCCATGTCCATGCCGGACCGGTGCTGCGCTCCAATCCCGGCCATTTCGACCCCATCCAGGTCGCCGAGATGGCGCGCGCCGCCGGCATGCGCACCATCCTCTACTACGACGTGTTCGGCTGGGCGTCCGGCACGGCCTGGATGGTCAACCGCTACATGAAGGATTTCCGCACCTATGGCGGATATCTGATGAACTCCTCGCATGGCGGCATGAACCCGCGCGCGGTGCGCACGGCCCTCAATCTGGGCGAAGGCTGCCGGATGATCTCGTTCGGCTCGCACTGCACCTGGCATTCGGCGACGACCGAATCGACGCTGGTCGACGGCAGGCTCGTCCCCTTCAAGGACGCCATCCCCGGCTTCGCGGAGAAGGAGCTCTCCCGCGCCATCCGGATTCCGCTCGACGGGCCGGTGCCGGACGCGCTGAAGGAAATCCTCGACATGGTCGCCGAGCGGCCGGAGGTCTATCTCAACACCGGCCATGTCTCGGGACCGGAGGCGATGCGCGTCGTGGAGCTCGCCGAAGAATGGGGCATCCGCAAGGTGCTGGTCGCCCATACGGCACGCGCGCTGCTCACGGTCGAACAGCAGAAGGACATCGCGCGGCGCGGCTTCTTCCTCGAAGCTTGCGCCGTCGATTTCGGTGGGCCATGGATGCCGCAGACGCACTACTATGTCGAACGCGAGCTGATGGACATGAGTTCGCTGGTGCATGGCCGTGCAATGAGCTGGCTGCAGGGCATCCGCGATGTCGGACCGGAACAGTTCGTGCTTGCGACCGACTATGGCGTGCGGGTGCTCCCCTCGCCGATCGAAGGCATGCGGATGATGATCTCGATGCTGCTTTATTTCGGCTTCTCGATCGAGGAGGTTCAAATGATGACCGCGACCAACCCGGCGCGCCTGATCGGGCTCGACGGATGACGGAGACGTTCGATCTCGTCATCCGCAATGCCCGCGTCGTCGGCGAGGATCGCGACGTCGCGGGCGGCCTCGCCGTGAGAGAGGGGCGGATCGCGGCTTTCTTCGAAGGCGGGACTGCTCCTGAGGCGACGGAGACCATCGATGCGGCGGGCCGCGTGCTGATGCCCGGCCTCGTCGATGGGCATGTCCACTTCTCCGAGCCCGGCCGCGGCCATTGGGAGGGTTTCGAGACCGGCAGCCGCGCCGCGGCGGCAGGCGGCATCACCACCTTCGTCGAGATGCCGCTCAACGCGCATCCGCCGACCATCCATGCCGAGGCGCTGCGTCTCAAACAGGCAGAAGCCGCGAAGAGCATCGTCGACTATGCGCTGTGGGGCGGCCTCGTCGACGACAATCTCGCCGATCTCGAGGACCTGCAGGCGGGCGGCGTCGCCGGCTTCAAGGCCTTCATGTGCACGGCGTCCGATTTCCCGAGGGTCGATGCCCGCCTGATGCGCGCCGGCATGACGACTATCGCCGGCTTCGGGTCCTTTCTCGCGGTGCATGCCGAGGACGAGGTCATGACCGGGCGTCTCGCCGCGGCGCTCAGGGCCGCCGGCCGGCGGGACCGCGCGGCCTGGGGCGAATCCCGGCCGATCGCGGCCGAGCTCTCCGCGATCGACGAGGCGATCGGCCTCGCGGAGGAGACGGGCGCACGCCTCCACATCGTCCATGTCTCCTCGGCGGCCGGCATCGACCGGATCAGTGCCGCCAAGGCGCGGGGTGTCGCCGTTACCGCCGAGACCTGCCCGCACTACCTCTTCTTCGACGAGACGGATCTTGAGCGCCTCGGGCCGGTCGCCAAATGCGCGCCGCCGCTGCGTGCCCCGTCCGAACGCGAGGCGTTGTGGGATCGCGTCCTTGCTGGCGCCGTCGATGTCATCGCGTCCGATCACTCGCCCTGCCTCTGGTCGGAAAAGGCGGCCGGCGAGGACGATATCTTCGCCGCCTGGGGCGGCATCTCGGGTCTCCAGTCGACGCTGCCCGTTCTGCTCACCGAGGGGCCACGACGGGGCCTTTCGCTCCCGGACATCGTCCGCATGACCGCGTCCAATCCGGCCCGCCTGTTCGGCCTCCATCCGAGGAAGGGCTCGCTGGCGATCGGCAGCGATGCCGATCTCGTGCTGGTCGATCCGGAAGCAAGCTTCACGCTTCGTGAGGACGACCTCTTCTATCGCAACCGCCACAGCGCCTATTGCGGTTCGGCCTTCCGCGGCCGCGTCGACCTGACGATCTCGCGCGGGACGGCCGTCTATCGGGACGGCGACATCCTCCCGCATCGCGGCGCGCGGCTCGACGGCGCAGGTCTCGGGCGCGTTCGCCAGCCGCTGGGCGAGACGGCCTGATGGGGTTCCCGGTCGGCGATCTGGCGGAGACGGCGGACCAGCCTCTGGCGCGGCCGCTCTATCGCGACGATGACGGCACGCACATGCTGCGCCTGCAGCGCATTCTCGCAGTCGATCTCGCCCCTGCCGATCGCGGACGCCTCGACGAGAGGCTCCAGCGCGCGCTCGCCGTCACCGGCGCCGGCTGGGCGGCCGTGCTGCTCTCCAGCGATCGCGGCGCGGAGATCCTCGTCGCCGGCGACATCCCGCCCCTGATCCACCGCCATCTCGGCGATCTCCGCCTCCAGGCCGCTGGCGCCGTCACCATGCCGACCTTCATGGTCAACCGGGCCGCCAGCCAGGGCTTCGCGGTCGAGGCGGCGCCGCTCGCAGGCCGCGACGGGCCGCGCGGTCACGTGCTGCTCGGCTTCCCGCGTTCGGAACGAGCCCGGCCCGAACGCGCGGAACTGGTGCGCCTCGTCGCCGACGATCTGGTCGGGTTCCTCGACAGCAACAGCCTCGCGGCGCAGATCGAGCGCATCAGGAGCCATCTGGCACTGGTGCACCGGCTCGGCCAGCAGGTGACGTCGATCCATGATCGAACCGAGCTGTTCGGTGAGATCACGCGCCTGATCCATCATTCGCTCGGCTACGACCATATCCAGCTGCTGCTGGTGGACGAGGAAACGCACCGGATCGAACTCGTCCACGCCTCCGGGCCCTTCGCCGACCAGCTCCTCGCCGCCGGATTCAGCGAGGCGGCCGGCCGCGGCATCATCGGCCGCGTCGCCGAGACGGGCCAGTTGCGCATCTCCGCCGACGTGACGCAGGACAGCCACTTCGTCTCGCATGTGATGCTGCCCAACACGCAGTCGGAGCTGGCGCTGCCGCTGCGCCTCGGCCAGCGGGTCATCGGCGTGCTCGATATCCAGAGCGACCGCCGCGATACCTTCCGCCGCGATGACGTCATCCTGCTCCAGACGATCGCCGACCAGATCGCACCGGCGATCGAGCAACACCGCCTGTTTGCAGCCGAGCGGCACGAGCGGGCGCTGGCCGACACGCTGGCCGATGTCTCGCGCATCATCTCGTCGAGCCTCGATCCGGATCAGGTGCTCGAGGCCGTGCTGAAGGAACTGGAGCGCGTCGTGCCGCATCGCGGCTGCCGTGTGACACTGCGCGGCGAGGACGGACTGATGCGCGTGGTGGCCGCCAAGGGCTACCCCGACAACGACACGGTGCGCGCCGTCACCTTCGACCCCGCCGAGACGCCGCTGTCGCGCCCAGTGCTGGAGGAGCACCGCACCATCATTCTCGCCGATGTCACCCGCGAGGCGGACTGGGTGGTGCAGGCCGGAACCGAGCAGGTCCGCTCCTGGTGCGCCGCGCCGCTGGTACTCGGAGGCGAGTGCCTCGGCTGGCTGTGCATCGACTGGCCTGAGCCCGGATTCTATGGGCCCGAGAGCGGCCGCATTGTGCGCACCTTCGCCGATCAGGCGGTGGTCGCGATCGCCAATGCCCGCCTGTTCGCCCGCGTCCGAGACCTCTCGGAGGCGCTGGAACAGAAGGTCGCCGACCGCACCATCGAGCTGCGGGCCGCGCGCGACGAGATCGAGCGCAAGGCGGTCGAGCTGCGGGCGCTGCTGCGCCGACTCGTCGGCGTGCAGGAGGAGGAACGGCGGCGCATCGCCTATGACCTGCACGACAGCGTCGCCCAGTCGATCCTCGCCTCGACCTACGAGTTGCAGGCGCTGCGCCGACGCGTCGTCGACCGCCCGGATCTCGACGCGCGGCTGAACGAGTGCCAGCGCATGCTCGACACGACGCTCCGCGAGATGAAGCAGATCATCTATGCGCTGCGCCCGACGGTCCTCGACGAACTCGGCCTCATCCCGGCGCTCGAAAACTATCTCGCTTCGCTGCCCTCCAACGTGCCGCTCAATGCCGAGATCCGCGTCGACGGAACGCCCTTCGCGCTGGGACCGGAGGTCGACCTCGCCATCTACCGGATCGTGCAGGAAGCCTCTCAGAACGCGGTGCGCCATGCCGGCGCGCGCAATCTCAACCTGACGCTCGCCTTCGGCCCCTCGCGCCTCGACGTCGCCATCCGCGACGACGGACGCGGCTTCGCGCTCGACGCGGCGGAGCTCGGCCTCGGCCTGGTCGGCATCCGTGAGCGCGCCCATGCCGTGGGCGGCGACGTCGCGATCGAAAGCCGTCCCGGCGGCGGCACGTCGATCCTGATCGGGGTCGGGGGCATCATCGGAGCATCGGATGGAACAGCCGCGCATTAAGGTGATGATCGTCGACGATCACGAGATCTTCCGCCGCGGCGTGAAGAGCCTGCTCGGCGACGAGGAGGACATGCGCGTCGTCGCGGAGGCCGGCAACGCATCCGACGCCCTCGACGAACTGGCGCGGCGGCGCCCGGATGTTGTCACCATCGACATCCGCCTCGGCACCATGGACGGCATCCAGCTGACGCGGATCATCAAGGCGCGGCCCGACGCGCCGAAATGCATCATCCTGTCCACCTATGACGACCGGCAATATCTCGTCGGCGCGCTCGAGGCGGGCGCCGACGCCTATCTGCTCAAGACCAATTCCTACGAGACCCTCGCCAAGGCGATCCGCGCCATCCATGGCGGCCAGCGCATGCTCTCGGCCGAGCTCATCCCGACCATGATGGAGGAATATCGGCGTGTCGCCGCGCAGCAGATCCAGCGCGACAGCGGGTTGACGGCACAGGAGGTGCGCATGTTGCGCCTTCTCGCCGATGGCGGCCGCACGCAGGACATCGCCGAGGAGATGGCGCTGACCGAGATCACGGTGAAGCGCAAGGTCCAGGAGATCACGACCAAGCTCAATGCCAGCAACCGCGTCCAGGCGGTGGCCGAGGCTGTTCGCCGCGGCGTGATCTGAGGGCTTCGGCCTTGCTGTCGGGCGACTAGCCGACGATCTCGTGGAGGCGCTTCAGGATATGGCGCGTCCTGAGGTCTTCGACGTCGGCGCGCATCTCGTTCATCACATAGCTGAATCCGACCTTTTCGGTCGGCCAGGCGCCATGGATCGAGCCGCCCGCGCCGGCATGGCCGAAGGCGTCGCGCGGCGGGCCGAACCGGCCCTGCGGAGTTTGCAGCGCCCAGCAGACGCCGAAGGCCATCGCCTCGGCGATATAGGGGTCCATGAAACGCGAGCGCTCCGCCCGGCCGAGCGCGACCGTCTCGGGCTGGAGAACGGTGACGCCGTCGATCGAACCGCCGAGTGCCATGCAGCCATAGTAGCGCGCCATCGAGCGGGCGGTGGCGATGCCGCCGGCGCCGGCGATCTCGGCCGCGTGATAGGCGCGGCTGTTCCAGGGAAGTTCGTCGGGAAAGAGCGGCGGGTTGCCCCAGGCCGAGACGAAGGTGGGATCCTGCCGGGTGGCGGCGGAGAATGCCGTTTCGTAAGGCAGCATGTCGGCGCCGACTTCCAGCCTGCCGACGCGATGCTCCTCGCTCTCGGGCAGGCCGATACAGGCGTCGAGCCCGAGCGGGCCGGCGAACTCCTCCGCGAAGAAGCGGCCGATCGTGCGCCCGTCGATGCGCCGGACGAGCGCGCCGACCAGCCAGCCGATCGTCACAGGATGATAGCAATGGAACGCGTTCGGATCGGGCGGCAGCGGCTGCGCCGCGAGCAGCGCCTCCATCTTTTCATAGTCCGTATAGTCGGCCGAGGTCAGCGGAGCGACAACGCCGGGAAGGCCCGCCGAATGCGAAACGACATGGCGGACGCGGACGCGCCCCTTGTCCGCCGCGCCGAATTCCGGCCAGTACTCGGCGACCGGCGCATCGAGATCGAGCGCTCCACGCTCGACGAGCTTCAGCACGCAGGCGGCCATGAGCCCCTTGGTGCCGGAATAGATCACCTGAAGCGTATCCTCGACCCACGGTCTGCCCGGCGCGGCGCTCCCGCCCCAGACATCGACGACCGTCTGCCCGTGATGGGTCGCGGCGAAAGCCGCGCCGAGATCGCCGCGGATGGTGAAGTTGCGCGCGAACTCCTCGGCGACCGCCTCGAAGCCTGGCGCGACGAAGCCCTGCGCCGGCGCGCTCTGCGAGTTCCAGTTGATCGTGCTCACGTCGAAGTCCTCAGTCGCCGTTCTCAGTCGCCGTGGCCGATCGCGTCGAATTCCTCGCCGCCCGCCATCAGGTTCAGCACTTCCTCGCGTGTCTTCTCGCCGCGCCGGAACTGGCTGGCGATCCGCCCCTGGATCAGCACCGTGAAGCGGTCACCGACCTGCAGCGCATGCGTGGCGTTGTGGGTGATGAAGACGAGCGCGATGCCCTGCGCCCGCGCCTTGATCATCAGGTCGATGACGATCTTGCTCTCCTTGACGCCGAGCGCGGCGGTCGGCTCGTCGAGGATCAGCAGCCGCGCGCCGAAATAGAGCGCCCGGGCGATGGCGAGGGCCTGTCGCTCGCCGCCCGACATCGTCCCCACCAGTTGGCCGGCATCGTTGATGCGTCGGATGCCCATCTCGCGGATCTGCTCGAGCGCAATCCGGTTTGCGGTCGCGTGGTCGAGCCGGCGGAACGGCCCCCAGCCCTTGGTCGGCTCGTTGCCGAGGAAGAAGTTGCGCGCCACCGAGATGAGCGGGATCGAGCCGACATCCTGGTGCACGGTGCCGATGCCGTACGCCTTGGCGTCGCGCGGCGAGCGGAAGGCGACCGGACGGCCGTCGAAGGTGAGGGTTCCCGAGCTCGGCGGGGTGACGCCCGACATGATCTTGATCAGCGTCGACTTGCCGGCACCATTGTCGCCGAGCAGGCAGTGCACCTCGCCGGGATAGGCCTCGAGGCTGACATCGTCGAGCGCGAGATTGTTGCCGAAGCTGCGCGATACGGACTGAAGGGTCATCAGCGCGGGCATCAGGACTTCCTCTTTCCGCGATTCAGCGCCAGCTCACGCACGAAATTGTTGGTGAGCACGGCGATCACGAGCAGCGCGCCGATGAAGGTCGCGAGCCAGTCCGTGGGCCAGCCGGTGTAGAAGAGGCCGAGGCTGACGATGCCGTAGATGAAGGTGCCGAGCACGATGCCGGTCACCGAGCCGAAGCCGCCCTGCAAGAGCACGCCGCCGATCACCGCGGCGATGGCGCTCTGGAACACATAGCCCTGGCCCTGCGCGGCATTGCCCTGATTGTACATCACCGCGCTCATAACGCCGACGAAGGCCGAGGAAACGGCGGTCCAGATGAAGAGAATCAGCTTGACCCGGGCGACCGGCACGCCGGCCCGGCGCGCCGCGTCGACATTGCCGCCCGTCGCGAAGATCCAGTTGCCGAACGGCGTCTGCTTCAGCACCCAGGCGGCGATGAAGATGGCGACCGCGTACCAGAGCACGGAGACGTTGAAGAACATCCACTTCGAGCCGAACACCACCTCGGCCCATCCCGCGTCCTTGAGCGATACGTTGGAGGAGCCCGAGATCAGCCGCGACAGGCCGAGCGAGGTGCCCGCGAGGATGAAGTTCGACGCCAGCGTGACGATGAAGCTCGGCAGGCGCGTGACGCTGACAAGCAGCGCATTGAAGCAGCCGACGGCGATGCCCATCACCAACGCCATGCTCATGGTGAGCGCGATCGGCAGGCCGTAGAAGCCGGTTCCGAGGGCGACGATGATCGCCGCCGCGCCAACGACCGAGCCGGTGGAAAGATCGAACTCGCCGGCGATCATCAGGAGGCCGATCGGCACGGCGATGATGCCGAGTTCGGCCGCCGTGTTGAGCCAGCCGGCCGTGCCGGGGATGGACAGGAAGCCGGAGGCGCCGCCGACGATGACGAAGAAGATATAGATGACGACCGCCGCGATCGCGGGACCGATCCAGACGATACCGAGCAGCCGCTCGATCAGGCCGTGGCGCCGCGCAGGGCCGGCGGGCGTCGAAGTCTCAAGGGTTGCTGTCATCGGCAGGTTTCCGGACGCGATGCGGGACGGCAGACGCAAGAAGAACGGTGAACATGGGGCAGCAAGCAAAGGCGGCGGCGCCTGGCCGCCGCCTCGCGCCGTCAGTTGGCGCCGCGCGAGCCGGGAATGGTCTTGTTGACCTCGAGCACAGCGGCGGCATTGTCCTTGGTCACCATGTAGGGACCGACGCCGATCGCCCCCGACGGCGCCATCTTGTACTTGTTGTACATCATCGGGATCATCACGCCGTAATATCCCTGCAGGAACGGCTGCTGGTCTGACGCGAAGCTCATGTCGCCGGCCGCGACGGCCTCGAGCACGGTGTTGCCGAGATCCATCGTGCCGAGATCGACCGAGCGGCCGGTGGCACGAACCTGCTTGATGGACTCGAGCGCGTCGACGCCGACCGCGACGCCCAGCGTCACCACGCCATCGACGGTCGGGTCCTGCATCAGCATCGCCGAGACCGCCGCCTGCACCTTCTGCGAATTGCCGATGTCCTCGGAAGCGAGGATCACCATCTTGGCCTTGCCACCGGCTTCCGTGACGGCGTCGATATAGCCCTGGCAGCGCTGTTCGAGCACGGGATTGGCCGCGATCTGGTTGATGCAGAGGCCGTTCTTGACGCCCTTGCCGACGGCGACCTTCCCGCCCTGATAGCCCATCTGGTAGCTGTCCTCGCCGATGAAGGCGATGGCGCCGAGATCCTTGTACTTCGCGCCGCCCGAATTGATGATGACGACGGGGATGCCCTCGGCGGCAGCCTGCTTGATCAGCGGCTCGGTCGGCTCGGGGAAGAAGTTCCCGACGGCGATGGCGGCCGGCTTGCGGGCGATCGCGGCCTCGAACATCTTCGTATAGACGGGCACGATGTCGTTGAAGTCGGCCGGCGCCGACCACTGCGTCTTGACGCCGAAATCCTTGGTCGCTTGGTCGAAGCCCTGCTGGACCGCGCCCCAGAAGGGGTCGGAGCTCGGGCCGCCGAGCATGATGATCACGTCTTCCTCGGCATGCGCCGCGAACGGCGCAGCCGCCATCATGGCCGCGAACGCGAGCGCGCCCAGCTTCTTGATGCTCATAGCTTCCTCCCACTGCGAAGGCGTTGCGCGTCCTCCCGACGTGCATTTGCCCCTGGGGCGCGACTGACGCCCTCAACAGGATTATTATGTAATATGTATGATGTAAAGAGGCGCTATCGAACGTTCCGCAACGCGAGCATCGCGCTGACCTTGCGTGCGAGCGCGCGACCGAGAATCTCGTGCGCCGCCTCGTCGAGATGGATGCCGTCGATGCCGGCCGCGACCACCTTGTTGGCGTCGAAATGGAAGCATCCGGTGCGGTGCGCCACCTGCTCGAGGTAATAGGCATGGTCGCGGCAGCGCCGGTGACCGTCGCCCCAGATCGCCGGCTCGGCCGCCTCCGTGATCGCGGGCGGCGTGACGATCAGCACCTCCGGCGGATGCTCGACCATCGCGTAGTGGCCCTTGACCATCTGGATCAGGGTCAGCATGCCGCGCGCCGAGTTGTAGGCGCTGATGGAGAGCTGGTCCTTGAAATCATTGGTCCCCAGCATCAGGATCAGCACGTCCATCGGCGCATGCGACTCGAGGATCGGGATCAGCGTGCGCGAGCCGTTCTTGTGGATGCCCTCGATCGGGTCGTCGAACACGGTCGTGCGGCCAGAGAGGCCCTCCTCGACGATCCAGGTGGCCGGACCGAGCGCGCGACCCATCACATTCGCCCAGCGACGCGCGGGCGCGATCCGGTCAGGCGTCTGCGCGATATTGGCGAAGGGCGGGCACCCCCAGGTGTTCGAATCCCCGAAGCAGACGATGGTGGCCATGTGAAGGGCGGTCCCGGAGACAGTGGCGCAGAGTTGCGCTTGCGCCTGTATCTGAGGTATAAGTCCTACATATCCCCTATTGCAATCCGGCGTCTTGGTCGAACAGCGCGAAGTGCCGGCTCGCAGCTGGAGCAGTACCGTGACCGTTTATCGCCGCCCAGACCCGATCCCGCTGCGCAGCGCTACGGCGACGCCGAGGGTGGCGGGCCTGGTGCCGGTCCGGGCCGAGCCGGACAGCCTCAACCGCCTCGTGGCGCGCGATATCTTCCTCGCGATCGTCGAAGGCCGGTTTCCGGCGGGTAGTATCCTGCCCAACGAGCACGAACTCGCGGCCAGCCTCGGCGTAAGCCGCACGGCGCTGCGCGAGGCGGTCAAGGGCCTCGCGTCCAAGGGCCTGCTCGAGACGCGTCGCAAGCGCGGGACCCAGGTGCTGGAGCGCGAACACTGGAACCTGCTCGACCCTGAACTCATCGCCTGGTCGCGCCGGGAAAACAGCGCCCGGACAAGCCGCGAGCTCTGGGAAGCTGCCGCCGCCGTCCAGGCTTCGCTGGCCTCCGACGTCGCGCGGGCTGGCCACGGCGCAGCGCTCTCGGACGCCGCGGAGCGGCTCCAGGCCGCGAGCGGCACCGAGCAGCGGCGGACGGCGTTCTGCCAGCTCCTGTTCGCCGTCGCGGCGGCGGGCAACCCCTATCTGCGTGCGCTGAACGCCGCCTGTCTCGGCAGCCTGATGAAGGAGGATCCCGCCTTCCTCGACGGGCAGATCGGCCGCATCCGCGGCGAGACCGTGCGCGCGCTCACCGACGCCATTCGCGAGCGTCGCCCCGACGCGGCATCCCGCGCCATGCAGCGCCTCTTGTCGAGAGGCGAAGAACTCGCGGGGGAGTTCGCATCCGACCGGGTGCTCGGCGCCTAGCAGCCCAGTCCCGGTCGCAAGATCCAGTTTGCGCCTCCTTCTTGAGGGGCCCCGGAGCTGGCTTCCGGACCCAAGCCTCATCTTCCGCAAGCGCCGGCGAACGCGTGAACACATCGCAGGTTCGGGTGTTGTCAGAGTGTGGCCGGTCCCCCTCCGGCCACAGGCGGCGGAGCAATCCGTCGGGGGCGTCGGCCATGCCGCGTCCTGCTGCCCGGCGCGGCCCCCAACAACCAGCCGGGCAGTCCGCCGGCCGCGATCACGAAAGCGAAAAACTTCTTGTCGCAGCGACCGATAGCCCCCACGGCCTTCGCAGAGGAACACGTCCGAAGGGAACAAGTTCCGATTGTCGAAGTTTGTCGGCCTTCAAACAAAAGCCAAGCCTAAGCTGATTAAAATCAACAAGTTAATATGAAACCCGACATGGCGTCAGTCGTTGTCCGGTCGTCCCGTCCCAAAGGAGGATGACAACAATGGCCAACAATCAGGATACCTCGAACCGCGGCTTCGCATCGATGGACGAAGGCAAGCAGCGCGACATCGCCTCGAAAGGCGGCCAGAGCGTGCCGGACGAAAAGCGCAGCTTCTCGAAGAACCGCGAACTCGCCGCCGAGGCCGGCCGCAAGGGTGGGCAGAGCGTACCGGACGAAAAGCGCAGCTTCTCGCAGGATCGCCAGCTGGCCGCCGAAGCCGGCCGCAAGGGTGGCGAGGCCTCACATGGCGGGCAGCAGCAGGCTTCCGGCAGCGGCGGATCACAACAGGGCGGCGGCGGCAACTTCGCCAACGACCGCGAACGCGCGTCCGAGGCTGGCCGCAAGGGTGGCCAGAGCTGAACCTGACGCAAGCTCCGGCACGTAGCGACCTCCCGGCAGGAGACGGCGAATGGCGACCGGAAGAACGAGCGGCGGCACGCATGACCGTCATGTGAACGCTGGACGGCAGAGCGCCCGGAGCTCCTGACCAAGCATTTCACAGACAAGGACGAGGATCGGCCGGTCGACACGGCGCGGCCGATCCCGAAGCCCTAAGGGCCGTGTGCCGACCATCCGGCGCCCGGCCGACAATTGGAACCTCGCCTCGACCCGGTTGCGGCGGGGTTCTTTCGTCTGGAACGTGGCGCGCCGGGCGACGTTGGCTCGACGTCTTCCGGCCACCGAACGGCAGAGATTTGCTCCGCGTCCTCACCTACAACGTCCATTCCTGCATCGGCACCGATGGTCTCCTCTCGATCGAGCGCATCGCCTCGGTGATCGCGGCCGAGGCGCCGGATGTCGTCCTGTTGCAGGAGATCGATGTCGGCCGCCTGCGCACCGGGCGCCACGACCAGGCGCACCGGATTGCCGAGGCGCTCGACATGACGCGCCATTTCCACGCCGCGCTTACCTTCGCCGAGGAAAGCTATGGCGATGCGATCCTCTCCCGCCTGCCGATGACGCTGGTGAAGGCCGGCCCGCTCGTCGGCCCCCGTCACTTCACCGGGGAAAGACGGGGCGCGCTTTGGGTACGCGTCGAGACGGAAGGGCGGCACATCGATGTGCTCAACTGCCATCTCGGACTGCTGCCGCACCAGCAGGCGGCGCAGACCGCCGATCTCTCCGGCCCCGACTGGTCGGCCTCGCCATCGCTCTCCACCGCCGCCGTGCTCGGCGGCGACTTCAACGCCCCGCCCGGCACGCCGACCTATCGGCGTCTTGCCGCGAACTGGACGAACGCCTTCCGGGGCGAGCCAGGCGACCGGCGAGGCGCGACCTTTCCCAGCCGCAGGCCGTTCCTGCGGATCGACCATCTATGGCATCGCATGGGACTGCGCGTGACGGGCTGCCGTGTGGTGCGAACGCCGCTCGCCCGCCTCGCCTCGGACCATCTGCCGCTCGTCGCCGAATTCGCCTTCGCCGACCACGACGGGGATGGAACGCTCGCGCCCGCTGCGCCGTTCAGAGGATCATGACAAAGCCCGCCGCCGCCGATTCCCGCCCGAGCCGAGTTCCAGAGACCGAAGCGCGGCGGAAGCCGCGCATCAATCCCGACATCAAGCGATGGATCATGCGCGCCTTCTGGCTGCTCGGCCTCGTGGCGGCGGGCGTGCTCGTCTGGCTGACGCTTCGCAACTACAGCCTCGGCGAGATCGTGGCGGCGATGAAGGCCGTTCCGCCGGCGAGCATCGCGCTCGCCCTCCTGTTCGCCGCGGCGAGCTATGCGACGCTCACGCTTTCCGACCGGATCGCGCTCCGCCATCTCGGCCACCGCATCCGCTATCCCTCCGTCGCCCTCGCCTCCTTCGTCAGCCTGTCGATCGGCCATACGGTCGGCTTCTCGGGGCTCAGCAGCGGCGCGATCCGCTATCGCTTCTATCGCCGGCACGGCGTGCATCTCGCCGATCTCGCCAAGCTGACGGCGCTCTGTGGACTGACCGTCGCGCTCGGGCTTCTCTCTTTGTCGATCGCGCCCCTCCTGATGCATGGCGAGCTCTCCGCGCGGCTGCTGGGCAGCGCCACGCTCGGGCGCACGGTCGCAGCGCTGGCAGCCCTGGCGGTGGCGGTCTATCTGCTGCTGGCCTGGCGCTTCGGCGGCCGAACCATCACCCGCTGGAAGATCGGCGTTCCCCACCTTCGCACCGCGGTCGCGCAGACGCTGGTCGGCGCGGTCAATTTCGCGCTCGTCTCGGCCTGCCTCTTCGTTCTGGTGCGCACCGCCGGCGATGTCGACTATCTCGATGTCGCGGCGATCTTCGTGCTCGCCAATATCGCGACGCTCGTCACGCATGTTCCGGGTGGCATCGGCGTCATCGAGAGCGTGGTGATCCTGCTGCTGCCGGGCGAAGCCGTTGTCGGCCCCGTCCTCCTGTTCCGGATCGTCTATTTCCTCGTGCCGCTGGCGATCGGCGCCGTGCTGCTCGCCGTCACCGAGCTGGCAGCAGCCCGGGCGCGCGACGGCGATACGCGCCGAGACGGAGCAGCCAACCCGGCTCGAACGGCGCCTCGGGATCGAGAAAGCGCGTCCCCCAGACGAAATGAGCGGGTCCCGGCGTCACCGGGAACGGCCGCAGTCCGCGCGGGGAGCGGTTGAGCCTCTCGATCGCGCGGATGAGCGATCCGGTCTCGGCGACGACGGCGGAGACCGCCGCGGGCTCGACACCGAGATGCTCGGCGAGAAGGCCGTGGCGGATCGCGGCGATCCGTTCTCGGTCACCGTCATCCGATGCCTCGAGCGCGAGGTCGCATTCGGTGTCGAGACCGACCGATCGGTTGTTGAGATTGGCCGATCCGATGCGGATCACCTGATCGTCGGTGATGATGAGCTTCGAGTGGACATGCACCGGCTCGTCGCCGTTTTTGCCCGGAACGACGGGGTAGAAGATCGCGAGACGGCCATAGCGATCGGCCTTCTTCAGCGCGCGCACCATGCGCATGCAATTCTCGCCCATCACCAGCCGCTCGACGAAGACATCGGGCATGCGATTGAGGACGATGACGATTTCCGGCCCCGTCTGACGGCGCAGCAAGCGGCGCAGCGCGGTGCGCACATAGCGCGCACTGAGATATTGCGCCTCTATATAGAGGTGCCGCTTCGCCGCCATCAGCATGTCGCGGATCATCGCCTGGCTCTCATAGGCCGGCGGGCGCGTGCGCCAGCGCGGCCATGTGCGGGCGATGGCGACGGGAAGCCCCGCGAACTCGGCGGGAAGTTGCGGCGGCCAGAGCGCGTCGAGATCAGCGGCATCCATCGGGCGCGGCAGGCTCTCGCCGGTCGCCACCAGCCAGCGATCGCGCGCGATGACGCCGAGCGCCGCGGCGGCCGGGCCGCTGACGGCCATGTGGACGTCATGGACCGGCTCGGCCGGCTTGCCGTCGGGTCCGGCGCGGCGGGGTTCGTCAGGCCGGTGCTCCGGCGTGTCGCGCCGGCCATTGGTCATGTCGATCCCGCCGACAAAGGCGAGCGCATCGTCGATGACGACGATCTTCTGGTGATGCGCGGCATAGAAGGGGTGCGCGGTATCCAGCCGGACGCTGATGCGCGGATGCTGCTGCCAGGGCGAACCGAACAGCAGCGGCATCACCGGGCTCGGCGCATGCAGCACCGCGACGCTCCAGACGAGCACGCGCACCTCGAGAGCCGGCTTGTCCTCGACGAGGCCGCGCAGCAGCTCGCCGAGCGGCGGCCCGTCATCGGTGAGACGGATCGAATCGTCGAAATCCCAGCCGATGACCATGATCGAGCGCCGGGCGCGACGAAGCGCCTCTTCGAGATGCCGGAAATAGTCGAAGCCGTCGACGATCACCGCCGTGCGTGCCGAGATCTCGCTGCGCCAGGCATTGCGTCCCGGCGCGAGAAGCCCCGTGGCGACCGGATGAAACCGTGTCGACACTCCTTCGGCCGCCTCATTCGCAGCGGCGACCCGTTCACTCGTCAGCGTGGTCAATTGCGATCGAACCCCTTGTCGGCGCCATCGCCGAGCATCGCGTCTGTATCGGCGGCGAATTCCTCGACCAGTGGCGCGAGATCGCGCGACACCAGCCGCGATACTTCCTCGGCCCGCGCCCAGCGGCGACGGCGGCGATCGGACTCAGGCCAGGCCGCAGCCTCCTCGGCGACGCCGAGCGGATAGACGAGGACGTGTTCCGTCCCGCCCTCCCCGGCATGGTCGAAGCCACCGATGGGGAGCACGTCGATCGAACCCCGGACACCCGCCTCCTCCCAGGCCTCGCGCTCCGCCGCCTGAAACGGGGCTTCGCTCGGGCGCATATGGCCCTTGGGAAGGATCCATCGCCCGGCGCGATCCGTGATGAGAAGGATTTCGACGTGATCGCTGCGCAGCCGATAGGGCAGCGCGCAGCAAAGCCTGGCCGGAGGATCGGAGCCCGGAGGAATGGTCATTCAGGCAGCGCGCCCGTCGGCGCCGGAGGCCACCGTCAGCTCCACGGCGTAGCCTTCGGCCATGGCGCGGCCCGCGGTGCTCACCGCGGCGTCGAAAGCGGCCTGCTTGGTGATGTACGGCCCGGCGACGTCTTCGTCGTGACGAACGACCCAATGGTCCTCGCGCGGCAGAACCTGATATCTGGCAACAGTCATGACCCGCCCTCCGACGATCGGTTGCGATATGCAGCCAACATCGTCACCGCCGGCTGGTTCCCGCCGGAGGCGGGATCGATCGCGGCCATGCTGCGTTGCGGGATAATCCACGCAGCGGAGCTAGAACCCTTGGACCCGATCGTCACACCGCCTGATCTCAATGCCGGCGCCGCCATGGCCTGGACCTGGAGCGTCGCCTTCCTTCCACGCCTGCTCACCGCGCTCATCGTTCTCGTCGCCGGCATCACCCTCGCCCGCTTCGCCGGCCGCTTCGTTTCCGGCTATGGCGGCACCGTCGCCCATATCGACCGCACGGTCCGGCCGGTGCTGGGCGCCGTGGTGCGCTATGCGATCATCGTGCTGACCGCGATCGCGACGCTTGGCCAGCTCGGCGTGCAGACCGCCTCGCTGCTCGCCGTGCTCGGCGCCGCCGGCCTTGCGATCGGCCTCGCGCTTCAGGGCACGCTCACCAACATCGCCGCCGGCATCATGCTCCTCTGGCTGCGCCCGTTCCGGGCCGGCGACTATATCGAGCAGGTCTCGGGCAACATCGCAGGCACGATCGAGGAAATGGGCCTCTTCGCCTGTCGCCTCGTCACCTATGACGGCGTGGTGATCTTCGCGCCCAATTCGACCATCTGGAACGTGGCGCTGCGCAACCACAGCCAGTCGCGGGCGCGATTGATCGCCTATCAGGTCAACCTGCCGGCCGGCGCCGATGTCGAACTCGCCCGCGCGACGCTGCGCGAGGCGACGCTCGCGGCGCCCGACGTCAGCCAGCAGCCGCCGCCCGAGGTGGCGCTCGACAAGGCGACGCAGTCCGGCCTCGTCCTGCTCTGCCGGTTCTGGGCCGAGCGCGGCAAGGCGGGCGCGGTGCAGCGGTCCTGGCCGGAGCTCATGCGCGAGAAACTCTCGGCGCGCCTTGCAACCGAGAAGCCGGTCGAGATCGTCCGCATCCTGCCGACCGACGCCGATCCGTCGCGGCTGATCGCCTGACGGCGCCCGCGCAAAATGAAAGGGCCGCCGCACCCGTTCAGGGATGCGGCGGCCCGGCCGAGGCGATCGGCGGTCAGAGGATCGGCTTGCCGCCCGTCACCGCGATGGTGGCGCCCGAAACATAGCTCGACTGAGGATCGGCGAGCATGACATAGGCGGTCTGCAACTCGGCCGGCTGGCCCGGCCGCTGCATCGGAACCTGCTTGCCGAAGTTCTTCACCTTGTCCTCGGGCATGGTCGATGGAATGAGCGGCGTCCAGATCGGCCCCGGCGCCACGCAGTTGGCGCGGATGTTCTTCTCCGCGAGCATCTGTGCGAGCCCGGCGGTGAAATTCTGGATGGCGCCCTTGGTCGTCGCATAGGCGAGGAGATGCGGGCTGGGCGAATCCGAGTTGATCGAGGCGGTGTTGATGATCGACCCGCCCCTGGTCATATGCGGGACCGCGGCCTTGGTCAGGTAGAACATCGCGTGGATGTTGACGCGGAAGGTCAGGTCCCATTCCTCGTCGCTGATCTCCTCGATCGAGGAGAAGCTCGCCTGATGGGCGGCGTTGTTGACGAGGATGTCGATGCCGCCGAGTTCCTTGACCGCCCTATCGATGATCGCCCGGCAATGGGCCGGATCCTGGATGTCGCCCGCGACGAGCACGGCCTTGCGCCCCTCCGCCTCGACCAGCTTCCGCGTCGCTTCCGCGTCCGCATCCTCGTTGAGATAGGAGATGAGGACATCGGCGCCCTCGCGTGC
The DNA here is from genome assembly GCF_030815145.1 of Kaistia geumhonensis. Classification (NCBI taxonomy): domain Bacteria; kingdom Pseudomonadati; phylum Pseudomonadota; class Alphaproteobacteria; order Hyphomicrobiales; family Kaistiaceae; genus Kaistia; species Kaistia geumhonensis. The sequence continues at coordinate 3,625,207 of NZ_JAUSWJ010000001.1, read as the reverse complement.
ATAGGCGATGGCTACGGCGCGTCCGATGCCGCTGTCGCCGCCGGTGATCACGGCCTTGAGGCCCTTGAGGCGGCCGGAGCCCTTGTAGCTCTCCTCGCCATGGTCGGGGATCGGCTTCATGGCGGCGGTGGTGCCGGGCATGGGCTGGGGCTGCGTCTCGAAGGGGGGAGTGGGTCGCTCGTTCATGGGAAGCCTCTTTCGTCGGGGATGGGTCACGGACGTAACCCTCCCGGGAGAGGCATGTTCCAGAGCGCGTCGCCCGGCGGCGTCAGCCGTGCTGCGTCACCTCGGCGAGGTGGTGCGCGTGGCGCACGGCATTGCGCGCCGCGTCGTTCTGGTTGAACAGCTCCAGAACCTCGGTCTCGTCCTCCGCGACCGGCATCAGCGCCTGGTCGCGATACGCCCTGCGCTCCGGATCGGCCTCGATGCGGCGCCTGACGCGATCGAGCCGGGCATAGAGGGCGAGGAGCCGCGCCGATTTCGTAACGATCCCCCACGCCTCGCGCGGATAGAACCGCCAGGCCGGCTCGAGGCCGAGCGCCGGGCGGCGGTCGCTCCGATGGCGAAGGCGCAGGACCCCGCCCTGCAGCGGATGGACCTTCTCGACCGCGACCGAGGTCGAGAACCACATCAGGAGCTTGGCGATGCTGCTGGTCTTGACCCCGGTCGCCGCGGCGCGTCTCAGGATCGTCGTCATGTGCTCCGGCGTGTAGAAGAGCGACCAGGCTTCGCCATAGATGCCCTCCCACTCCGCCTGGCTCATGCGCGGATGGGCCGTCACGGCATGTTCGAGGTCGTATTTGTTGAGATCGGCGTCCATCGCAACGCCCTTGCGATGCAAGGTCTGGTGATCCTCCGAGCCCGGCAGCGGCGTCAGGAAGAAGAACTCCAGGATATCGAGCGGCAGTTCGCGCTGGATGATGCCGATGTCGCGGCGGATGCTGTCCGGCGTGTCGTTCGGGAAGCCGAGGATGTAGCCGGCATAGGTGATGATGCCCTGCGCCTTCCAGGCGAGCAGCATCGTCCGGTATTCGGTGATCTTGTTCTGCCGCTTCTTGGCGGCCATCAGGTTGTCGGGGTTGATGTTCTCGAGCCCGATGAAGACGCGCGTGACGCCCGCCCGCTTGCATTTCTCGATGAAGTTCGGAATGCGGTGGCAGAGCGTATCGACCTGGACCATGAGGCCGATCTTGAGACCCTGCTCCTCGCGCATCTTGATGATGCGGTCGAGGATGATCTCCCAGTCGCGGTTGCGGGCGAAGTTGTCATCCGTAATGAAGTAGTTGTGGATGCCCTGCGAGAGGTTTTCGCGGATGAGGGCCTCGATGTCGTCCGGCGAGCGGCGGCGCGACTTGCGGCCCTGCACGTTGATGATCGTGCAGAACGAGCACTGAAAGGGACAGCCCCGCCCGGCATCGAAGCTGGTGTTCCCGCCGAGGGTCTTCGTCACATAGCTCGCCGGCAGGAAAGGCGGCGGCGTGCCGTCGATGCCGGGAAGATCGTCCATGTGGTTGTAGAGCGGCTCAAGCGTGCCGGCCGCCGCGTCGAGCAGCACGCGATCGAGCCGGTCTTCCGCCTCGCCTGCGAAGAGGCTGACGCCGAGATCGAGCGCCGATTGGAGGTCGACATGCAGGTCGGGCAGCATCGCGAGGCAGCCCGAGACATGAAAGCCGCCCATGGCGACCGCGATCCCGGCTTCGCGCAGCGGCCGCGCCAGGTCGAGCGCGCGCGGATACTGGTTCGACTGCACGCCGACGAGGCCGACCAGTCCGAAATTGCCGTTGGCCGCGAAGTCCCTGACGATCTCGTCGATACGGACGCGCGTATTCGTCTCGTCGATGGCGGTAATGGCAATCGAGACATCGTCGCCGAGCACGCCGCGCCGGTCGCAATCGAGCGCGAGACCGTAAAGGCTCGCGAGCGAATTGGACGGGATCATCGAGCGGTACCAGCGGATGACATAACCGTCGTCGTCGTAATGCGACGGCTTGATGAGCACGAGCCTGAAGACGCGGCTCATCTGCAAAGTACCGAAGGGTGTCGCGCCAGCATTGTCGCGTTCTCCCCGAACGAGGCGCCAGAGCTTAACAGGCGGGCGGAACAACCGATACCGAATAGTGCAGTACCGTTTCCCGGCCACTGGACAGGCATCGGCGGCCATGCTTGGTCACCGCCGACCACGCCAGCGCGCAAGATCGGCCGGACCATGACCGCTCCCATCATTCATCTCGTCTTCAAGACCCATCTCGATATCGGCTTCACCGACCACGCCGCCCGCGTGCGGCGCCAGTATCACGAGCAGTTCATCCCGCAGGCGATCGCGACGGGCGAGCATTTCCACCGCGAGGCGCCGGAGACCCCCGCCTTCATCTGGACGACCGGCGCCTGGCTGATCTTCGATCATCTGGAGACGCAGCCGCTGGAGAAGGTGAAGCGGCTGGAGGCGGCCATCGAGCGCGGGCTCGTCACATGGCATGCGCTGCCCTTCACGACCCATACCGAGCTGATGACGCCCGCGCTCTTCCGGGCCGGCCTCTCCTATGCCGAGATCCTCGACCGCCGCTTCGGCCGCAAGACGACCGCGGCCAAGATGACCGACGTGCCCGGCCACACGATCGGCATGGTGCCCCTGCTGGCCGAGGCGGGCGTCCGCTTCCTGCATCTCGGGGTCAACACGGCGAGCCCCGTTCCGGACGTGCCGCCGATCTTCCGCTGGCGCGCCGGCGACGGCTCCGAAGTCGTCGTCATGTATCAGGGCTCCTATGGCGCCACGGACTTCCCGGCAGGACCGGATGTCGGGCTCAGCTTCGCGCACACCAACGACAATATCGGCCCGCAGAGCGTTCCGCAGACCGTGGAGACACTGCGCCATTTGCGGCACGAGAATCCCGGCGCCGTGATCCGCGCCTCCACGCTCGACGCTTTCGGCGAGATCATGTGGGCGCGCCGCGCCGAGCTTCCGGTCGTCGAGAAGGAGATCGGCGACAGCTGGATCCACGGCACCGCCTCCGATCCATCGAAGCTCGCGCGCTACCGCGCTCTTGCGCGCCTCTACGACCGGTTCGAGGCCGAGCCGACGGCGGAGCGTCGCGCCTTCGGCCGCGGCCTCACCATGATCGCCGAACACACCTGGGGCGTCGACATCAAGAGCTATCTGCGCGACGAGACCGCGTGGGACCGCGCCGATTTCGATGCGATGCGCGCCGCCGACTATCGGTTCGCCTTCACCGAGCAATCATGGGCCGAGCAGCGCGGCTATCTGGAGGCCGCGCTCGGCCATCTGGTTCCCGCCGACCGCGCAGCGGCGGACGCCGCGCTCGCCGAGACCGAACCGGCGCCGGAGCCTGCGAGCGTCGCCGCCGGCACGCGCCTCTCGGACGGCGGCTGGACGGCCGAACTGGACGGCGAGACCGGCGACATCGCGGCGCTGGTGGCGCCGGATGGACGGCGGATCGAGGGCGTTGACGGCTGCCTCTTCGGCTATCGCCACGAGAGCTACGATGCCGCCGAACTGCAGAAGCACCTCGATGCCTATCTCCAGCATCGCATCGAATGGGCGATCCTCGACCATGACAAGCCGGGCCTCGCCTCGGCGCGGACGGCCCGCACCGCGCGCTTCGCCGGGCACCTTTCGGGAATCGCGCAGGATCGCACCGCGCTGGCCGAACTCCCGGACGAGGCGCGGCAGCTTCTCGGCGGCCCGCGCCGTCACGCCCTGCGGCTGACGGCGCTCGGGCCTGATCGGGTCGAGATCGCGCTCGTCCTGTACGACAAGCCCGCCAACCGCATGCCCGAGGCTGGGTTCCTGCTCGTGACGCCGCGCGACGGCCATGACTGGAGCTTCGAGAAGCTCGGACGGACGGGCGGCGCCGGCGATGTCGTGGCGCGGGGCGGCGGGCAGTTGCAGGCCGTCCAGTCGATCGCCTGTGCCGTCGGCGACATGCGTCTCGCCATCGAGCCGCTCGACAGCATGCACGTGGCCCCGGCCGACATTGCCTTCATGCCGTTCCATCCCGCCCCGCCATCCTTTGCCGCCGGCGTCGCGATCAATCTCTACAACAACAAGTGGGGGACCAACTTCCCCATGTGGTGGGAAGGCAGCATCATGAGCCGGCTCATAATATCGCTGGCCTGATCTGCCGGCTGCTGCGTTTTCAACACGTCCGCATCGCGTCTTGCGTCGGGGGCGTTGCCGGGGGAGAAAGGGCGGAACGGGACGCGGCCACGCCGTCGCGCCCGCTCCATGCCGCGCGGACGAGCGCGGACCGTGGCTCCCCTCCACCACGAGGCCCCTTTCATGAAGACCTACACCATTCCCGGGATCGATTTCCCGGTCTCCAGCGTCATTCTCGGCCTGATGCGCATCGCCAGCATGGATGCGGCGGCGATCCGCACCCTCGTCGATACGGCGCGCGACGCCGGCATCAACTTCCTCGATCATGCCGATGTCTATGGCGACCGGCCGCATGGCGCCGAGGAGCAGTTCGGCGAGGCGGTGCGCTTCACGCCGTCCGAGCGCGAGCGCGTCGTCATCCAGACCAAGGCCGGCATCCGCAAGGGCGCCTTCGACTTCTCCAGGGAACACATCCTGAAGACGGTCGACGAGTCGCTGGCGGCGCTGCGCTGCGACTACATCGACGTGCTGCTCCTCCATCGCCCGGACGCGCTGGTCGAGCCGGACGAGGTCGCGAGCGCCTTCGACACGCTGGAAAGCGCCGGCAAGGTCCGCCATTTCGGCGTCTCCAACCAGACGCCGGGCCAGATCGCGCTGCTGAAATCGGCGGTGAAGCAGCCGCTGCTGTTCAACCAGGTGCAGCTTTCGATCACCCATGCTCCGCTGATCGCCGCCGGCGTCGCGACCAACATGAAGGGTCTCGACCAGTCCATCGACCGCGACAACGGCATCCTCGACTATTGTAGGCTGCACGGCATCACGCTCCAGGCCTGGTCGCCGTTCCAGAAGGGCTTCTTCGACGGCTCCTTCATCGGTGACCGCGAGGCCTATCCGGAGCTGAACACGGTGCTCGACGAGCTTGCCGAGACGCACAAGGTCACGCCGACCGGCATCGCACTCGCCTGGATCACCCGCCATCCGGCGAAGATGCAGGTGGTGCTCGGCACCACGCGCCCCGAGCGCGTCAAGGAAGCGGCGGCGGGCGCCGATGTCGAGCTCTCGCGCCACGACTGGTACCGCCTCTTCACGGCAGCCGGCTACATCCTGCCGTGACCGAGGTCCGGCCCTCGGCCGGACCCTGAAGATCGGCCGGCGCAGCCCTGGCGGACGCGCCGGCCCGGGCTTCGCACAGCTTTCGGCGGCCCCGACCGCCGCGCGACGCGACCAACCGGCCGCGCCGGCTGGTCGCGTCGCTGCATCCCTCGCGAGGGGGGGGCGCCCCTCCATTCCCTCGCTGCCAGATCGGCTGCATGACAAGGCGCGCGGAAGCCGCTCCCGGCATGCCCGTGGCAGGCGCCACCTTGCCCCGTGATACCCCGCGCCGACGGTGGCAACGCCCTCGCAAGCCTCTTGCGCCGAAGTCGTTATAACGTCATAACTCTCAGTGTCAGCCGGCGCCAAGCCGGATCGCGCAGGGAGAATTCAACATGCAGATGTTCCGGACCATCGCGCGTGCCGCCGGCACCGCGGTCCTCCTGCTTTCGGGCAGCGTCCTTGCCCATGCGGTGGACGTTTCCTTCCTTACCCACTGGTCGCCCGAGACGGTCGCGAAGCTCGAGGCCGCGGCTGCCACCTATGCCAAGGATCACCCCGACACGACCATCACGGTACGGGCCGTGCCGTTCGGCGATCTCCTGACCACGCTGCGCTCGTCGGGCGGCGGCTCGGGCGGCGCCACCATCGCCGGCATCTACGACGCCTGGCTGCCGGATCTCGTGAAGGACGGGCTCGTCGCGCCGGTTCCGGAGGCGATCGCCACCGAAACCAAGGCCAACTGGCCGGCCGGCGTCATCGGCGCCGCCTCGATCAAGGGCACGCTCTACGGCATCCCGAACGAGATCGACGTCTACGCGCTCAACTACAACAAGAAGATGTTCGAGGCGGCCGGCATCACCGAGGCCCCCAAGACCTGGGACGAGTTCCTCGTCGCGGCCGAGAAGCTGACCGACAAGTCGAAGGGCCAGCAGGGCTTCGGCATGATCAATTCCTGGGCGGCGGGCGTGCTGCATCCCTTCGCCTCGCTGCTCGTGTCCAACGGCGGCGAGCTGGTCGTGGACGGCAAGCCGGCGCTCGACTCGAAGCAGGCGGCCGAGACGTTCGCCCTCTACGAGAAGCTCATCAAGTCGGGCTGGAGCGACCCGGCCATGGCGACGGCCGACGCCAACACGACCGGTCCGTTCCTCGACAGCTTCGTCTCCGGCAAGACCGGCATGATCATCATGGCGAACTGGTGGGAATCGGCGCTCAAGGCCGGCATGGGCGACAAGTTCGCCGACATCGCCACCGCGCCGATCCCGGTCGGCCCCTCGGGCGACAAGGCGCGCTCGATCTCCTATTCCTGGATGACCGTCGTCAACGCCAAGGCTTCGGCCGAGGAGCAGAAGGCGGCCTGGGACTTCCTCGCCTGGCTGAACGGCCCGACCTCGGGCCCGAACGGCGCCTCGGCGATGGGGGACATCCTGATGTCGATGGGCATCCTTCCCTCGCGCACCTCCGACGGCGCCGCCTTCGCCGACCGCCTCGCCTCCGACCCGTTCCTGAAGGGCTATACCGAGACGCTCGCCGACGCGAAGCCGTTCCCGGTCGTCCTCGGCGGCCAGGAATTCTCGGAAGCGCTGCAGAAGACGCTGGAGGCCGTGCAGTTCGGCCAGCTCAGCGCAGCCGACGCGCAGAAGACCGCGCAGTCCGACGCCGTCGAGATCCTCGGCCGCGCCGCGCAGTAGCCGTCCGTCCAGGGACGGCGACGTCCCCACGCTTCGTCATGGCCGGGCGCGGCCCGGCCATGACCATCCTCCAGCGCCCGGCGACCTTCCGCAACAAGCGATCTTCATGCACAGCCAGTCCCTTCGATCGACCATCACCATGCTCGCGCCGGCGACGGGGCTGATCGCGGTCTTCGTGCTGGCGCCGATGGTGCTCACCATCCTGCTCGCCTTCACCGCCTGGTCGACGCAGACCGGTTTCGAGACGGCCCGCTATGTCGGCCTTGCCAATTTCTTCGACATCTTCTCGCAGAGCTCGGTCGGCCGCGACTTCAAGGCGGCGCTCCTCAATACCGCGCTCTACACCCTCGGCTCGGTGGTCCTGATCCTGCCGCTCTCGGTGCTGTTCGGCCTGCTCGTGCACCAGAAGCTGGCGCCGGGCGGCATCCTGCTGCGCACGGTGCTCTTCTCGAGCTACATGGTCCCGATGATCGCGGTGGCGCTCGTCTTCTCGAAGCTCTATTCGCCGACCGAAGGCCCGATCAACCAGATCATCGGCTGGATCGGCATCCCGCCCCAGACCTGGCTTTCCTCGCCGAAGACGGCGCTCTTCTCGATCGTCCTGCTCAATGTCTGGCAGCAGGTCGGCTATTTCACGGTGCTCGTCGTCGCCGGCCTGACGCAGATCCCCGGATCGCTGCACGAGGCGGCGCGGATCGACGGCGCCAATGCCCTTCAGCGCTTCCTGTTCGTAACGCTGCCTCTGCTCGGCAATACCCTGCTCTTCTCGGCCGTGATCGCGGTGATCAACGCGGTGCAGGTGTTCGAGCCCGTCGCGCTCATCACGCAGGGCGGACCGGTCAATTCCACCAATGTCCTCACCTATCACATCCGCCGCGTCGGCATCGAACGCGCGCAGGGCGGTCTCGGCTCGGCCATGGCGGTCACGCTGATGATCTCGCTCGCCGTCGCCGTCGGCGCCCTCTTCGCCTTCGCCAAGGCCCGGGAGGCGCGCACGGCATGAGCACCGCACACGCCCTCCCCCGCATGTCGCGATCCTGGACGCCCGGAAAAGCCGCGCTGACGCTTCTCATCGTCGCAATCGCCGTCGCCGCCGCCTTCCCGCTCGCCTGGATGCTGCTGACGAGCCTGAAGACGCCGCAGGAGACGATGCAGGTGCCGCCGGTCTGGCTGCCGGCCTCGCCGAGCCTCGATGCCTATGGCCAGGTCGCCGGCGTCATCAATCTCGGCCGCTCGATCGTGAACTCGGCGCTGATCGCGACGCTGACGACGGCGGCAATCATCGTCACCAGCCTGATGGCCGGCTACGGCTTCGCGAAATACCGCTTCCGCCATCGCGACAAGCTGTTCGCGGTGCTGATCGCCACCATGTTCCTGCCGCCGATCGTGACGCTGATCCCGCTCTACCGGATCGTCGGCTATCTCGGCCTCAACGCCTCGCTCGCCGGCGTCGTGGTGCCGAACCTCGCCAACGCCTTCGGCATCTTCCTGATGCGCCAGTTCATCCGCGGCGTGCCGGACGATCTCATCGAGGCGGCGCGCATCGACGGCGCCTCGGAGCTTCGGATCGTCTTCCAGATCGTCGCGCCCTCCGTCCTGCCGGCTATCGCCGCGCTGACGCTGTTCGCCTTCGTCTATCACTGGAACAGCTATCTCTGGCCGCTCACGGTCCTGCAGGGCAACACCGACGCCTATCCGATCGTGATCTCGCTCTCGCGGCTGCTTTCCTACAACCGCGGCGCCATGAACACCGGGCTCGTGATGGCCGGCAGCACGCTCGCCGTCCTGCCGCCGGTGGTCCTCTTCATCTTCCTTCAGCGCTTCTTCGTCGACAGCGTCGTCGCCTCGGGCGTCAAGGGATGACCTCGCCGGTCACATTATTACGATATGACGTTATAACCTATTTACACCCTGGGCAGGGTCTGTTTGGAATAGGTGGCCGGAAAGGGACCGGCCTCATATCCGCAGGGAGTACAATGATGGTGCGAGCACGCAGCCTGGTCGCCTTCGGCGCGGCGATCCTCGTCGGCGTTTCAGCGGCGGGAGCCGCCTTCGCCGAAGAGACGGTAACGATCTGGAGCTGGCGGACCGAGGACGAGGCGGCGATGAACCGCATCTTCGATACGTTCGAAGCCGCCAATCCGGATATCAAGATCAACCTGCAGTTCACGCCCGACGCCGACTACCAGAACCGCCTGTCGACGGCGCTGCGCGGCGGCAAGGGCCCGGACATCGCCCAGCTCAAGGCCTATGGCGAGCTTCAGCCGCTGGTCGAAGGCGGCTATCTAGAGCCGCTGAACGACCGCGTCCCGGCGCTGGCCGAGATGCCGGCGACGGCGACCGGCGGCGCGACCGCGGTCTCCGACGGCAAGTTCTACGGCGTGCCCTATTCGGTGCCGGTGCTCGGCGTCTTCTACAACACCGACATCTTCGCCGCGAACGGCATCGCGGTTCCGAAGACCTATGCCGAGTTCGTGGCCGCCGCCGAGAAGCTGAAGGCCGCCGGCGTCACGCCGATCGCCAGCGGCGGTGCGCAGGGCTCCGCCTGGGCGCTCGAGATCGGCGTCGGCATGATCGGCCCGACCATCTACGGCGCCGGCTTCTACAACGAGATGATGAGCGGCAAGGCGAATTTCGAGGATCCGCGCTACATCGCGACCCTGAAGCGCTTCGCCGATCTGAAGCCCTATTACTCGGAGGGCTTCGCCGGCGTCGACTACACGACCTCGACCCAGCAGTTCATCAACGGCAAGGCCGCGATGTTCTTCGGCGGTTCGTGGGAGAACGGCAGCTTCAAGGCGCAGAATCCGGACCTGAAGTTCTCCGTCTTCCCGTTCCCGGGCGACGAGGCGACCGACAAGCCGCTGGTCGCCGCCTTCTCGGACGGCTCCTACGGCCTCGTCGCGGAAAGCCAGAACAAGGACGCCGCGACCAAGGTCCTCAACTGGATGGCTTCGCCCGAATTCGCCCAGCGCTTCGCCGATGAACTCGGCTGGCCGGCGGCCCGTCCGAACGTCACCTCGAACGATCCCGTCCTCGAGGAGATGATCGCGATGCAGGCGAACACCACGCCCTACCTGTCGCTGGTCGGCTTCCGCTGGCAGGCGCCGACCGCCTCGTCCGTCATCCAGGCCGAGGTGATCGACATGGTCGAAGGCAAGATCACCCCGGAGAAGCTCGCTTCGGACGTGCAGACCGCGGTCGACACCTGGTTCAAGCCGAAGCCCTGATCGGCCTGAAAAGACGACAAGGGGCGGGTCCGCCCGCCCCTACCCTTCTCATCCCCCGCCGCATCCCCGAAGGCGCCGAACATGACCGGTTCCGGCCGATATTCAGACAAGGCTCCGATGTCGCGGCACGCGCTGGCACTCGCCTTCGTCCTGCCGGCGCTGGCGCTCTACGGACTGTTCGTCCTCTATCCGCTGCTGACCTCGCTCTGGGGCAGCCTGTTCCAGTGGCGCGGCCTGCGCCAGATGGGCTTCATCGGCCTCGGCAACTTCGTTCGCCTGTTCGAATTCCCGAATTCGGACCGCATGTTCGGCGCGCTCGGCCACAATGTGCTGTGGTTCGTCGGCATCATGGTGCTGCAGAACGGCATCGGCCTGTTCTTCGCCTATCTGCTGTTCTGGAGCCGCAAGGGCGCAGCGTTTTTCCAGTCCGTCTTCTTCTTCCCGGCCATGCTGAGCCCGGTCATCGTCGGCGCGCTCTGGCGCCTGCTGCTCGCGCCGAACGGCGCCGTCGAATGGGGGCTCAACACGCTCGGCCTGCACGAGGGCCGGCTGACGGTGCTCGGCGACTCGCAATGGGCGCTGTGGATGCTCATCGCCATCGACGCGTGGAACTGGATGGGCCTGCCCGTCCTCATCTTCACCGCCGGGCTCCGGCAGATTTCCTACGAGGTCTTCGAGGCGGCGCGCCTCGATGGCGCCGGCTATGGCCGCATGCTGTTCACGATCGCGCTGCCCTTGCTCGTGCCCTCGATCTCGTCGGTGACGACGCTCTCCTTCATCAACACCTTCAACCAGTTCGACATCGTCTATGTCATGCAGGGCGTTCAGGGGAATCCGAACTATTCCACCGACACGCTGGTCACCTGGTTCTATCGCCTCGCCTTCGGCGCCGAGGGCTCCGTGGGCATCACCGATATCGGCCTCGCACTCGCCCTCGGCACGCTGCTCTTCCTGCTGCTGTCGGTCGGCTCCGTCCTGATGCTGCGCGGCTTCGACCGGCTGAGCGTGCGCCCATGACGATGTCCCGCTTCTTCGCCACCCTGCCGCGCTGGCTGGTGCTGCTGCTCTGGACGGCGATCGTGATGCTGCCGCTCTATGTGCTGGTGGTCTCCTGCCTCAAGACGACGCAGGAAATCTATGCGGATCCGCTCGGCCTGCCGGCGCGGTTCACGCTCGACAATTTCGTTAGCGCATGGGAGCGCGCCAATCTCGGCCGCAACCTCGTCAACAGCTTCATCGTCACCGCGGGCGCGGTGATCATCACACTGGTCGTCTCCGCGATGGCGGCCTATCCGCTCAGCCGCTTCCAGCTCGGCTGGGGCACTTCCATGCTGGCGCTGTTCCTCGCCGGCATCATGCTGCCGATCCGACTCGCATCGGTCGAGCTCTTCACGCTGATGCGCGCGCTCGGCCTTCTCGATTCGCTGTTCGGGCTGATGCTCGTCTATGCGTCGATCCGCATCCCGTTCGCCGTCTTCATCTTCGCGAATTTCATGCGCGTCCTGCCGCGCGAACTCGAGGAGGCGGCGCGCATCGACGGCGCCGGCGAACTGCGCATCCTCTTCAGCATCATCGTGCCGATCGTCGCGCCAGCCGTCGCCATCGTCGCGATCTTCACCACCATCGCGGTGTGGAACGACTTCTTCTTCCCGCTGATCCTGATCTTCGACAACGATCTGAAGACGGTGCCGCTCGCCATCACCAATTTCGTCGGCCAGTTCCGGACCGACTGGGGAATGGTGTTCGCCTCGCTGGCGATCTCGCTCGCACCCGTCACGGCGATGTATCTGGTTCTGGCGCGGCAGATCCGCGAGGGCGCAGGCATTCAGGGAGCCGTGAAGTGATCGAGACGCAGATCTATGCCGCACGGCGCATCCTCGTGGTCGGCGCCCATGCCTTCGATGCCGAGGTCATTGCCGGGCCGATGGCCTTCGTCGCCGCGGCCGGCGGCGCGGAGGTCACGTTCCTCCACCTCACCATGGGCGAGCAGGGGCACCGCTGCCTCGCGCCGGCGCTCTACGCCGAGCAGAAGCGGGGCGAGGCGGGCGAAGCCGCGGCGCTGCTCGGCGCCCGCTGGCGGGGGCTCGATCTGCCGGACGCCTTCCTCCCCGACGACGAGGCGACGGCGCTCAGGGTCTGCGACGTGATCCGCGAGCTGCGGCCCGAGGTGGTCGTCACGCACTGGAAGGGGAGCTGGCACAAGGACCATCGCGCCGCCTGCGAGCTCACCAAAAACGGCGTTTTCTACGCCGCGCTGCCGACGCTCGAACGCGCCCTGCCCGCCCATAGTCCCGGCCTGCTCCTGTTCGGCGAGAACTGGGAGGACGACGAGGGCTTCGAGCCGCAGCATCTGGTCGACGTCACGCCGGGCTTCGCCCCCTGGCGCGCGGCCGCCGAGAAGTACGAGCTGGCGCGCGGGCTGAGCTCCTTTCCCTACATGGACTATTACGCCTCGCTCTATCGCCTCAGAGGCTGCCTTCGCGGGAGCACCTATGCGCAGGCCTTCATGACCATGTCGCATTCCTGGAATGCCGGTGCCGGCCTCTTCATGCCGCCGGTCGGGAGCGGTGCGCAGCGATGAGCCGGATCCTCGCCATCGACCTCGGCGGCACGCATTATCGCGCGGCCACGGCCTTCACGTCCGATCCCTCGCTGGTCGCGACGCTGGAGACCGGTCCCGCGCCGCGCGACCGGGCGACCTTCCTCGCCCTTGTCGAGCGACTTCTGGCGGAAACGCAGGCCGATCGGCTCGGCCTCGGCGTACCGGGGCTCGCGCGCGGCACGCTCTGCCGCTGGGTGCCCAACCTGCCGTGGCTCGACGGTCTCGATCTTTCGGTCGCGCTGCCTGCCGTCACGGTCGGGCTCGGCAACGACGCGCAGTTTGCCCTGCTCGCGGAGGCGAAGGCCGGCGCGGCGCTGGGCGCCGGCGACGCGCTGCTCGTCGCGATCGGCACCGGCATCGGCTCGGCCGTGCTGGCGGGCGGCCGCATCATCGCCGGGGCCGGCGGCGGGGCCTGCTCCTTCGGCTGGGCCGCCGCCGACCTCGAAGACCCGGGCGAGGACGTCTCCGGCTGGCTGGAACGGCACGCCTCCGGGCGGGCGCTCGATGCCGCAGCCCGATCGATCGGCCTTCAGGCCGGCGAAGAGCTGATCGCCGCGGCGCGCGGCGGCGACGCCCGTGCGCTCGCGGCCCTCGATGCGCCGGCCGCGGCGCTCGGCACCGCGCTGGCCGGCGCCGTCGGGCTGCTCGATCCGGCGGTCGTGATCTTGGCGGGCGGGGTCGCCCGCGCGCTCGACATGCTCGGACCTAAGATCTCCGCGGCACTCGACCGGCAGCTGCCGCCGCATCTGCGCGGCGTTCCGCTGCGGGCCGCCCATTTCGGATCCTCGGCCGGCCTTGTCGGCGCGGCCTTCGCCGGCGCGGCGGGCAGCGACTGGAGAAGCATGAATGACTGACATCGTGACTCTGGAAAAGCCCGATCGCCGCCGTCCCGAACCGCTCTGGCACCAAGCCGAAACGGCGCTGCGCGGCCTCATCGAGCGCGGCGAATGGACGGCGGGGATGCAGATCCCCAACGAGGACCGGCTCTGCGAACTGCTCGGCATCTCGCGCATCACTGTGCGCCACGCTCTGCGCAATCTCGAGGAGGCCGGCTTCCTGCGCCGCGAGCATGGCAGGGGCACCTTCGTGCGCGCCGCGACCATGGTGGCCGGTGTGCGCGGCCTCACCTCCTTCACCGAGGAGATGAAGACGCTGGCGCTTTCGCCCGGCACACGGCTTCTCGAGGCGCGGCTGCTGGCCGCCGACCAGGAGGTGGCCGACGCGCTTGAGATCGCGGCCGGAGACACGGTCGTCCAGCTGCGCCGCCTGCGCCTCGGCAACGGCATGCCGATCGGCATCCAGACCGCGCACCTCCCCGAGGCGCGGGTCCCCGGTCTCTACGAAGCCGCGCACGAAGTGCAGTCGCTCTACACCTGGCTCAAGGAAAACTGCGGCATCACGCCCGTGAAGGCGAAGGAAGTCTACCGCGTCGGCCGCGTCGCCGAGGCCGATGCCGAGCTCATCCAGCAGGCCGCCGGCACACCGGCCTTCGAGGTGGAGCGCATCGCCTATGACCGCGGCGGACCGTTCGAATACGCCATCTCGACCATGCGGGCCGATCGCTACGAGATCCGCTCGACCCTCCACATCTGACCCTCAACCCCACCGAAAGAAGAAGGGCTTCCCATGTCCACGCTCTATATCAGCCGCCTCGTGAAGATCGCGGAACAGGCCGCCGAGGCCAATGCCGAGGCCTTCGCCAAGGCATCCTCGGCCGTGGCCGAGACGCTCGCCAATCGCGGCCTCGTGCACCTCTACGGCTCGGGCCACTCGGTGCTGCCGGTGCAGGAGACCTATCCGCGCTATGGCTCCTATCTCGGCTTCAACCCGCTGACCGATCCCCGCGTGATGTGGCACAACATCCTCGGTGCCGGCGGCGTGCGCGAGCTGCTCTGGCTGGAGCGGACCGAGAATTACGCCGACAAGTTCCTCGACCATCAGCCGCTCAATCCCGGCGATACGCTGGTCGTGTTCGGCCATTCGGGCAGCAACGCCTCGGGCATCGAGGCGGCGCTCTATGCCAAGAAGCGGGGACTGACGGTGATCGCGATCACCGCCAAGTCGAACATGGACAAGCCGGCCTCGCACTCCTCGGGCAAGCGGCTGCCGCATGCGGCGGACATCGTCATCGACACCGGTGCACCGATCGAGGACGCCATCGTTCCGATCAAGGGCTGGAGCCGCCCGGTCGCGGGTTCCTCGACCGTCCTCGCCATGATGATGATGCACGAGCTGCTCGCCGAGAGCGCGCAGAAGCTGGCCGACCGCGGCATCGAGCTGCCGGTCTTCGCCTCGCCGACCATTGCCGGCGTCACGCTGCACGACACCGACATCATCTATGGCCAGTATCGCGAGCTGATGCTCGAGGCGCAGCAGAAGCACCTGCCGCACTTCAAGAAGTCGATGGCCAAGGAAGGCTGAGACATCCGGGGCCGCGCCAGGCGGCCCCCACCCCCGCGATCAGCGCCGACGCGGTCCAGCCGGTCGGAGGCATTGCGGCAGGCGGCGGCGATATTTCGCGACCGCGAAGGCCAGGAGGCCCTGTTCGGGCGGCAGTTCCCACTGCCGCCTGAGATAGCCGGGAAAGTTCTTCAATCGGCCGGCCAGGCTGCCGCCGCGATGCGTCTTCCAGTAGGCGTACCAGATCAGCGGCAGTTTCCCGAACAGCGACGGGCGCCCCATGCGGCCGGTCCTGTAATAGTCCTGCACCTCTGGCTTCGAGACCGGGACCGCGTCGAGCGCGGCCATGGCGGCGGGCGGAACGGCGATGTCCATTCGCTCCGACAGATAGCGGCAGGCGACGCGCGCATGGATGGCGAACGGTGTCGAGGCCGCGATGGCCGCGAACCGATCGAAGTCGAAGCCAGGCGTCGCGATGATCGCCGACGCGTCGAGCACCCAGCGGAACGGCCGGTGCGCATTGGCGCGGGCGCCATGCTCGATCGTATGCAGCAGCATGTCCTCGAGCGACTGGAGCAGGACGGGCACGCCCTTGAGGTGTCCATGCCGCGCCCGTGCCCAGATGCCGGAGGCGATATCGGGCGCCGGCGAGGGATCGCGCAGCATCAGCAGCCTCACGGGGTGGTCGATCGCGCTGTTGTGGTAGGGCTGCCAGTGAAGGTCGAGCGCCACGCCGCCGGGAAGCTCGAACGCGACGGCATGGCTGAAGGCGAGATGCGCCTCGGCGAAATCGTCGGTCTCCGCAAGGGCGAGCGCCCGGCGCCTGCCACCCTGCACGCGCATCAGGTCGACGGCCTTCAGGACGTCGCGCTCATGCACCATGAGGTCGGCATCGTCCGTCATCCGGGCCCCGGCGCTGGGAAAGACGTCGGTCATCATCGCGACGCCCTTGAGCAGCATGACCGGAATGTCCGCCGCGTTGAACGCGACGGCGATCTTCGCCGTCCGGTCGAGCAGCATCTGGTTGCGGAACCAGGCCTGGCGATAGACGCCGCGGATGCGCCCCGTGAGTTCGTCGTCCTCGATGCCGAGCGCCGCCAGACGCAGATGCAGCATCGGCAGCGTCCGCAGCACCGCGAACGGAATGTCGTCGAAGACGGTCGCCCGCTTCCAGCACTCCCAGCGCTCGCGGAACGCGCTGTCAGGCGCGAGGACGAGACGCAGGAACGCCTCCTCGACCGGATCGGGAAAGCTCTCGGGATAGAGATCAGTCATCGGCCGTCGCCTCGAGCTCGGCCCGGCGACGCAGCGCATTGCGCACGACGCGCACATAGTCCGCGTAGCTGGCACGGTCCACGACGCCCTTGTTGGTGTCATGGATGCGACGCCTGAGATGGACGCCCGGCTCGAGCCGCCAGGTGAAGCCGGCGGCCTTGGCGCGCGCGAACCAGTCGATGAATTCGCCGACCTTGAGGCCGGTGTCGAAGGGTCCGGTCGCCTCCACAACGCTCTTGCGCGCGAGCGCCGTCCCGCAGACGATGCCGGCCTGCGGCTCGGCCGGGCATGCGCGCATCGCCTTCACCGCGTCCGGCAGCTCGGGGCTGATGAAGCACTGCATATGCGTGAAGGAGATGCCGAGTTCCGGCTCGCGCGAGAAGCTCTCCATCTGCCGTTCGATCTTGTCGCTCGTCCAGATGTCGTCGGCGTCCATGAAGGCGATGAACTCTCCCCCCGCCGCAGCGATCCCGCGATTGCGTGCGTCGCTGCTGCCGCCGTTGGCCGGGCTGTCGATGACGGTCAGCCGGTCGCCGAACCCGCGCGCGATCTCGCCAGTTCGGTCCGTCGAGCCGTCATTGACGACGATGAGTTCGATGCGCGGATAGCTCTGGCCAAGGACGCTCGCGATGGCCTCCACGATGTAGCGCTCGGCATTGAAGGCCGGCATGACGACGCTCACGAGCGGCCTCTGGCCCGCGGCTGCGGCGGAGGCGAGTCCAGTCTCGATTTCCATCACGCTCCCGGATCTCACCTCATAGGCGCGGTCGATGAGGCCGATGAGGCCGCGATTGTGACTGACCAGGAGTGTCGTGGTGCCGCGCGCGCGAATGCCGGAAAGGATGTCGGCGATCATCCTGTCGTCGAGATGATTGTCGGGCTCGTCCAGCAGCAGGATATCGGGCGCGCGCAGGAAGGCGCGGGCGAGCGCGATGCGCTGCGCCTGCCCACCCGACAGACGCATCCCGCGCTCGCCGATGACCGTGTCGTAGCCGTCCGGCAGGGAAGCGACGAGATCGTTCACGAACGCTTGCCGGCACGCCTCGTCGAGCGCCGCGTCCGTCACGCCCTCGAGGCCGAAGACGAGATTGTCGCGGATCGTGCCGGGAAAGAGCAGCATCGTCTGCGACAGGACGCCGACGCGGCGCCGATAGCTGCCAAGGTCGAGGCTCTCGATGGCTCGGCCGTCGACCGTCAGCCTGCCCCCGCGAAGCGGATGCACGCTGAGCAGTGTCGAAAGCAGCGTCGTCTTGCCGGAACCGGACGCACCGAAGAGGCCGACGATCTCGCCCTTGCCGAGCCTGAGCGCGCCGCCCTCGATCAGGGTCGCTCCGCCCATGGCGATGCTGGCGCCGGTCAGCTCGATCCCGTCGCGGAGACCCTCGAACGGCACTCCCTCGGCGGCAGGGGGCGGCGGCACGAGATGGGGTGCCATCGCCTCGGCGCAGGCGACGCCCTCGCTGACGACCGGCAGCGTTCCGATCACCGAGCGCGCCTGGCCGGTCAGGATGTTGAGGCAGATATAGAACGAGAGGAGCCCGCCGATGCTGATCTGGCCGGCGATCACCTGCAAGCCGCCGATGAGAAGCACCACCACGGCGCCGAACGACAGCACGTAGTTCTGAAGCACGGTGTGCGCGGTGCCCATCCAGGCCAGACGCTGGCCGGAACGGCGCATCGCCTCGGCGGCGCCGTCCATCCGATCGAGCGCGGCGGGCTCGGCGCCATGCATGCGGATCAACTCGCTGAAGCGCAGCAGGAAGGCCACGACCTTGCCGTAGTGGTCGTAATCCCCATGGAACAGCGCGACCTGCCGGCGCATATGGCCGCGGAAGATCTGCGTGAAGACATAGCCGGCAGCCATCGGCACCGCCGTGGCGAGGAAGAGCAGCGGATTGATCGCGAGGAGGACGCCGAGCAGCACGGCCGAGACCATCAGACCCGGGACGACCTGGGTGAACAGCGCCGTCACGAGCCAGTCGACGCGCTCGCTGTTGCGCACCATCGCGGTCTGAAGCCGGTCGATATCGGCGGTGGCGAAGAAGGACGGCTCGCGGGCGAGCAGATTGCGTGCCGCATCGGATCGCATGCGCCGGATACCCGGCTTGATGATGCCGAGCGCGACATGCCGGGTGGCGACCGTCGCCAGCGCGTTCAGCGTGAAGAGGCCGAGGACCGCCCCGAGCGTCAGGACGAGGCCTCCCGTGTCGCCTCCGCCGAGCGTGCGGTCGAACACATGCTGGACGAGCCCCGCGATCGGCAGCATGGCCGCCGCCTGGACGATGATGAGCAGGATCGCGGCGGCGGCCCGCAGCGGCTGGCCCGAGAAATAGGGAAGGAGGCGCCGCAGCACCGCCAGATCGGTCACGCCCCCCTCCCGTCGACAAAGGCGGCGATCGCATCCGCGATCTCGGCCGGCTCGCGGCCGAGCATCAGCCGGTAGCAGGGGGCCGTCCCGACGAGATGGCGCAGCGCGCGCATCAGCTGCGGTCCGCCCTGGAGCGACACATGCAGCATCGAACTCGGCGCGAGGGCGAGGAAAGCGCCCCTGGCGTCCAGCCTCTCGAAACGGGTCCGCCCGGCGTGGTCGATGACCGGCACCGCGATCCCGATCAGGGGAGCCGCCGGGATGATCACCTCGGGCATGGCCTCCGCCATGAACAGCACCGATTTCAACCGGTCCCCGACATCGCGCTCGCGGACGAATGCGCGATAGAATGACTGGCGGGCGAGACTGGCATCCGTCAGCTTGGCCGAATTGTAGAGGCAGTGGAGTTCGGGCGGGGTTCCCTCGCTGATCGCAACATAATCGTCGCCGAGATAGCTGAGCCCGTGCGCGGCCGCGGCGAGCGCCGTGCTCGACTTGCCCGATCCGCCCCGTGCCGTCACGAGCAACGCGCCGGCCGGCCGGCCGATGGCGGCGCCATGAACGAGATGCACGTTCCGCGTTGCGAGGAACCATTGCAGAATGCGCCGGAACGGCGCGGCCGGAACCCAGCCGGGCATCGCGTCGAGCGAGGGCAGCCAGAAATAGGCGTGGCCGCGTTCGAGATCGATGAGGTTTAGCGTCTCCTCCTTGCTGACGAATCCGGCCAGCAGCCCGCTCTCCTCGCCCCCCTCGACGAGGTCGGCCGCATCCTGGACGGGGAGACTGTGCGCCGGGGGCGGAAGGGCGTTCGACGCCGAATCCCAGGCATGGATGACGAGGTCGGGTGTCGCGTCGCCCGATAGCGCCGCGTGGCTGAAGGCCCGCCCGAGGCGTTCGGCCAGAGCGCGCCCCGCATATTCGACCCGGATCACGCAGCCGGCGACGCGAAACGTCTGGGCGACGGTCGGCGAGCGCGCGGAGGCGAGCGCCAGCGCAGGGCCGACGACCCTCTCGAGAAATCGTCGCCGCAGTCCCGCTGTCTTTTCGCTGTGCGCGATGAGGCTCAAGCCGCTGTTCCCCGGCGCAGACGATTCCGAACGCACGCCAGATGCCCACGAACGATCGCACCGCCTTCGGCGGCGACCGAGTTCGCGTGGCGCCGGTAGACGAGCACCACGTCCTCGGTCTGCGCGACGACGGCGCCGGCCTCGATCATCCGTGCCGCGAAATCGAAATCCTCGCCGAGCCTCAGCTTCGGGTCGAACCAGCCGATGCGCTCGAAGAGGGACCGTCTGTAGAGACCGGCTCCAAGAAGGATCGGCTGATAGGCCACCGAGCCCGCACCTTCGGGATCGGCGAGGGCGACGGTGCGGGTGAAGCCCCGCGCGCAGTCGGCGGATCCGTCATCGAGGCGCCCGAGCAGGGCCTCGAGATGGCGCACGGTCCACAGGTCGTCGGCATCGAGAAAGCCGATGAGATCGCCGCGTGCCGTCGCCAGCCCGTCGTTGCGCGCAACGGCGACGCCGGCGTTGCGATCGCGGCGGACGAGGCGCACCCGATCGCCGAAGCGCCCGACCACGGCGACCGTCTCGTCGGTGCTGCAATCGTCGACGACGATGATCTCCGGATCATGGCTGCCGGGCTGCGCCAGGATCGACCCGATAGCCTCCGCGACGAAGCCGGCGCCGTTGAAGACCGGGACGATGACGGAGATCAGGGCGCGCTCCTCGGCCGAAGGCTCAGGACGGTGGCAGGTGGGGCCAGCCGGCGAGCGTCACGTCATGGATCGGGTCGGCGAGCAGCAGTTCCTGCATGTCGTCGAAACGCTCGACGGACGGCGATGCATAGGGAAGCCGCGCCTCTACCCCGGCGGGC
This sequence comes from Kaistia geumhonensis, assembly GCF_030815145.1. Taxonomy (NCBI): domain Bacteria; kingdom Pseudomonadati; phylum Pseudomonadota; class Alphaproteobacteria; order Hyphomicrobiales; family Kaistiaceae; genus Kaistia; species Kaistia geumhonensis. The sequence continues at coordinate 3,604,560 of NZ_JAUSWJ010000001.1, read as the reverse complement.
GGCGTCTCGGCCGCGGCGGTCGGCTCGGCGGCGATGACGAGACGGTCACGGACGAGGGTCTCGACGAATGTCGCGATATCGGACGCGGCGTCCTCGGCGGCAACGTCGAAATGGGCAGCGACGACCCCCGCAAAGGCGGCGGACGGGTATCCAGCGAGGATGAGATTCCAGACGACCGAAGCCGCAGGGTTCATGCTGAAATAACTGCCGCTTTCGAGATCGATGGCGATCGTTTCGCCGTCCAGCGTCTCGCTGACCACCTTCGGCTCATTGACGCGATAAGCGCCCGAATCGGCCATTCTTCCCCCCCACGAGGCACACACTGGTCGAGTCATCTAGGGCAGGCTCAACTCGGCCGTCAATATTAGCCAGACTTCAAAAGCCCCGCCGAACCCTGTTATTCGGCGGCCGAGGCCGATGGGGTGGCTCTTCCTGACAGACTGTGAGAATTTGGCCGATAGCGCGAAGGTTCGGGAGGCCCCCCTTCAGTGAAGGCGCGGCTTCTTGAGGAAGTCGGCGCGATCGGCGGAGGTGACACGGATCGTCCGCTCCCGGCCGTCGCGGCGGATATCGAGGGCGATCTCGGTGCCGGCGGGACCAAGACTCCAGAGCGTACGGTAGAACTGCGCGAGCGTGCCGACCGCCTGGCCGCCCACGGCCTCGATCTGGTCTCCCGGCCGGATGCCGGCGAGCGCGGCCGGGCCGCCATCGGAGAGGCTGACCACGGCGATGCCATCCTCGCTGTCGGCCGAGAACATGCCGAGCCAGGGCCGTGCCGGCCGCCTGACCTGGCCATAGGCGAGAAGATCGTCGAGGATCGGCGGCAAGAGGTCGATCGGCACGATCATGTTGGCGTCGCGCGTCTCGCCCTCCTCCGTCATCTGCTGCACGAGCAGCGAGCCGATGCCGATCAGCCGACCATCCTCCGAGAGGAGACCGGCGCCGCCCCAGACGGGGTGCGGCGGCGATGTGAACAGCGCCTCGTCGAGCAGATATTCCCAGTATCCGGCGAATTCCTGCTTGGCGACGACGCTGGCGCGGACATACTGTCCGGCCTCGCCCCCGGCCAGAACGACGGGATCGCCGAGCCGGATCTCGCTGGCACGGCCGAGATCGAGTGCCGGCAGGTCGAGCCGCCCGAGCGACTGGACGAGCCCGAACCCCGTCTCCTGGTCATAGGCCAGCGCATGGCCCTGCACGACGCGCCCGTCGGAGGTCCGAAGCCACAGCCGATCCGCCTCCGTGATCAGATAGCCGATGGTGAGGACCAGCCCCTCGCCGATCACGACGCCGCTGCCGGCGCGCTCCGTGCCGAGCGTTTCGGCGGTGAAGCCGTCCTCGGGAATGAAGGCATGAATGCCGACGATGGATTTCAACGCGTTCGGAAGGTTCATCTCACTCTCTGCCAATCCACCCCGTCGCCGCGGCGGCTGAGGGGCGCGGTCCGGCCGCAGGGCGCAGCCGCGCTTTTTCTCAAAGCTAAGGCCGCGCCGGCGCAGCGCAAGACCGCCGGCAGAAATCGTTTTAAAGGCGGACGGGCTGGCCGCGCCGGACGCTCTCGATCGCCGCGTGGCCGAGCCTCAACGAGGCGAGATTGGCCCTGGCGGCGTGGATCGGCGGCTGCCCCGTCTCGATGGCCACGAGCAGCGCACCCATGGTGCCGGCGAAGCCGTCGTTGAACCAGGTTCCCTCCAGCGCCGGCCGCGCCACCCCCGCCTCGGTGTGGAGGGTCACGGTCTGGCGACCGAGATCGGGCCCCTCGCTGCGCAGCGTGCCGGCCGTGCCGGTGATCACCGTGCCGTCGGCGGAGCCGAAGCGGGTGGCGCCGTCGAAGACCAGCGAGGCCTGGCCGCCGTCGAAGGCGACGAGCGCCGAGCCGAGCAGCGGCGCGCGCGCCGACTGCCCCTCGGCCCGGCCGGCGATCGCATAGACGGATCGCGCTCCCGGGCCGATCACGCTGACGAGGAAATCGAACCAGTGGATGCCGAAATCCTCAAGGATCAGGTCGTCCATCGCGTCGAAGGGCGTGCCGGCGACCCAGCTGTGATCCCACTGGATCGAGACATGCACCGAGGTGACCGTGCCGACGAGGCCGCGCGCCACCGCCTCGCGCATCCAGGCCATATGCGGTGACCAGCGGCCGTTCTGGTTGACCGCGAGGTGGAGCCCCCTGGCATCGGCGAGATCGGCGAGCTGCTCGCCGAGCGCAAGATCATGCACGAAGGGCTTCTGCGACAGTACATGCTTGCCCGCCTCGAGCGCATCGCGGATGAGCGGCGCCCTGCTTTCGGGATGCGGCGTCAGGTCGAGGACGCGGATCGACGGATCCGCGATCACGGCGGCGATGTCGTCGGTCGCCAGCGCCTCCGGGAAATGCTGGTCGCGCCGGGCCTTCGCCCGGTCGAGATGGCGGTCGGCGATCGCGACCACGTTGAGCCCGTGCCGCCTGTAGGCGTCGAGATGGGCGAAGCTGATGCCGCCGGCCCCGACGAGGCCGATGGGGATCGACCGGTCCTTCGGCATCGGCGGACGGAAGTCGATGACGGGCGCCTCGACCTCGGCGGCCTCGCGCGAAACCAGCGCATAGGCGTCCTCGGAGGGCATGCCTTCCGGCTGGCTGTCGGCAGCGGTGCTCATGCAAGGCCCTTCACGGCAGGAGTTCGAGCGTCCGGCCTTCCTCGGCCGACCGATAGGCGGTGTCGACGATGCGCTGGCCGATCCGGCAGAGCGCCGGCGACAGCGGCCCTTCGACATCGAGCCCGGCCCCCCAGCGCGCGATCACATATTCGACGGGCTTGCGATGCGGCGCATGCAGCGTGTCGACCGGGACCGGGTGGATGGCCGGGTGCTGGCGCGTCTGGAGATGCAGGTGATGCTCGTAGTCGTAGCTGGAAATGGTGCCGTCGGTGCCGACCAGGACGAAGCCGCATTTCGGCTGCGGCTGCAGGGTCCACGGATCAGTGAACGTGCCCCATCGCGTCTCGAGCCTGGAAAGCCCGCTCTCGTAGCGCAGAACCGTGATCGAATGCTCGTCGACCTCGAGCCCGGCCGGCCGGTCGACGACGCTCGTGACGGTGAGCGGCGCACGACCGTTCATGTACCAGGTGCCGAGCGTCGCCCCGTAGCCGAGATAGTCGAGCAGGCTCCCGCCGCCCGAGGCGCGTTTGTACCACCAGGAGGTCGGCTTGGCCGCCTTCACCTCGGCGTCGGAGACCTCGACCTTGTCGGCGAGATGATAGAGCGGGCCGCGATTGCCGTCGTAGAAATGCACTTCGAGGAGATCGCCGATCACGCCCTGGTCGATCAGCCGCTTGGCCGTGACATGCGGCGGATACCAGGCGAGCGGCCAGTTGATCGCGAGACGGCCGCCGCCGGCCCCGGTCGCGGCGATCATGCGGTCGGCGTCGGCGAGCGAGGCGGCGAAGGGCTTTTCGAGAAGGATCGGCTTGCCATAGGGCGCCACCTCCTCGACCGCGCGGGCATGATCGGCCGTCGCGGGGCAGAGGATGACGAAATCCGGCTCCGCCTTCGCCATCAGGCTCGCGACGGAGGTGAAAACGCGATCCTTGGGGATATGGAAGGCCTCGATGGCGCCCGTCATCCGCGCCGGATCGGCATCGCAGATCCCCGCGATCTCCGCATCCGGATGCTCGAAGACCTCGCGCAGCAGGTCGCCCATATGCATATGGTCGAAATTGATGCCGGCGACGCGCCATTTCCGCGCCGGGCTCTTGCGCTCCATGGTGGTTTCCTCCCTTCGCGACCGTTCTTCAGCGGTCCTCGATGATCCTGAGATAGGCGGCCGTGACGCCGAGCACGATGACGCCGAACAGGATCTGCCGCGCCCCCTCCGGCATCTGCAGGATCGTGAGCAGCGTGATCAGGACGCGCAGGATGAGCGCGCCGACGATCGAGCCGAGATAGCCGCCGCGCCCGCCGAAGATCGACGTCCCGCCGATGACGGCGGCGGCGACGGAGGGCAGCACCAGCGGCTCGGCCAGCGACAGCGAGGCGGACTTGATCAGGCCGATATAGAGAAGCCCCGCGATGCCCGCGAGCAGGCTGCAGAGGACATAGAGAACGAGGATGACCTGCCAGTACTGCACGCCGGAGAGTTTCGCGGCGCGCTCGTTGTCGCCGACGGCATAGAGCAGCCGGCCGAAGCCGGTGCGGTTGAGCAGGAACAGGATGAACGCGGCGGCGGGAATGAACAGGAGCAGCGCGTTGGGGATGCCCCAGGTCAGCCCCGTCCCGAGCCAGGCGAGGCCTGGCGGGACCGCCGTGCCGGTCGCGATCACGGTCCGCTGGTAGACCTGCAGGAAGCCGGTGCCGATCAGGCCGGTGCCGAGCGTCATGATCAGCGGATGCACGCGAAAGACGCCGATGCCGATGCCGTTGGCGAGGCCGATGACGAGCGCCGGCGTCAGCGCGATGGCGATGGCGACGGCGGGATCGTGATAGACGCCTTGCGTCGCCACGATGAACGCCGCCATGGTCGCCACGGTGCCGACCGAGAGATCGATGCCGCCGGTCAGCATGGCCATGGTCTGGCAGCCGGCGAAGATGGCGAGCGGGATGGCGAACTTGATGGTCGTCGCGATCCAGGCCGGGTTGACGATGCCGGGCCGCAATATCTGCAGGGCGACGACGAGCGCAACCAGCAGCAGGATGAGCGGGATCAGCGGCTGGTCGCTCATCAGCCGCTTCAGGCGGCGTCCGAACGGCTGAGGCGGGACGGCGGCGGTCGCGCTGTCGCTCATGATCTCTTTTCCCGCATCGCGAGGAAGGCGCCGAGCATCACGACGATGACCATGATGACGCCCTCGATGATGGTGGTGACGTTCGGGTCGACGGCGAGCAGCGTCAGATCGGTGCGCACGAGGCGCAGCACGAAGACGGCGACGATCGGGCCGAGCAACCCGCCGCGTCCGCCGCCGAGCGTAACGCCGCCGAGCACCACCGCCGCCACCGAGGCGAGGAGATAGGGTCCGGGGATCGGCGCACCGATGCCGGTGCTCATGGTGAGCGAGAGGCCGCCCATGGCGCCGAACAGGCCGGACAGCGCATAGGCGAGGATCTTGGTGCGGGCCACCGGAACGCCGCTGCGGAAGGCGGCGAGTTCGGAGGAGCCGATCGCATAGAGCGACAGGCCGGTCCTCGAGCGCTTGAGCGGAATCCAGACGACGGCGAGGCAGACGACGAGGAGAAGCAGCGCCTTGGGCAGATAGGCGTCGACGGAATCCGGCAGGAACGGGATCGGCACCGGGCCGATGACGAGGGCCTTCAGCCATTCCGCCGCCCCGCCGCCGGGCGCGTTCAGGACCAGCAGCGCCGCGCCCTGCAGCATGAACAAGGTCGCCAGCGTCACGACGATGTCCGGCACGCGGCTGACGACGATGAGGATGCCGTTGAGGGCGCCGAGGCAAAAGCCCATCAGCAGCACGAACGGCACGACGAAGAGCGCGTATTCCTCGCTCGCCCCCGCCATCATGACGGCGGCGGTGACGCTGGTCAGCGCCATCATCGAGGCGACCGAAAGATCGATGCCGCCGGCGATGACCACCACCGTCTGCGCCGCGACGGCGAAGGCATAGGGCAGCACCGCCCGCGTCAGCGAGACGAAATCCGCCGCTCCGTAGCCGGGCTGGATCAGCTTCGTCACGACGAAGAGCAGCGCGAGCAGGACGACGAGGCCGGTGACCCAGGCGTGCCGGCGAAGAGTTCTGATCACGGCGCCCCCGCTCCGTTTGCCGGTCCGCTCTCCGCCTCGCGCGCCAGACCATAAGCGGCGCGGGTCAGCGCCGCCTCGTCAGCGATCGCGACCGGAAGGATGTCCACGACACGGCCGCCGAAGATGACGATTGCGCGGTCGCAGACGAGCTGCACCTCCTCGAGTTCGGAGGTGTAGTAGAGGACCGAATGCCCCTGTGCCGCGAGCTCTCGCAGCAGCCGGTAGATCTCGCGCTTCGTTCCGACATCGATGCCGCGCGTCGGGTCGAAGCAGAGGATGGTGCGGGCATCGGCCGCCACCCAGCGGGCGATCGTCACCTTCTGCTGGTTGCCGCCGGAAAGGCGCAGAACCTCGCGCTGGGCGCGGGTATCGATCTGCAGCCGCTCGATCGCCCTCTCAACCGTCGCCTGCTCGCGCCGCATGTTGATCGGTCCCCAGTCGCGCAGCCTTGCGCTGAAGGGGAGCGCGATGTTCTCGCGCACCGAGCGATGGCCGAGCAGCGCCTCGCTGCGATCGCCGGGCACATAGGCGATGCCGCGCCGGATCGCGTCGGCGGGATGGCTGAAGGCGACGCGCTCGCCGTCGACCTCGACCGTGCCGCCGGAGGGTCGGATCGAGCCGGCGAGAACGCCGAAGAGCTCGTCCTGGCCCTGCCCCTCGAGGGCGACGAGGCCCGCGACCTCGCCATTGGCGAGATCGAAGGAGACGTCGGCGAGCTTGGTTCCGACGGCGAGATTGCGCACCGCGATGCGCGGCGGGCCGGCCTGCTGCGACACTGCGGCGTCGGGTCCGGCAATGCGGGTCTTCTCGACCTTGGCACCCAGCATCAGCTCGACGATCCGCTCCTCGATGCCCGGCGCGATATCGACGACGCCGACCGTGGCGCCGTCGCGCAGCACGGTGGCGCGGTCGCAGAGCGCGGCGATCTCGACGAAACGGTGCGAAATGAAGATCACGGAGCGGCCGCCGCGCGCCTCGCGGCGCACGACCTCGAGCACGCGCTCGGCAAGGTTGGCCGGCAGCGCCGCCGTCATCTCGTCGAGCAGCAGCACGTCCGGCTTGACGGCGAGCGCGCGGGCGAGATCGAGCACGCGGAGGATGGCGAGGGGAATGTCGCGCGCCGTCTCGGACAGGTCGAGATCGGGAACGCCGAGCTCCTCGACAAAGGCGCGGAACGGCTCGACCGGGGTCCCCGTCAGGCGGAGATTGGCCGCGACGTCGAGATCGGGGATGAGCGAGGGTTCCTGGTAGACCGGCACGAGGCCGGAGCGGCGCGCCTCGGCGGGCGAATGCATGCGCCGCGCGGTCCCGCGGATGCGGATCGTGCCGGCGCTGGCCGCAACCGCGCCGGTCAGGATCTTGACCAGCGTCGACTTGCCGGCGCCATTGGCGCCCATCAGCGCATGCACTTCGCCCGGCAGGACCGACAGCGACGCGTTGCGCAGCGCCGCCACGGCGCCATAGTTCTTCGCGACGCCGGTGGCGTCGAGCAGCGGTTCGGTCGTCACGACGGCGCGCACGGCCTCACGATCGGGGTCAGGGGATGCGGGAGCACGGCAAGCCGCGCCCCCGCGCAATCACCGTCGAGGCGTTACTCGCCCGGGCCCTTGCAGGCGACGATCTGCTCCTTGGTGTAGTCGGTCCAGCCGGGGATCATGATCGAAACCGGCCATTCCGGCGACAGCGACGGATCGGCGGCGGCCTTCAGCTTGGCCTTGCCTTCCGCGGTCGCATTCTCCCAGAGCTGCGGCTCGACGAGCACGACCTTCTCTTCCGGCTTCTTGCCGTCGAGGATGTCGACCGCGAGCTTCACGCCGGCGGCGCCGATCGAACCCGGATTGGTGACCGCCGCGCCGGTGAAGCCCTGGACATTGTTGAGCTGTCCGACGAAGCCGGCATTGTCGGCACCCACGACCGGCACCATCGTGGCGCCGGATTCGACGAGCGCGTCAACGATCACGTTGTCGATGCCCGAGGTCCAGATGCCGTTGAACGGCGTGCCGGTGGCGATGAAGTCGAGGATCTGCTGCTTACCCTGATCCTGCTGCCAGCCGGTGAACACCTCCTGCGCGACCTTGACGTCCGGGAACTCGGCGAGGGCCTTCTTGAAGCCCTTGTCGCGGTCGCTGTCGGCCGAAGCGCCGGCGGCGCCGCGCATATAGACGACATCGCCCTTGCCGCCCATCTGCTGGAACAGCCACTTGGCGCCGAGATAGGCGTATTGTTCCTGGTTGTTCGAGATGATGTAGGCCGAAGGCTCGGTCACCGCCTGGTCGACCGCGATCACGACGATGCCCTTGTCGGTCGCTTCCTTGAGGGCGGCATTAATGCCCGAGGGATCGGCCGGGTTGACGACGATCGCGTTGACGCCGGCGCTGATCAGGTTGCGGATGTCTTCCGACTGGCCGGCGGCGTCGGTGTTGCGGTGGGCGATGTTGAGCTTCGCCACCTTGCCCGAGGCGAGCGCCTGCGCCTTCATCGCGCAGATCATTTCCTCGCGCCAGCCATTGCCCTGCACGGTGTTCGAGATGCCGATCGTGTAGGTGCCCTGCGCCAGCGCGCCGGCCGCCGAGAGAACGAGCGCCGCGCCGGCCAGCAGGCCGATCCGGGTCGCACGCATGGTCCTGGTCATGTCATTCCTCCACTTTTGTCGTTGTTCGACGTTCTTGTGTTCCCGGTGCCGAGTGTGACGCTCCGCGGCCTACTTGACCAGCGGTCTCAGCACGTCGCGCGCGAGCAGGAAGCCGCGCTTGACCTTGTCCTCGCTGCCTTCGAAGCGGCGATCCTCATGCTCCACCACGACCGGACCGTCATAACCGGCGCGATAGAGCCCGGAGAAGATGACCGGCCAGTCGACTTCGCCGAGGCCGGGCATGCGCGGCACCTGCCAGCCAATACCGGCCGAGAGGATGCCGTGTTCGTAGAGGCCGTCGCGGTCGATCATCAGGTCCTTGGCATGCACATGGAACATGTGCGGCCCGAACTCGCGGATGAACCGCGCCTGGTCGATCATCTGCCAGACGAGATGCGACGGGTCGTAGTTCATGCCGACCGCGCCGTCGAAGGCCTCGATGATCCGCCGCCAGACGAGCGGCGAATAGGCGATGTTGTGACCGCCCGGCCATTCGTCATGGCTGAAGATCATCGGGCAGTTCTCGATGGCGATGCGCACGCCATGAGCCTCGGCGTGGCGGACGATCTCGGGCCAGACCGTGAGCGCGTTCTCCCAGTTCTGATCGACCGTCTTCGAAGCGTCGCCGCCGAGGAAGGTGTTGACGAGCGGCACGCCGATGCGGCCCGCCGCGGCGATGACGCTCTTCAGATGCTCGATCACCGCCTCGCGATGGGCGGGGTCGGGATGGAGCGGGTTCGGATAGTAGCCGAGCGCCGAGATCGTGACGCCGGCCCCGGCCAGCGCCGCCTTCAGTTCCTCGCCCTCCGAAGCCGAGATCGCCACGACATCGAGATGCGACGTGCCGGCATAGCGGCGCGTCTCGCCGCTCGTGCGCGGCCAGCAGGCCACCTCCAGCACCTCGAAGCCGGCCGAGCCGGCCCAGTCGGCCACCGCCTGGAGCGGCAGGTCCGGGAACGGCGCCGTCAGCAATCCGAGCTTCATGTGATCCTCCCTCGCCTCAGAATTGTTTGCTGTCGCCCGCGCATTTTCAAGCGCCCGCCGTGCCGGTGACGCGCGCCAGATGCGCCATCGGATCGGGTCCGATGAAGCCGGCGAGATGCCAGGCGACCGACGCCGTAAAGCGCGGATTGCCGGAAAGCTCGGGCGTGAAGATGGCGTCGATCGCCGTGATGCCCGCGACCAGCTGCCGGGGATCGGCGCCGGCGGTGTCGGCGATCGCCGCCACCCGTCCCGCGAACGGGTCATCGACCGTCCAGCGCCGGCCGAACCGCTCGGAGGCGAGGACGAGATAGGCCATCCAGCCGGCGACCGCGGCGGCGAGCAGATCGAAGGACGCGCCGGCTCGGATGCGGTCGCGGATCGGATTGAGCAGCCGCTGCACGATCTTCTGCGAGCCGTCGGTCGCGATCTGGTGGTTGCGATGGCGGATGGCGGTGTTGCGGAGCCGCGAAAGGCTCTCGTCGACATAGGCGAGCGGCGCGATGCCCGGCACCGGCTCCAGCGTCGGAACGCTTTCCTCGACCAGCATGCGGCGGACGAAGCGGGCGAGCAGCGGATCGGCCATGTCGTCGAAGGTGTGCTCCAGCCCGGCAAGGACGCCCTGGTAGCAGAGCGCCGTCTGCGCGCCGTTGAGGACGCGCATCTTCAGATGCTCGAAGACCTCGACATCCTCGACCAGTTCCGCGCCAACGCGCGCAAAATCCGGGAAGCGGCCGGCGAAGCGGTTCTCGATCACCCACTGGCGGAACGGCTCGCCGACGACGACGGCCTCGTCGCGGTAGCCCAGCCGCTCGACGACGAAGCGGCGGTCGAGCTCGGTCGGCGCCGGCGCGATGCGGTCGACCATGGTTCCGGGAAAGGCCGCATTCGCCTCGATCCACGCCGCGAGGCCGCCGCCCCGATGATCGGCGAGCGCACCGACGACGGATTGCAGGATCGCGCCATTGGCGGGGATGTTGTCGCAGGAAACGAGCGTCAGCGGCCGTCCATGGGTGGCGCGGCGCATCTCGAGCGCGCGCAGCAGGATGCCCGGCAGCGAGACGGGATGCTCCGGATCGGCGATGTCGTGAGCGATCTCCGCGCGTCCGGGATCGAGCGCTCCCGTGGCCGGGATATGGCAATAGCCCTTCTCGGTCACCGTCATGGTGACGACGTCGATCTCGGGCGCAGCGAGCACGGCGAGCGCCGGCGCGGCGTCCTCCGCGCTGTCGACGACCCTGACGATGCTGCCGATCACCCGCGCCTCGACGCGGTCGTCCTCGCGCAGCAGCCTCGTATAGAGCCCGTCCTGCGCCCCGAGCGTTTCGGCGAGCAGCGGCGGGCGGATGTTCACGCCCACGATGCCCCAGCGGTCGAAACGGTCGGCAAGGAGGTCGTCGGCGAACTCGGCCTGGTGGGTGCGATGGAAGGCGCCGACGCCGACATGCGCCATGCCGGCCTGGAGCGCCGCGCGGTCATAGCGTGGCGCCGTCACCCCGGCCGGCAGCGAGCCGAGCATGGATACGCCAAGCCGCGGCGGCGTCATGCCGGCCTCCTCTCGGCGCGGCGCACGCCGGCGCATGCTGCGGCCCGCTCGCGCAGGCTCGCTCCCCCCTCGTTCACGGCTCTCCTCCCGAGAACTCGATTTCTATAATCGAAAATATGGAATGGAATTTCCCTGTCGTCAATCGCTTCCGCGGCCCCGCGCGGCGCGGCGCGCGGCGACGCCATGCACCAGCGCCATGCCGACCGAGAGCGAGGCGGCGAGCGAGCGAAAGCCGGCGAAGTCGGCCTCGATGACTTCGATGGAATGGCGCGCGAGCGGGATCAGCGGCGAAAACGTGCTGTCGGTGATCGCGACGATGCCGGCGTCGCGCTCATGCGCCACGCGCACGAGGTCCGGCGTGATCGAGTTGTAGGGGCTGAAGCTGACCGCGAGCAGCCCGTCGCGCCGGCCGATGCAGCCGATCTGGTCGAAGGCGGTGGAGCCGACATTGTCGACGAGCACGTTGCGCACCCCCTGCTGCGACAGCGTGAGCGACAGATAGGTGACGACCGGGAAGGCGCGCTTGCTGCCGACGAGATAGATGAGATCGGCCTCGGCGAGCAGCGTCACCATCGCCTCGAAGCTGGCGACGTCGATCGTCTCGCCGATCCGGTCGAGCGAGGTGCGCGCGGCGCCGATCATGCCGGAGAGGAAATGCAGGCTCGCCCGCGTCTCCTCCGTGGCAGCCGGTTCGACCTCGCGCGCGCGACCTTCAGGCCATGTCCCTTTGACATGATCCTTGAAAAGACTCTGGAACTCGGAAAAGCCTGAAAAGCCGAAGCTCTTGGCGAACCGCACCAGCGTCGATGGCTGCACGCCCGCCTGCTCGGCCACCTGCACGATCGTTCCGAGCGCCACATCGTCGGGATGTTGCCAGAGGAAGATCGCGACCTGGCGCAGCCGCTTCGGGAAATGGATGGTCCCCGAGGCGAGAACCGCGCGCAGCTCCTCATAGGTGCGCGGCCGCGTATGGCCGAGGGCCGATTTGAGGCCGCTTTCCTCGCCCTCGCCTGCTTCGTCGAGCGAGGCGGCGTCCGCCTTGGCCACGATCCGCATCCTCCCCGCCCGGATTGCGCCCTTCTCAGAGGGCCGGCAGCGCCACGGTAGCGCGGCACGATCATTTCGCAATCCGAAAAATGGAAAACCTCTTCGAATGCGCGAAGGGAGCCGCTATCCTGCGGTGAAAGCGGAACGAAACGGGAGGACAACATGGTCTATGCGACGGCGGACGGCGCGGCCGGCAGGCGGCTGCGGGTCGGCATGGTCGGCGGCGGGCGCGGCGCCTTCATCGGCGCGGTGCATCGCCTCGCGATGCGGCTCGACGACCAGATCGAGCTCGTGGCGGGCGCCCTTTCCTCCGACCCGTCCAATGCCGCCGCCTCGGCGGCCGAACTCGGCATCGACCCGGCGCGCAGCTATGCCGACTACCGCATGATGGCGGAGACCGAGGCGACCCGCGAGGACGGCATCGAGGCTGTCGTCATCGTGACGCCGAACCATCTGCATGCGCCGGTCTCGACGGCCTTCCTCGAAGCCGGCATCGACGTGATCTGCGACAAGCCGCTCTCGACGACACTCTCCGAGGCGGAGGCGCTGGTGGCGCTGACGGCCGAGCGGCGGCGGCGCTTCCTCGTGACGCTCAACAACACCGGCTATGCCATGGTCCGGCAGGCGCGGGAGATGGTTGCGGCAGGCGAGATCGGCGACATCGTCGCCATCCACGCCGCCTATATCCAGGACTGGCTGACCCTGCCCATCGACGCCGACGGTCAGAAGCAGGCCGAGTGGCGCACCGATCCGGCGCGGGCCGGCGAATCCGCCGTTCTCGCCGATATCGGCGTCCATGCCTTCAACCTCGCCGCCTTCATCTCGGGCCGGACAGCCGAGGCGATCTCGGCCGACCTCTTCACCGCGGTGCCCGGCCGCCGGCTCGACGACAACGCCCATCTCCTGATGCGCTGGAGCGGCGGCGTGCGCGGCACGCTCACCGCCAGCCAGACCTCGCCCGGCCACTACAACGACCTTTCCGTCCGCATCCATGGCTCGAAGGGCAGTCTCGAATGGCGCGGCACGGCGCCGGAGGAACTGCGGCATGCGCGCTATGGCGAGGAGGCGCGGACCATCATCCGCGGCGGCTTCGGCGCGACGGATGCCGCGAAGCGCGTGTCCCGCATGCCGGCCGCGCATCCGGAAGGCTATATCGAGGCCTTCGGCAACTACTACCGCGACGCGGCGACGATCATCCGCGCGCATCGCGCCGGAACGCCAGTCGATCCCGCGATCGCGGCGCTGGTTCCCGACGTCGTCGACGGCGCGCGCGGCGTCAAGTTCGTCGCTGCCGCCGTTGCCTCGTCGAAGGCGGGCGGTGCCTGGACGCCGGCCTCGTTCGGTTGAGCGCCCTCAGGCCGGGATGACGACGCTGCGCACCGCTTCGCCGGTGCGCAGGAGATCGAAGCCCTCGTTGATGGCGTCGAGCGACAGGCGGTGGGTCAGCAGAACGTCGACCGGCAGGATGCCGCGCCGGAACATGCGGACGAAGCGGGGGATGTCGCGCGCGGGAACGCAGCTGCCGAGATAGGAGCCGCGGATCGTCTTCTCCTCCGCGACCAGGCTCACCGCCGGCAGGCTCAGCATCGCGGTCGGCGCGGGCAGGCCGCCGGTCGTCACGCTGCCGCCGCGGCGCGTGATCCAGTAGGCGAGTTCCAGCGCCGGCGCCGCACCGGCGAGCTCGATGGCCTGATCGACCCCGCCGCCCGTCATCTCGCGGATGCGGCCAGCCGCCTCGGCATCGGCGATCACGGCATCGGTCGCGCCGAACTGGAGCGCGAGGTCGAGCTTGGCGGGCACGCGGTCGACGGCGATGATGCGCTCCGCCCCGGCCGCCCGGGCGCCGATGAGCGCGGCGAGGCCGACGCCGCCGAGGCCGATGACCGCCACGCTCGAGCCCGGCTTCACAGCAGCGGCGTTGAACACCGCGCCGACACCGGTCAGCACCGCGCAGCCGAACAGCGCCGCATGCGCCGGATCCAGGTCGCGGTCGACCTTCACCATCGAGCGCCGCGAGACCGTCGCATGCGTGGCGAAGGCCGAGACGCCGAGATGGTGGTTGACCGGCTCGCCGTCGCAGACGAGGCGACGCGCGCCCGACAGCAGCGTTCCGGCGCCGTTCGCGCCGGCGCCCGGCTCGCAGAGCGCCGGCCGCCCCTCGGCGCAACTCAGGCAGGCGCCGCAGCTCGGCACGAAGACGCAGACCACCTGGTCGCCGGGCCGAAGGTCGTCGACGCCCGCGCCGATCTCGATCACCGTGCCGGCCGCCTCGTGGCCGAGCGCCATCGGCAGCGGCCGCGGACGATTGCCGTCGATGACCGACAGGTCGGAGTGGCAGAGCCCGGCGGCGTCGATGCGGATCATCACCTCGCCGAGACCGGGCGGCGCCAGCTCCAGCTCGCGGATCGCCAGCGGCCGGCTCTCGGCATAGGGCGCCGTCAGGCCGGATCGTTCGAGAACGGCGGCGCGGATCTTCATGTCATCCTCCTGCGGGAGCCGAAGCGGTCACTCCGCCGTCCAGCCGCCGTCGACGACGAGCGCGCTGCCCGTCATCAGCGCCGACGCATCGGAGGCGAGGAAGACGATAGCTCCCATCACATCCTCGATCCGGCCGAGCCGGCCGAGCTTGATCTTGGAAAGCACCGAGGCGCGGAAGGCCGGCTCCTCGAAGAACGGCGCGGTCAGCGGCGTCTCGATGAAGGTCGGCGCGATGGTGTTGACGCGGATCCCGAGCGGCGCCAGTTCGATCGCCATCGCCTTGGTGAATCCCTCCATCGCATGCTTGGACGCGCAGTAAGCGGTGCGGTTCGCCGCCCCGACCTGGCCCATCTGCGAGGAGACGTTGATGATCGAGCCCGGCCGCTTCGCCTCGGCGAGTCCGCGCGCCACCGCCTGCGCCACGAAGAAGGCGGCGCGCACATTGAGGTCGAGGATCGCGTCGAAATCCGCCTCGCTCACGGCGAGGAACGGCGCCGGCCGGTTTGTTCCGGCATTGTTGACGAGGATGTCGAACGGACCCTCAGCAGCGATGGCCGTCTTCACGGCCGCCGTGTCGAGCACGTCGAGCGCCAGCGGCCGCGCAGCGAGGCCGCGCGCCACCAGCGCAGCGGCCACCGCCCCGATCTCCTCGCCGCTGCGGGCGACGAGCGTCACCTCGGCCCCCGTCTCGGCGAGCGCCGCCGCGGCCCCGAGGCCGAGACCGCGCCCGGCACCGGTGACGAGCGCCCGGCGGCCGTCGAGCCGGAACGAGGGCGTCGCAGGCAAATTGTCCATCGCCTATTCCGCCGCCTCGCCATAGCCGACATTGCGGCCGCCATAGCGTCGCACGCGGATATTGGCCTGCTCGGCATGGCCGACAAAGCCTTCGAGCATCGAGAGGCGCGAGCAATATTCGCCGACCAGCGCGCTCGCCGCGTCGGTTTCGACGCGCTGATAGGTGCAGGTCTTCATGAACTTGCCGACCCAGAGCCCGCCGGTGAAGCGCGCCGCCTTCTTGGTCGGCAGCGTGTGATTGGTGCCGATCACCTTGTCGCCGAAAGCGACATTGGTGCGCGGCCCGAGGAACAGCGCGCCGTAATTGGTCATGTTGTTCAGGAAATAGTCCGGGTCGCGGGTCATGACCTGCACATGTTCGGAGGCGATGCGGTCGGCCTCGGCCACCATCTCCGCCTCGTCGTCGCAGAGGATCACCTCGCCGTAATCGCGCCAGGCGGCGCCGGCGAGATCGGCGGTCGGCAGCTTGCCGAGCAGCGTCTCGATCTCGGCCATGGTGTCGCGCGCCAGCTTCTCGGAATTGGTGATGAGGATCGCCGGCGATGTCGGCCCGTGCTCCGCCTGGCCAAGCAGGTCGGTGGCGCAGATCTCGCCATCGACGCTGTCGTCGGCGATCACCAGCGTCTCGGTCGGACCGGCGAAGAGATCGATGCCGACGCGGCCATAGAGCTGGCGCTTCGCCTCGGCGACGAAGGCGTTGCCAGGTCCGACCAGCATGTCGACCGGCGCGATGCTCGCCGTGCCGAGCGCCATGGCGCCGATCGCCTGCACGCCGCCGAGCACGAGGATCTCGTCCGCCCCCGCGAAATGCATGGCGGCGACGATCGCCGGATGCGCCCCGCCGCGATAGGGCGGCGCGGCGGCGACGACGCGCTTCACGCCCGCCACCTTGGCGGTGAGCACGCTCATATGCGCCGAGGCGACCATCGGATATTTGCCGCCGGGCACATAGCAGCC
Source organism: Kaistia geumhonensis (assembly GCF_030815145.1). Classification (NCBI taxonomy): domain Bacteria; kingdom Pseudomonadati; phylum Pseudomonadota; class Alphaproteobacteria; order Hyphomicrobiales; family Kaistiaceae; genus Kaistia; species Kaistia geumhonensis. Next base: position 3,588,393 of record NZ_JAUSWJ010000001.1, on the reverse strand, counting down.
GACGGCGTTGACCGGGATGTTGCGATGGCCGAGGAAGACGCCCGGCAGCGTCTCGACCTCGATGTCGACAAGCGCCGCCTTCTGCTTCTCGGCAAAGCCGCGCACCTGCGTCTGCGCGAAGCGGATATCGTCGAGGACCCGCTTCGGCAGCGAGGCGACCGCCGCCTCGATCTCGGCCTCGGAGAGGCGGAACGACGCCGGCGACCAGTTGTCGAACTGCTCGGACAGCGCGCGTACCGCTTCGTCGCCGCGCGCCTCGATATCGCCGAGGATGCGCTCGACCGTGGCGCGCACCTTCTGGTCCGCCTCGGCGCGTTCGGCAGCGCCCTTCGCCGTCTTCAGATGACGTGCCATGTCAGCAAGCTCCAGCGCGGCGCGGGCAATGCGCCGCCAAGTCATGGGAAAGGGTGCGGTTCAGCCGATATCGGTGGCTTCGCGGCCTCGGGTCAGCTGCGAGATCGTGACCGCCAAGATCAGTGCCCCGCCATTGAACACGTTCGTCACCCAGAGCGGAATGCCGAGCATGGTGAGGCCGGTGATGCCGGTGGCGAGGAAATAGACCGCGACGATCGCGCCCCACGGGTTGAACCGCCCGGGCAGGATCGTCGTCGCGCCGAGAAAGGCGGCGGCGAAAGCGGGCAGCAGGAAGTTCAGCCCGGAATAGGGATCGGCCGAACCGAGCACGCCCGCATAGATGATGCCGGCGGCGGCGGCGAGCACGCCCGACGTCACCAGTGCTCCGAACCGCACATGATCGACCGCGATGCCGTTGAGGCGCGCCACCTCGCGGCCGCGGCCGACGAAGAGCAGCTTTCGGCCGAGCGGGGTGTAGTCGAAGACGTACCACATCGCGACCACGACGATCATCGCATAGTAGAAGGCGTAGGGAACGCCGAGGAGGCGCCCGCCGACCACCGCCATCACCAGCGCATTGTCGATGCCGCCGATGGTCGAGGAATTCGTCATCCACTGCACGATGCCGGTCATCAGCGAGGTCGTGCCGAGCGTGACGACGAGAGAGGGAATGCGGAAATAGATGATGAACAGCGCATTCACCATGCCGACCAGCGCGCCGACGCCGAGCGCGATGACGAGCACGAGGCCGATCGGCATATGGTGCCAGACATTGAGCACGCCGATGAGGCCGGAGGAGAGCGTCAGCGTCGCGCCGACCGAGAGGTCGTAGTCGCCCGCCGTCAGCGGCACGATGATCGCGAGCGCCAGCACCGCGGCCGGCGCATAGGACGCGAACATGATGGAGAAATTGCCCCAGTTCAGGAAGGACTGCGGCATCAGGGCGCCGAAGAAGGCGATCAGCAGCAACCAGACGAAGATGAGGGCAATCCGCTCGATGAAGCGGCCGAGCCGGAAGGCGGGCCGATGGCCGGCGGAGGGCGTCGCGGGGGAAGGCGTCGCGGGGATTGGGCTTGCGGCTTCGGTCATCATTCAGCTCGCATGAACGGACGGGGACGCCGCGCCGACATGGCCGGCAAGATCGATCGAGGCATAGCATGCTTCCGCGATGCCATCCTTGGTGAGGTCGGCGCCGGTGATTTCGGTGAGGATGCGGCCGCGCGCGAAGATGAGCACGCGGTCGCAGATTTCCGCCAGCTGCTCGGCATCGGACGACGCGCAGACCACCGACATGCCGGACGCGGCGGCCGCCTTGAGGGCGGCGAAGATCTGCACCCGCGTCCCGACATCGACGCCCTGCGTCGGCTCGTCGAGCAGGAGAAGGCGCGGATTGCGGTTCATCCAGCGCGCGATCAGCACCTTCTGGGCATTGCCGCCCGAGAGCGCGGAGAGCTTCAGCGACGGATCGTTGGGCCGCACTTCGTAGCGCACGCCGAGGTCGAAGGCCTCGCGCAGCATGGCGCCGCGGCTGAGCCGGCCGCCGCGGAAGAAGCGCGCGACATCCGGCAGGAACATGTTGTCGACGATGGGCAGGCTGTCGACGCCGCTCGCGCCCTGGCGGTCGCCGGGAAGAAGCGCGAGATCGAGATCGATCGCCCGCTTCGGCGTCATGGCCGAAAGCGCGATCGGCTCGCCCCCGTCGAAGGCGATGCTGCCCGACCGGCAGGGCCGCGCGCCGAAGACGAGATAGGGAAGTTCCTCGTAGCCGGAGCCGATGAGGCCGGTGACGCCGAGGATCTCGCCCTTGCCGATGGTGATGTCGGAGGGCTCGAGCGTCGCGCCCGCCGCAGCGGTGATCCGGGCAAAAGCCGGCCGGGCCACGGCCGGGCCGGCGTGGCTGGCAACGCCGAGCCGGGCGATGCGCCGCCCGACGATCGCCTCGACGACCTGCTCATGCGTCGCCCCGCGCGTGACGAGCGAGCCGGCGAGCTGGCCGTCGCGGAGCACGGTGATGCGGTCGGTGATGGTCATCACCTCGTCGATGTCGTGCGAGATGAAGATCACGCTGGAGCCGGTCGCGGCGATCGAGCGGACGAGGCCGAACAGCTTCTCGACGCCCTCGCGCGGCAGGAAGGGCGTCGGCTCGTCGAGCAGTACGAGGCCCGGCCGGCCGGTCGCCGCGCAGGCGACGCGGATTTCCTCGAAGGCCCGCACGATCGCGAGCAGCGCCCGCTCGACGGGGCTGAGCCGGTCGATGCGTTCTTCGGTATCGATGGCGAGACCGAAACGGTCGAGCGCCTCGCGCGCCGTGGCCCGCTCGCGCCGCCAGTCGATGAAGCCGCTCTTCGCGGTCGTCAGATGGGCGAAGCGCAGATTTTCGAGCACCGTCAGCGAGGGCACGAGACCGAGATTCTGATGCACGAAGCTCATGCCGAGGCGGCGGAAATCGCCAGGCTTCAGCGGCAGATCGACCGCCTCGCCGTTGAAGTCGAGCCGCCCGCCGGGATCGGGGGCATGGAAGCCGGCCAGGATTTTGACGAGCGTCGACTTGCCGGAGCCGTTCTTGCCGAGGAGGCCATGGACCTCGCCGGGCGCGACGCTGAAGGAGACCCCCGCCAGCGCACGCGCGCCGCCGAAGGTCTTGGCGATCCCATCGAGTTTCAGGACGGGAAGCGCCATGGGCGCCTCCCTTTTGTCGATGGGCGCATGGTCGATGGGCATCGGCCTTACTGCAGCTTCCAGAGCTTGCGGAAGCCTTCGACATAGGCGTCGCCATAGCCCTGGTCGTAACCGGCCGGCGTGCCGGCCTCGGCGGCGTTGTTCTTGTCGAAGATATAGAACGGCACATTGAGCGCCGAGGGAACCGGCAGGCCGCAGAGATCGCGCAGATGGCCGTCAATGGTCGCATAGGCGATCCAGTCGAGGCTCTCGCCGATATCCATGTCGACCGTGCCCTGCTGGATATAGTCGAGCACGAAGGGCGTGCCGTTGAAGGTCGCGACCTTCACCTGGCCGGTCTTGCCGGTGAGGCGGAGGGCCGGGACGACGAACTGCGACATCGAATCGTAGATCGGGATCACGACGTTGATATCGGGGTTGGCCTGGAGCGCCGCCTGCACCGACGGCTGGATCTTGGTGCCCCACTCGGTGACGCCGACATTCACTTCCTGCACGATCTTGCAGTTCGGGCAGTTGGCGGCGAGTTCGCTCTTGAGTCCGGCGACGAGCGGCTTGGTCGGCGGCACTTCGTCGGAGACGATGAGCAGGATATTCGCCTTGCCGTCGGTCGCGACCGTCGACCAGTTGGCCAGCACGGTGCCGATCTCGCCGAAGCCGATCGTCAGCGAGGACGAGACCAGCGGGTTCTGCGCGTCGCTCGGATCGTAGAAATGCGAGGTCATCACCTTGACGCCGGCATCCTTGGCAGCCTTGACCTGCGGCTCGATCGTCGAGGGATCGATGCCCGAGATCAGGTCGATGATGTCATACTTGTCGCGGATGGCATATTCGACGCCCTGGACCCACTGGCTCGGCTGGCCCTGGTTCTCCCACTCCTTGACCTCGAGGCCGACTTCGGCGCCGACCTTCTTCATCCGGTCGATGATGCCCTTGAGGAAGGGATTGGCGGAGGAATTGGGGATCGAGAGCTGCTTCTTGCCGGCCGCGCAGGCCTTGGCGTCGAAGGCCTCGCCCGGCGCCACGAAGACGGGCTTCTCGGTGTATTTCTGAAGCTTCGCCTTGGCCGCGGCCAGCCCGTCGGCGGCCGCGTCGGCCGAGGCGGAGGCCGTGAATCCGGCCATGACGGCACCCGCCACCAGCGTGGCGCCCAGCACATGTCTGATCATGATGTCTCCCTCTGGTCGCCGCCGCCGAATTTTCCCTGCTCGGCAACGCGACTGTGAATGCGCATTCAATGATTGCGCATTCAAGACGGCGAGTCAACGCGATCCTGACCGCCGAAGGGCGGCGATCGGCGAATGAAAAGATGAGCGACGGATTGAAGAATCTGCGGCGATCCGGCATGCTCTCGGATCGAAAAACCCACTCACCGCGCACGGGCCACCGTGGCGCGCCGGGACTTGAATGCGTAGTACTCGCCCCGTTCGTCTGACATGAAACGCATCAGCTCAAGGGCCACGTCCTTCGACGTCGCCGCGCTCGCCGGCGTCTCGCAGTCGGCCGTCTCGCGTGCCTTCACCCCGGGATCGAGCATCGCGGAGGAGAAGCGCGCCAAGGTCCTGGAGGCGGCGCGCAAGCTCAACTACGTGCCGAACTCGATCGCATCGAGCCTCACCACCAAGCGTACCAATATCATCGCGCTGATCCTCGGCAACATGGGCAACCCGTTCTATGTCCATGTGCTGCACGAGTTCAGCCGCCGCCTGCAGGCGCTCGGCCGCCAGGTGCTGATCTTCACCGTCGATCCCGGCTCGGAGAGCGACGAGGCGATTCTCCGGGCGCTGCAATACCAGATCGACGGCGTCATCCTGACGGCGGCCCAGCTCTCGACGCGGATGACCTCGCTCTGTCACGACCGCGGCATCCCGATCGTGCTCTTCAACCGCTATATCCCCGGCAGCGACGCGTCGGGCGTGCGCTGCGACAATGTCGGCGGCGGGCGCCTCATCGCCGAGGCCTTCCTGGCCGCCGGCGCGAAGAGCTTCGCCATGATCACCGGCGATCCCAAGGGCACAACCAGCCAGGATCGCGTGCGCGGCTTCGTCGAGCGGCTGATGGAGGAAGGGATCCGCCGCAGCGAGATCGAGGAGGTCGGGGGCCAGTCTTCCTATGACGGCGCGGCGCGGGCCGCGCTGACGCTGTTCGGCGACCGTGCGAAGCCCCGGCCGGACGCGCTGTTCGGCATCAACGACATCATGGCCATGGGCGCGATCGACGCGCTGCGCTATCGCCTCGCGCTGAAGATCCCGGATGATCTGATGGTCGCCGGCTTCGACGACATTCCCGAGGCCCGCCGCGCGCCCTACAAGCTGACGACGGTGCGCCAGCCGATCAACCAGATGGTCGAGCAGACGCTGGCGCTGATGCATCTCGACGAGCCGGACCGCCCGATCGAGCGCGGCATCGACATGCCGCTGGCGAGCCGCCTGATCTGGCGCAGCACCATCCCGGTTCCGCCGGCCTACCGCTCCGACGTCGCCGACGACGCCGGCATGGACGAAGCCGGCTAATCGCCCTTCTGCAGCCGGCGCGTCGCGAGGATGCGGCGGTCGCGCCAGGCCTGGCGCGCGGGGATCCCAGCGACGGGCACCTGCTTCTCCAGCTCGGCATGGATCGACGCGACGAGATCGTCGGACCAGTCGTAGTCGGTCCTCGCCCCCTGCCCCATCGCGCGCATCATGCCGCCGAGGCGGGCGACGAAGCCGGCGAACCCGTCCACGGCATTGAGATGCGCCACCTCGAACGGACCGATCGAGGCCCAGCGCGGCGCGAGCCCCTCGGTGACGACACGGTCGATGTCGGCCGCCGAGCAATAGCCTTCGCCGACGAGATGCAGCGCTTCGGCGACGAGCGTGTATTGCAGGCGGTTCAGAATGAACCCGTCGATCTCGCGGGCGAGCGTCACGGGGCTCATGCCGGCCGCCGCGAGCAGGGCCCGCGCCCGCTCGACCGTCTCCTTCGCCGTGAACGGCGCCGGGCAGAGCTCGACCAGCGGGATCAGCGACGGCGGATTGACCGGATGCGCCACGAGACAGCGCCCCGGACGCGCCGCGGCATCGAGGAAGCGCGATCCCGCGAGCGCCGAGGTCGACGAGGCGAGGACGGCATCCTCGGGCGCCGCGTCGCCGAGCGCGGCGAAGACGGCGCGCTTGACCGCGACCTCCTCGGCGACGCTCTCCTGCACATAGGCCGCCCCGGATACGGCGTCGGCGAGGCTCGCTGCCGGGCGAACGCGGCTCATGATCTCCGCGACGGGTTCGGCAAGCGCGCCTTCGGTCCCGAGCAGATCGAGCGTGGCGCGGATGCGCTTCAGCGCGAAGTCCTCCACCGCGCCCGGCGCGGCGTCAAACAGCGCCACCTCATGCCCGGCGCGGGCGAAGACGACCGCGAAGGCACTGCCGACCGTCCCGGTGCCGATGCAGGCGACGCGCATGCTCACTCGGCCGCCTCGGCGTCGCGGCGAGCCCAGCGCCGCTCGAAGTCCCACACCTCCTCGAAACCGATCAGCGAGTTGAACTCCGAGAACGGGAAGAGCGGCAGGCTGGGCGAATTCGACGTGCCCTCGGCGACGAATACCTTGAGCGCGTTCTCCACCGCATGCGCGGCTGCGAGGCCGGTCATCGAGGGATAGATCGCCATGGCGTAGCCGATCGCCTTCAATTCGTCGCGCGAGCGGATCGGCGTGCGGCCGCCATCGGCCATGTTGGCCATCATCGGCCTGTTGATGCGCGCGCAGGCCTCGCGCATCTCCGCCTCGCTTTCCAGCGCCTCGAGGAAGACGATGTCGGCACCGGCTTCCGCATAGGCTTCGCCGCGCTTCATCGCGCCTTCGAAGCCATGCGTCTGCCGCGCATCCGTCCGGGCGATGATCAGCGTCTCGGGGCTGCGCCGTGCCTCGACCGCAACCTTGATCTTCTCGACCATGTCGATGATCGGCACCACGCGCTTGAACGGCGTGTGGCCGCACTTCTTCGGAAATTCCTGGTCCTCGATCTGGATGCCGACGACGCCGGCCTCCTCGTAGCCGCGCACGGTGTGGTGCACGTTGAGCAGGCCGCCATAGCCGGTATCGGCATCGGCGATGACGCTCGCCTTCGAGACGCGCGCGAGCGTCGCGACACGGTCGAGCATCTGCGTGTAGGTGGCGATGCCGGCGTCCGGCAGGCCATAGGCCGAGGCGGTCGTCCAGTAGCCGGAGGCATAGACGAAATCGAGGTCGAACTTGTTGCTGACCGCCGCCGCGATCATGTCGTGGATGCCGGGGGCGGCGACGAATTCGCCGGCCGCGAGGGCGGCGCGGAGGCTGCGCTTGGTCATTGGGACTGTCCGATCCTGTGGAGATAGGCGGTCGCCTCGGCCTCGCTCACCACGTCCGCATATTTCGCGTCCATGTCGAAGAGATTGGCCTCGTGCGGCGCCGGATGCCGGTCGCCGACCGCCTCGCGGACGACGATGGGAATGAAGCCGTAGGAGCAGGTATCGACGCAGGTCGCGCGCACGCAGCCGGAGGTGCTGAGCCCGGTCAGGATCAGCGTGTCGATGCCCCAGCTGGTCAGCGTCGCGGCGAGCGAGGTGCCGAAGAACGCGCTCGGATACTGCTTGGAGATGACGAGCTCGTCCTCGCCGACGGTGAGACCCTTGGGCCAGGCGCCCATCGGGCTGCCGGCGATGAAGTGATGCAGCACCATCGACTTCTGGTAGAAGCGCCCGCCGTTCCGGCCGCCCTTGTCGTAGACGACATTGGTGTAGATGACCGGCACCCCGGCCGCCCGCGCCGCATCGCGAAGGCGGATCGCCGAGGCAAGTGCATCCTCGACGCCGGCATAGAGCGGGCATGCCGGATCGAAATAGGCCTCGACGAAATCAATGAGGATCAGCGCCGGGCGGGCGCCGAAACCGATGCGCTTGCCGAAGGCGCGCTTGTAGTTGGCATCGAGCGCTTCCTCGGTCATGCCTCGCTGGTCCTCAGATCGTCGAAATGGGAGAGTTGCTCGCGGGTGAGATGCAGCCAGGGCGCCCCGGCCTTCTGCCGCGCCTCGAAGGCGGCGATATCGGCCGCGTCGTCGGCGAGGATGGCGCCGATCTCGTCCAGGCCGAGCAGCAGCGCGCGGCGCCGGTAGGAATCGATGGAAAAGGCGATGGCAGTGCCGTCGGCGAGCACGATCCGCTGCGCCTCGAGATCGACGCTCACCGCCTCGCCCGCCTCGGCGGCCCGCATCACGAGGCTGTGGTCGGCCTCGCCGAGCACGATCGGAAGGAGGCCGTTGCGGAAGCAGTTGGAGAAGAAGATCTCGCCGAAGCGCGGCGCGATGACGACGCGGATGCCGAAATCGGCCAGCGCCCACACCGCCTGCTCGCGGCTCGATCCGGTGCCGAAATTGGGGCCGGTGACGAGGATCTCGGCCCGGTCATAGGGCGGCCTGTCGAGTACGAAGGGCGGCGCGCCCTCTGCCGGCCGCCGCCTTTCGTGGAAGAGATGGCGCCCGAGCCCCTCGCGGTCGAGGAGAAGCAGGAAGCGCGCCGGGAAGATGATGTCGGTATCGACATCCGCTTCCGGCAGGGGCGCGGCGATGCTGGTGACGGTCGAAAAGGGCTTCATGCGTCTATCGGGATGAGAGCGTCCGCACATCGGTGAGCCGCCCGGAGATCGCAGCGGCGGCAGCCATGGCTGGGCTCATGAGATGGGTGCGGCCGCCCTGCCCCTGGCGGCCCTCGAAATTACGGTTGGACGTCGAGGCGCAGCGCTCGCCCGGCGACAGGCGGTCGTCGTTCATGGCGACGCACATCGAGCAGCCGGAATCGCGCCATTCGAAGCCGGCGGCACGAAAGACGGCGTCGAGCCCCTCCGCCTCGGCCTGCAGGCGCACGCCGGCCGAGCCGGGCACGACGATGGCCGCGACGTTCGGCGCCACCTGCCGCCCCGCGACGACCTTCGCCGCGAGGCGCAGATCCTCGATGCGGCTGTTGGTGCAGGAGCCGATGAAGACCCGGTCGATCGGGATCTCGGCGAGCGGCCGGCCGGGCTCGAGGCCCATATAGGCGAGGCTGCGGGCGATGCGCGCGCGCCGCGAGGGATCGCTCTCCGCGGCGGGGTCGGGCACGCGTCCGGTGATCGGCAGGTTCTCCTCCGGCGTCGTGCCCCAGGAGATGCGCGGGCTGAGCGCCGAGACGTCGAGCGTCACCTCGCGGTCGAACACGGCATCCGCATCGGTCGCGAGCGAGCGCCAATGCGCAACGGCGGCGTCCCAGTCGGCGCCCGAGGGCGCCAGCGGCCGGCCCTTCAGATAGGCGAAGGTGGTGTCGTCCGGCGCCACCATGCCGACCCGGCTTCCCGCCTCGATCGACATGTTGCAGAGCGTCATCCGCGCTTCCATCGACATGGCGCGGACCGCGCTGCCGGCGAACTCGATCGCATGGCCGTTGCCGCCGCCGGTGCCGATCTCGCCGATCAGGGCGAGGATCACGTCCTTGACCGTGACGCCGGCGGGGATGGCCCCGTCGAGCACCACGCGCATGCGCTTCTGCTTCTTCTGGCGCAACGTCTGCGTGGCGAAGATGCATTCGCATTCACTGGAGCCGATGCCGAAGGCCAGCGCACCGAAGGCGCCATGCGTGCAGGTGTGGCTGTCGCCGCAGACCAGCGTCGCGCCCGGCAGCGTGAAGCCGAGCTCGGGGCCGATGACATGCACGATGCCATGGCGGCGATCGTTTATGGGGATATAGGGAATGCCGAAGCGCGCGGCGTTGCTCTCGAGCCGCGAGACCTGGCGCGCCGCCAGCCCGTCGGGCAGCGGACGGTCGCGGTGGCGCGTCGGCACGGCGTGATCCGCGACCGAAACATGCGCATCCGGCCGCCGGATCGTGCGGTTTTGCGCGACAAGCCCGGCGAAGGCCTGCGGGCTCGACACCTCCTGCACGAGGTGGCGGTCGATATAGATGAGGTCGCTGCCGTCCTCATAGGATTTGACGACATGCTGCCGCCAGACCTTGTCGTATAGCGTGAGCGCGCTCATGCGATCGGCTTCTTCATCGAGATCAACGCTTTTCCGGATGACCGGACCCCTCGTCCGGCGCGCCGTTTGACCGGCTGTTTTTGCCCCTTGCGGACGACCCGACCTTGAAACTATGCTAGTTTGCATGCGCATTCAATAGCGTGCCGGCGCGGTCCCCGAGGCGCTTGTCCGAGGGGGGTGACGCCCGAACCAGAGGGACAATCGAATGAGGCTCGGAGTCGATGTGGGCGGTACCTTCACCGACCTGCTGCTGCACGACGAGAGGACGCAGCGGACCTTTCAGGCGAAGACCCCGTCGACGCCGCAGGACCAGTCGATCGGCGTCGCCGCGGGCGTGAAGCTGATCTGCGAGAAGGCCGGCATCACGCCGTCCGACATCTCGCTGATCCTGCACGGCACGACGGTCGCGACCAATGCCGTCCTCGAGGGCAAGGGCGCGCGGGTCGGCCTGCTCGTCACGGAGGGGTTCGAATACACCCTCCATCTCGCGAAATCCTGGACGCCCGGGCCGCTGTTCGGCTGGATCGTCATGGACAAGCCCGATCCGCTGGCCTCGCTCGCCGACACGCGCGGCATTCCCGAGCGCATGAACGCGCGCGGCGAGGTGGTGCGGCCGCTCGACATCGAGGCCGCGACGGCGCTCATCGACGATCTCTGCGGCTCCGGCATCGAGGCGCTGACGATCTCGCTGATGCACTCCTATGCCAATCCGGAGCACGAGCGCATCCTCGGCCGCATCGTCGCCGAGCGCCATCCGCATATCCCGGTGTCGCTGTCCTCCGACATCCTGCCGGAATTCCGCGAATATGACCGCGCCATCACCACGGTGATGAACGACTATGTGCGGCCGATCATGAAGCGCTATCTCTCGCGCATCGAGGACCGGCTGAAGGACGAGGGCGTCACCGCCCGCCTCCACATCGTCCGCTCCGACGGCGGCCTGATGAGCGCCGCCGCGGCCTCTGAACGTCCCGTCCACACGGTCCTGTCCGGACCGGCCGGCGGCGTGACCTCGACCGTGATGATCGCGCGGCGGAGCGGCTTCCCGCGTCTCCTCGCCTTCGACATGGGCGGCACCTCCACCGACGTATCGGTGATCATCGACGGCGAGCCGACCATCTCGCGCTCCACCGAAGTCGGCTACTTCCCGGCCAAGGTGCCGACGCTCGACGTCCGCTCGGTCGGCGCCGGCGGCGGCTCGATCGCCGAGGTGTCGGAACTGACGAAGTCGCTCCGCGTCGGCCCGCGCAGCGCCGGCGCCCGCCCCGGCCCAGTCTCCTATGGTCGCGGCGGCACCGAGCCGGCCGTGAGCGACGCCAATGTCGTGCTCGGCTATCTGCCGCCGGTGCTGCTCGGCGGCGACATGGCGCTCGACGTCGAGGGCGCCCGCGCCGCGGTCAAGCGGATCGGCGACGTGATCGGCCTCTCGCCGGAGGATGCCGCCAAGGGCATCATCGACATCGCCAACGAGGTGATGCTCGGTGCGCTGCGCGTCATCACCGTGCAGCGCGGTCTCGATCCCCGCGATTTCGGCATCGTCGCGTTCGGCGGCGCCGGACCGCTGCATGCCAATGCGCTGGCCGAACTTCTCGGCTGCTATCCGGTCGTCGTGCCGCCCTCGCCGGGCGTGCTGTCGGCGCTCGGCTTCCTCGAGGCCGAGTTCAAGAACGAGTTCGTGCAGACCTTCATCCGCACAACGCGCGGGCTCGACCCCAGGGAGGTCTGGTCACGCTTCGAGACGCTCGACGGCAAGGCGCGCGCCTGGCTGGACGAGCAGGAAGTGGCGCCGGCCGACCGCGGCATCAGCTATTCGCTCGACCTGCGCTACGAGCAGCAGGGCTTCGAGGTCACGATCCCGCTCCCCGATGCGCTGGTGAAGCGCGCCGGGGCGCTCGACGAGATCCTCGACACCTTCCACGCCACGCATGAGCGGCTTTATGGCGTGCGCTTCCATGTTCCGGTCGAACTGGTGGCGCTGCGGGTCGTCGCGACCGGCGCGACGCCGAGCGTCGAGGAGGCGCTGCCCTCCGCCGGCAGCAAGGATGTCTCCGCCGCGCTCATGGAGGTCCGTCCGAGCTATTTCGACGGCGCCTTCGTCGATACACCCAACTACGACCGGTCGAAGCTTGCCGTCGGCGCCCGCGTCGAGGGTCCGGCGATCATCCGCCAATACGACACCACCACCGTTCTGCTGCCGCGGCACTATGCCGAGGTGGACGCGCAGGGCAATCTGCTGATCTGGCCCGTCTCGAGGGGGAACTGACGCCATGACCGCTTCCGTCACCGCCCAGGGCGCCGCCAAGGTCGATCCCATCACGCTCGACATCATCGAGAACGCGCTGAAGAACGCGCGTTCCGAGATGGACGGCGTCGTGGTGCGCATCTCGCTGTCGCCGGTCATCCGCGAGCAGCACGACGAATTCCCGATGATCTGCGACGCCAGGGGTCGCATGGTCGTCGGCCAGTTCGGCTCCTACATCCCGGCGATCGTCGAGCAGTTCGAGGGTGACCTCAACGAAGGCGACGTCTTCGTCTGGAACGATCCCTATGCCTGCAAGGGCTCCATCTCGCACAACAACGACTGGTGCGTGATGATGCCGATCTTCCACCAGGGCATCCTGGTGGGCTTCTCGTCGATCTTCGGCCACATGGTCGATGTCGGCGGCAAGGTGCCGGGCTCGATGCCGTTCGACGCGCGGACGATCTGGGAGGAAGGCCTCCGGATCCCGCCGGTGCGCATCTATGAGAAGGGCGTGCTCAACAAGGGCGTGCTCGACATCATGCTCAACAACACGCGCACGCCGGACATGAACCGGGCCGACCTGATGGCGCTGATCGCCGGCTGCCGGACGGCCGCGACCCGCGTGCGCGAGCTCTGCGACCGCTTCGGCCGCGACACCTATGTCGCCGCCTGCGACATGCTGCTCGACCGTACCCGCGAGGCGATGAAGGTGCTGATCGACAAGTATATCTCCGTCGAGCCGGTCACCTTCACGGATTACGTCGACGACGACGGCCTCGGCAATGGCCCGTTCAAGATGACGCTGTCGATCTACCGCAAGGGCGACATCGCCGTCTTCGACTGGACCGGCACCGACGACCAGGCGGAAGGCCCGATCAACTTCCACATCCATGAAGGGCTCTGCAAGCTCTTCTTCGGCGTGTACATGATCATGGCCTTCGATCCCTCGGTGCTGTTCAACGAGGGCTTCTACGATCTGTTCGAGATCGTGCTGCCGGAGGGCTCGCTGCTCAATCCGCGCTTCCCTGCGGCGCTCAGCAACCGCCTCAACACGCATACGCGCTTCTTCGATTGCCAGGCCGGCGCGCTCGGCCAGCGCGCGCCGCATCTCTCGATGGCGGCCGGCTACGGCACCAGCCCGCACTTCATCTTCACCGGCCACGACAAGGACGGGAAGTATTTCCAGTTGATGGAGCTTCTCTTCGGCGGTGTGCCGGGCCGACCGCGCGGCGACGGGCTCGACGGCCATGCCTGGTGGCCGCTCTTCTCGGCGACGCCGATCGAATATATCGAGAACTACTATCCGGTCCTCGTCGAAGGCTATCGTCCGATCCGCGATTCCGGCGGCCCGGGCCTCCATCGCGGCGGCGCCGGCATCGAGAAGGTCTACCGCGTGCTCGAGCCGGGCAAGGTGTCGATCCATGACGACCGCGAGGTCGTTCCGCCCTGGGGCATCAATGGCGGCCAGTTCGGCGGCACCTCGTCGAAATGGATGGTGAAGGCGGCCGGCGGCGAGCCGCAGCGCATCCCCTCCAAGATCGACAATCTCGCCGTCGAGGCCGGCGACAAGATCCTCTTCCGCACGGCAGGCGCCGGCGGCTGGGGCGATCCCTTCGAGCGGCCGGCTGAGCAGGTCGCCCGCGACGTGCGCTACGACCTCGTCTCGCGCGAGCAGGCGAAGGACGGCTACGGCGTCGTACTGACGGCGGAGAACGAGGTCGACGTCGCGGCGACCGAGACGCTCCGCGCGGCGATGCGCGCCGAGCGCGGCGAGCCGGCGCCGTTCAATTTCGGCTTCGATCCGTCGATGAAGGAAGCGGCCGAATAGGCCTTCCGTCTCTGCAAGGGAAAGGGCCGGACGCCGCGAGGCGCCCGGCCCTTCTTGTCTGGTCCTTCGGCTGCGCTCAGCGCGCCGCCCAGAGCAGGCCACGCCGCACGATGGTGCGCATCTCCGGCACCTCGAACTCGCTCGCGACATGGCCGAGCGAGGAATAGAACACCCGCCCATTGCCATAGCGGCGCTTCCAGACGACCGGCATCACGGTGCCGTCGATCCAGGATGCGTGCTCGCCGTTGAAGGTCGTCGTGGCCAGCACCTCGTTCGAGGGGTCGACATGCATGTAGTACTGCTCGGAGCGGTAGGGGAACCGCGCCGGGATGCCTTCCATGATCGGGTCTTCCGGCTTGATGACGTCGACATGGTAGTCGATGATGTTGCCCGGATGCGCGACCCACTGGCCGCCGACCATGAACTGGTATTCGGTCGCGTCGCGGAACGCGTCGCCCATGCCGCCGTGATAGCCGCCGAGCCCGACGCCGCCCTTCACGGCATCGGTGAGGTTCTGCAGCTCCTCCTTCTCGATCTTCGACATGGTGAAGATCGGAACGATCAGCGACAGGTCGGCGATGGACGGGTCGGCGAAGGCTTCGGTCGTGTTCTCGACATAGACCTTGAAGCCCTCCTCCTCGAGCATGCCCTGGATGACCTTCGCGCCCTGCTCGGGCTCGTGGCCGCTCCAGCCGCCCCAGACGATCAAAGCCTCGCGCATGATGATTTCCTCCTGGTCCTGTTCGTCGGTCAGCTGAAGATGCCGGGGCCGACCGGCAGCGGCGCCGGCCGCTCGGGCCGCGATTCGATTGTGACGTGGCGGCCGCTGTCGGACGAGCGCTGGAATGCCTCCATCACCTCGAGCACGTGATAGGCGAGCTCGCCGCTCGCGCGGTGCGGCCGGCGGTTGCGGATGGCATCCGCCATGTCGGCGACGCCGATGACGCGGTAGTTGCCGTCGGCATAGGCGTGTTCGGTCGCAACGGCCTTCCAGTCTTCCGAGGCGGTGGCGAGCATGATCTCGCCGCCGAAATGGTTCGGGTCGGGCACGAGCAGCGAGGCTTCAGAGCCATAGAGCTCGATCGGGCTGTGCTGGTGGCGCGGCACGTCGAAGCTCATGGCGATCGACACGACGGCGCCGGAGACGAATTTCATCGTGCCGGCGACATGGGTCGCGACCTCGACGGGAATCTTCGTGCCCTTGAGCGGCTCCGAGGTCACGAGACGCTCGTCGCGCAGCTTGGTGGCGATGCCGGCGACGCTCTCGACCGGTCCGAGCAGATTGACGAGGCTCGTCACGTAATAGGGGCCCATGTCGAGCATCGGCCCGCCGCCGTCGAGATAGTAGAAGCCCGGATTGGGGTGCCAGCGCTCGTGGCCGGGGCACATGAAGAAGGCGGTGCCGCCGAGCGGCGTGCCGATCGCGCCCTCGTCGACGAGCTTGCGCGAGGTCTGCTGCGCGCCGCCGAAGAGGGTGTCGGGCGCCGCGCCGAGCCGCACGCCGCGCGCCTTCGCGGCCTCGACGAGCTGCTTCGCCTCGGCAGTCGCGATGCCGAGCGGCTTCTCGGAATGGACATGCTTGCCGGCCGCGACGGCGCGCAGGCCGACCTCGACATGCGCCTTGGGGATCGTGAGGTTGACGACGATCTCGACGCTCGGATCGGCCAGCAGCTCCTCGACAGTCATCGCCTTCAGGCCGAATTCGGCCGCCCGCGCCTCGGCAGCGGCCGTGTTGAGGTCCGCGACGCCGCGCACGTCGAGGATTGGGAAGCCCCGCGCCGCCTTCAGATAGGCGGCGCTGATATTGCCGCAGCCGATGAAACCGATCCCGACCCGATCCACCATTCGATCCTCCTCCGATTGCGATTTGGGCCGGCACGCTAGAGATGCGCGGCCGGTCCCGTGGTTCCCCATGGCGCGCCGTAAAGATCGCGCAGCGTCATCGCCGCGGCGCCGCGCGCCCAGTCGTCGTCACCCCATTCATGCACCACGATGTCGGCGACATCGGCGAGGCTCGGCGGCAGCAGCGCGGAAACCGTGTCGCGCAGCGGCCGCACCAGCGCCTCGCCAGCGGCGAGCGCCGCTCCGGCCAGGATCACCTTGGGCGGGGCGAACAGGACGATGAGATTGGCGATCGCGAAGCCGAGCGATTCGCCCGCCTCGCGCAGCAGCGCGACGATCGCCGGGTCACCGGCTTCGGCGCGCTCCAGCAGCTTCTCCATGCCACGGCCGAGGCGGAAGGCGTGCTCGTGCTCGGAGCCGGACAGCGTGCGCCGGGCATCGGCGAGCATGCTCTCCTCCGACGCCACCTCGGCGAGGCGCACGAGGCCGCTGCCGTTCGGCGGCTTGACCAGCAGGTCTCCGAGATCGGGCCCGAGCCCGTTGGCGCCGCGGAACAGTTCACCCTTGTGCATGATGCCGAGGCCGAGGCCGAGCTCGACCGAGACGACGAGGAAATCGTCGAGACCGCGCGCCTGGCCGAACCAGTGCTCGGCGAGCGTCACGAGATTGACGTCGCTGTCGAGCGTCGCCGCGACACCGTCGAGACGGCGCGACAGCTCCGCCGCGAGCGGGATGTCGCGCTCGCCGAACAGCGGGCTGGCGCGGCAGATGCCGGCCCCGCGTTCCACGACGCCGGGCAGCCCGATGCAGACGCCGGAGATCTGGCTGAGTTCGAGCCCGGCATCGGCGACGGAGCGGCGGATGCCGTCCTCCACGAGATCGGCGACGACGGACACGCCATGGCGGCCCACGCGGACCGGCAGCGTCAGGCTGGAGCGGACATCGGCGCGGAAATTGGTAGTGGCGATGGTGATGTGGTCGGGCGCGAGCCGCGCGCCGACGACATGCGCCGCGTCGGGGTTGAGATCGAGCAGCACGCGCGGCCGGCCGCGCGCGGCATCGCGGATGCCGCCGAGCTGATGGGTGATGATGAGCCCGTCGTCGAGCAGCGCGCCGGTGATCGCCGACACCGTCGTCGCCGAAAGTTCGGTCCGGTCAGAGATCTCGACCCGCGCAATGGGGCCGAAGCGACGGATCGCGTCCATGACATGGAAGCGATTGATCGCACGCATCAGCTCGGGGTCGGCGGTTTTCATATCGGCGGCATTTAATCCGGGTTGGGCAGTTATTCCCATCCCGATCTGGCCCTGTCAACGGCACTCTGCCATGTTGCAGAGCAGCATTCCGCCACTCCCCTTGACAGCCCGTCCGATAAGGGGACAGATTTAATCCGCATCATTTATTTAAGTGATCGCCCGGGAGAGGAGCCCGGTTCGTTTTGGGAGGAACGTCATGAAGCTTCGTACGCTGCTTGGCGCGTCGGTCGCGCTTGCGCTGTCGGCCAGCTCGGCTTTCGCCGATGTCACTGTGAAGTGGCTGCATCTCAACACCGATCCCGGCATCGCCGCTGCCTGGGAGGAGATCGTCAAGAATTACGAGGCGGCGCATCCCGGCACCAAGATCGAGATGCAGTTCCTCGAGAACGAGGCCTTCAAGGCCAAGCTTCCGACGCTGCTGCAGTCGAACGATCCGCCGCATCTCTTCTATACCTGGGGCGGCGGCGTGCTGGCCGCGCAGTCCGGCACCGGCGCGATCCGCGACGTGACGGAGGCGATGGACGCCGATGGCGGCAAGCTGAAGGCCGTCTACAGCCCGGCGCTGGTCGACGGCCTGTCGATCGACGGCAAGGTGTGGGCGGTGCCCTACCAGACTGGCCTCGTCAGCTTCTATTACAACAAGGAGCTGTTCAAGAAGGCCGGCGTCGAGGCCGACCAGATCAAGACCTGGGACGATTTCCTCGCCGCGGTGAAGAAGCTCAAGGACGCGGGCATCACGCCGATCGCCGGCGGCGGCGGCGACAAGTGGCCGATCCATTTCTACTGGGGCTATCTCGCGATGCGCGAGGGCGGCAAGGCGGCCTTCGATGCGGCCAAGGCCGGCGAGGGCGACGGCTTCAAGTCCGAGGCCTTCATCAAGGCTGGCCAGGACCTCGCGGCGCTCGGCAAGCTCGAGCCCTTCCAGCAGGGCTATCTCGGCTCCAAGTGGCCCGAGCCGGTGGGCCTCTTCGCCGACGGCAAGGTCGCGATGCTGCTCGGCTTCGACTCGACCCCGGTGCAGCAGCACAATGTCGCCGCTGACGGCAAGGGCCTCGACGAGGCCAATATCGGTTCCTTCCCGTTCCCGGCCACGAGCGGCGGCGCCGGCAAGCTGACCGACACCATGGGCGGCATCAACGGCTGGGTTCTGACCAAGAATGCGCCGCCCGAGGCGCTCGACTTCGCGGCTTTCCTGACCAACAAGGAAAACCAGACGATGATGGCGAGCAAGAACCTCATCATCCCCGCCGCGGTGGGTGCCGGCTCGGCCATCGGCCAGCCGCTGGTCAAGGCCGCGGCCGAGCAGCTCGCCGGCTCGACCTGGCATCAGAACTTCCTCGACCAGGATCTCGGCCCGGCGGTCGGCCGCGTCGTGAACGACGTATCGGTGGAGATCGTCTCCGGCCAGATGTCGCCGGAAGATGCCACGCAGCAGATCCAGGACGCCTGGGACCTCGATCACTGAGGCTCGACCTACGCCAGCGGATGCCGCGCCCCCGTGGCGCGGCGTCCCGATTCCCCGCGTGGAGGTGCTGATCGATGAGCCAAGCTGCCAGCCTCGCTTCACCGCTCCGGTCGCGGCGGATGCACATGCAGGGCACGTTGCCGGTGCTGGTGCTGTTCCTGCCGCCGGCGCTTCTCCTGTTCACGCTGTTCGTCATCCTGCCGATGGGCGAGGCCGCGTGGTATTCGCTCTATGACTGGAACGGCTACGGCCTGCCCGACAAGTTCGTCGGCCTGAAGAATTTCGAGACGCTGTGGCGGACATCCGCCTTCAGGACGGCGCTCGGAAACAACTTCCTGATCATCCTGGTCTCGATCCTGATCCAGCTGCCGCTGGCGCTGTGGCTCGCGACCATGGTCTCGAACCGCATCCCCGGCGCCGTCGTCTTCCGGCTGATCTTCTTCATGCCCTATGTGCTGGCCGATGTGGCGGCGGGCCTGATCTGGCGCTTCGTCTATGACGGCGACTACGGCCTGTTCGCGGCGATCGCCTCGTTCTTCAACGTCGCCGCGCCCTATGTGCTGGCCGACCGCAACCTCGCCATCTATGCCGTTCTGGCGGTGATCGTGTGGAAGTATTTCGGCTTTCACATGATGCTCTTCATCGCCGGGCTGCAGAACATCGACAAAAGCTATATCGAGGCGGCCGAGATCGACGGCGCGTCGCGCTGGCAGCGCTTCCGCTATGTGACGCTGCCGCTGCTCGCGCCGACCATCCGCCTCTCCGTCTTCTTCTCGGTCGTGGGCTCGCTGCAGCTCTTCGACATGATCATGCCGCTGACCGGCGGTGGTCCGTCCAACTCGACGCAGACCATGGTCACCTTCCTTTATTCCTACGGCATCACGCGCATGAAGGTCGGGTTCGGCAGCGCCATCGGCGTCGTGCTGTTCATCATCTGCGTCACGCTCGCCTTCGGCTACAGAAGGATTTTCATGCGCCATGACTGAAGCGGTCGTAAAATGACTGAAGCGGTGACCGATCGTTCGCTTGCCCCGCCTGTGCCGGCTCCGCGCCGCCGCCATGCCTCGGTGTTCGAGGAGAACCGCATCGGCTTCGTCACGAGACTCTATCTCTATGCGAGCCTGTTCATCGTCGCGGCCGTGGTGCTGCTGCCGCTGCTGACCACCGCGCTGGGCGGCTTCAAGACGCTGGGCGATCTCCGCGTCCATCCGTTCGGGCTGCCGACCGAATGGCAGTGGGCCAACTATACCGACATCCTGACCAGCCTTCGCTACTGGCAGATGCTCGGCAACTCGTTCCTGATCGCGACGCTGACGGTGGGGCTGACGCTGGTGGTCGCCGCCATGGCCGCCTTCACCTTCGCGCATGTGAAGTTCTTCGGCTCCGGCTTCCTGCTCAACTATTTCCTGATCGGGCTGATGTTCCCGGTGGCGACCGCCATCCTGCCGCTGTTCATCCGTATCCGCGATCTCGGCCTGCTCGACACCTATTGGGGCGTCGTCCTGCCCCAGGTCGCCTTCGGGCTCGGCATGAGCATCCTTCTTTTCCGCCGCTTCTTCCAGAACGTCCCGGCGGAGTTGTTCGACGCCGCCTTCGTCGATGGCTGCGGCTATCTCGGCTATTTCTGGCACATCACGCTGCCGCTCTCGCGGCCGATCCTCGCCACCGTCGGGATCATCGCCTTCGTCGGCAGCTGGAACAGCTACCTTCTGCCGCTGATCCTCCTCAACACCGAGGGCAAGTATCCCTGGCCGCTCGGCATCATGGTCTATCAGGGCGAGTATTCGACGAACTGGCAGCTGGTGCTCGCCTTCATCACGCTCACCATCCTGCCGACCATCATCGTCTTCTTCGCGGCGCAGAAGCACATCGTCGCCGGCCTCACCGCCGGTGCGGTGAAGGGCTGACAGGGCTGCCTCAGCCGCGCCAGCCCTCCCCGTCTCCATCCGGGGCGCGAATCATGCTCTGATCGCGCTCCGATCGAGGGGCATGCGATGAGACGGGCGATGATGACGGGCCTCGCCGCCGGGCTGGCCCTGGCGGCGGCGCCGGCCGCGGCGCAGACGACGGCGTGGGACGAGACGCTCTCCAACTCGCACTGGTATGTGCCGGTGCCTCAGCTTCTCGCCTATGGCTCGTCCGGCACGAGCTTCGCCAATCCCTTCCCGCTCGGCGACCAGACGCTGTGGGCCTTCGGCCCGGCCACGAACGGCGCCTTCAACGGCCTGCTCTCGGCGGAACTCTCGCTCGGCAACCTCGAATTTCCGTCCAATATGACGATCTCCGGCCAGGTCGCGCCGGACGGTTCGGTGGTCATGATCTTCGACAGCGAGGACCTCGAAGCGCCGGTCGTCGGGCTCGGCCAGATGAAGACGATCGACGGCCAGCCGGCGATGCTGATGCAGATGATCACGCCCGGTTCGATGATGGTCACGCACTGGGCCTATATGCTGACCTATGACCCGGCGACCTTCACGCCGCCGCCGCCGCAGGCGATCCCGGTCACGCTGTCGTCGCGCCAGTGGATGTGGACCGAGGGAACGCCGTGGCGGATGGTCGACCCCTCGCTCTTCGGCAGCGACGCGCCCGGCACCTTCGTCATCACCAACTATGTCAACGGCTATTTCTGGGGCCAAGGCATCGGCCCCGACGGATCGGGCGTCACCTATACGCTGCTCGGCTCGATCACGCCCGACGGCAAGGTGCTCTACAACGCCATCTCGGACGGCGAGCTCGTCAGCCTCTATGGCGATGTGCGCGGCGATGCGTCCGCCGCGGCGATGATTCTGTCCGGCTACTCGACCAGCGGCATCGACGCGACCCCGTCGGCCGGCGTGGAGCTCGTCCGGCCGTATGAGCAGTCGGTTGCCGCGGCGGGCCTCGGAGCGGCGCTGCCGGCCGCGACCGTGCTCTACGACGTCGCCGGCTCGCTGACCGGCCTCACCGGCGCGATGGCGCCGGCGACGCTGGCACTCAACGACCTCTCCGGCGCCGCGCTCGCCTCCGCCGTCGGATCGACGCTGCCGGTCCTCGCCGGTGCCGGCGTCCGCGCGACGGCCGACAGCCAGCGCATGCTCGGCCAGGTTCTCGGCGATCGGCTCGATCTCGACCGCGAACCCGGCGAGGACTGGACCGCATGGCTCCGGCCTCTCGGCGGTACGCTCACCCAGACCGCGCGCGATCCCCTCCCCGGTTACGGCGCCGACACGGTCGGCGTCGCGCTCGGCTTCGACAAGGCGGTGTCGCCGGCGCTGACCCTCGGCACGGCCTTCGCCTACAACCGCGTCAACGCCTCGGGCGAGCGCGCCGACGCGCCGGGCAGCCTCTCGGTCGACAGCTATCTCGTCGCGCTCTATGGCAGCGCCGCCCTGTCGGAGACGGCCGGGCTCGATGTCAGTCTCGCGTTCGGCATCAACGACAATTCCGCCACGCGGCCGATCGCCTTCATGGGCAGCACCGCCTCGGCCGACTATTCCGGCACGACGGCCGGAGCCGCGCTGAAGCTGCATGAAAGCGTCACGCTCGCCCCGGGCCTCGTCGCCACGCCGGCACTGACAGCCGCCTTCCTGCAGGTGACGGCCGATGCCTATCGTGAGACGGGCGCCGGCCCGCTCGACCTCGAAACGACCTATCAGGCCTATCAGGAACTGCCGATCGGCGCCGACCTCGCCTTCGCCTATCGCCTCGCGCGCGGCGTGGATCTCACCGCGCATGGCGGCATCAGCTACAATGTGCTCGACACGTCGAGCCCGATCACGGCCAGCTATGCCGGCGGCGGCGGCGCCTTCGTGACCGAAGCGGCCGCGGCCTCGCCCTGGCTGATGACGGCCGGCCTCGGTCTTTCCGGCAATGACGGGAAGGGCCGCAGCATCGGCCTCTTCTACGATCTGCAGGCCAGCCCGGCCGGCTTCGTCAGCCAGGCCGGATCGCTCGACATCCAGCTCGCCTTCTAGAAGCGGCCGGTCAGTTCAGGAGAAGCTCGTCCCGCACGCGCAGCGCCCGCGCGAGGCACCGCATCACCGCAGGCGAGGTATCCATGTGGCGTTCGGCGCGCGCGATCTGGGTGATGGCCACGCCGGAGCGGTCCGCCAGCTCCTCCTGGCTGATGCCGCGCCACTCGCGCACCACCTTCACGGCCGGCTCGCCGAGCCGCATCTTGGCGGTGACATGCGGGGGCAGCACGCCGATGTCGCGCGGTCCGAGATTGGGAAGATCGCGGAACTGGTGCAGGTCGAGTGCCATCGCCTTTGGTCCTCCGTCGCTTGCGATCGGTGAGAACGATGCACACGCGCCTCGGGTTCCGCCTTGACGCGCGTCAAGCGACAGTTTCTCCCTCGATCTCGATCCGCCGCGGCGCATGCAGGGTGATGCGGCCATCGGCGGCCCGGCCGATGGCATGGACATAGAACGCGGTCGTCCCGGCATCGCGCGCATTCATCACCGGCGAAGGCGCGGACACGATGGCGAGCGGCCCGCAGCGGCCGATCCAGTCGATATGGCGGTGGCCGTGCATCACGATCACCCGGTCCGCGAAGCGCGACAGGCGGCGGACGAACCACGAGCCGTTGACGAGCGCGGTGCCGATCCGCTCGGAGAGCGCCTTGGCCGGCCGCGGATATTCGACGACATGGTGGTGGAGGGCGACGAGATAGATCCCGTGCGGATCGGCATCGAGCAGGGCCGCGAGCGCCGCCTCCTGCTCGCGCGGCATGAAGCCGAGCGCATTGGTGAAGGAGAAATGCGTCTCCGCGTTCGAATTGAGCAGCACGACGCCGAGCCCGCCCGTCGCCTCCGGCGGCAGCACCATCGGAAAGACGGTGGCGAGGAGCGGCGCGAGCGCGAGGCTCCGGCGCATCCCGCCGGCGTCGGCGAAGGCGGCGATCGCCGCGCGGTGCGGGTCGAGCGCTTCGGCGAGCGTGACGCCCGGCCGGCCGGTCGCCGCGTCGACGACACGGACGCTCCGCCCTTGAAGCCGGTCGAGCGCCGCGACGAGCCGCATCTGGCGCAGCCGCTTGGGGGGCGAGAGCGGCAGGTCGAGCCGCGCCGGATTGGCCCGGTCGACGACGTTGAGGTCGTGATTGCCGGGCAGTGCCACCATCTTGCGCGCGAGCGCCGGATAGGCGGCGATCGCGTCGAAGAAGACCGCCCATTCGGCGGCGCGGCCGGCATCGGTCATGTCGCCGCTGAGGAGCACGAGGTCGAGTTCGCCCGCGGCTTCGATCTCGGCAAGACGGGCGAGCAGCCGCGCCAGCCGCTCGTTGCCGCGCGGCCCGGCGCGCCCGCTCTCGATACGGAAGCCGTAGCGCTCGCCGACGATGTGGATGTCGGAGAGATGCGCCACATGAAAGACGCGTCCCTCCGCCGTGCGCGGCGCGAATGCGGTCAGGTCCTCGGGCTGCGCCATGCTGGCGTCGGCGACGCCCCAGACGAGCGCCGCGACGGCGACATAGGCGGCGATGATGGCGACGGCATTGTAGAGTGCGGCGATGGCGAGGCGGCCCGGCTCGGCGAGATCGGCCAGCGTTCCCGTCCAGCGCGTCTCGGGAAGGACGAGCGCCAGGATGGCGCCGGAGATGGCGGCGACGATCAGCCCGGCGAGCAGCGCGGTCCAGCCGCGCCCACGCGACCGCTCGCCCCGCTTCTCCGCGAGATGGCGCAGCAATTCGCGCACCAGCGCATAGCCGGGCTGGATGGCGAGCGCGTTCAGCGACCAGAAATTGGTCTCCACGAGCCGCCAGAGCGGCCGCCCGCCGAAATAGGCGGCTGCGGCGAGCATCAGGCCGATGGCGATCGGCACGAGGCCCGAGAACAGCCGCTCGACCGTAGTCGATGCCGCGCCGATCCAGATCGAGGCGAGCAGCGGCCCGAGGCCGAGCACCAGCACCGGTAGCGCGACCAGCGACAGCCAGGCGGCGAAGAGCTTCGGCAGGCTGATCTCGGCGAGAAGGCTGCCGGCGAGGCCCGACAGCGACCGGCTCTTCGTGCTGGAGGCGTCGTCCTCGACATCGCCGAGGCGCGGGTCGAGGAACGGCATGGTCTCTCCGGCGCGAAAGGGTCCCGCACCATGTGCCCGCGCCGCCGCGCCCGCAAGACCCGCCGGAGCGGGCGTCGAGAGCGTTAGCCGCGCCGGCGGCCGGGAGGAGGGAACGGCCGCCGGCGCGCTCGGGCGTGTCAGCCGAGCGGCGACACGCGAACCGCGTTGCTGGAAAGCGCGCCCTCATGCACGAGGAGACCGATGCCGCCGTCGCGGAAGGCCTCGGCGCTCGTGTCCTCGGCGGTGAGCACCGTGCCGCCGATCCGCGCCCGGATCACCGCGCCGTCGGCCTCGACCGCGACGTCGTAGGGCGTCTCGAACTGCCAGTCGAAGCGGGTCTCGGCGAGCACCGTGCGCTCCTCGTCGCGCTGGCGCACGATGGCGAGGCGGCCGTCGCGCGAGAGCAGCGCCGCATAATAGCGGCGGAGCCCCTGCACGCGGACAGCGACGCCGGCCTCGTTGCCGAGATGGATCATGGTGTCGGCGGCGACGCGGTAGTCGCGCCATTCGCGCGTGCCGTGGATGATGATCCCCTCGCCGCGATCCTGCGACAGGCGGAAGGACTGCGGGAAGCGCTTCGAGAAGAAGCTCGCGCCGTTGACCCAGGCCATGCGCCAGAAATCGCTCGGCTCGGCAGGGCGGCGGAGATGCAGGTCCGGCGTCCCGTCATAGCGCAGGTGGTCGACGAGCACCGCGCCGTCGGCCCTGATGCCCTTGGCGCGCACGACGAAGCCCATCTCGGCGATCGGCTGGCCGCCGAAATCGGGCAGCGTCCAGTCGATCACCGCGTCCTTGCCGGGCTCCAGCACCACCGACGGCCCGTCGACGGTTCTGAGCTTGTCCTCGGCGCCATAGACCTTGAGCCGATAGGCGACCTCGACCGCGCCCTGGTTGCCGCGCTCGGCAGAGAGCGCTGCAGAGAGGCGCTGGCCCGGATAGACGATCGGCGTCGCCATCAGCTCATAAGTGCGCATGTCGACGACTTCGGGCGGCGTGAAGGTCGGCGTCAGCGCCGCGGCGCTCTGCCCCGGGCCGACGCCCGAATAGACCAGCGCCAGCGCGCGGCCGCCGGGAACCTCGCGGTTCTCGACATGCGAGCGCTCCGCTAGCCCGTGACCACGCTCGGCGCGGAAGCCCTGAACACTGCCCGGCAGCGAGAAATGGAACTGCGCGCCGTCCTTCGGCGGCGCGATCGGTGCAGCGCCGGCGAGGCTGTGACCGAGCCCGGCCAGACGATAGGCGGTGCGCACCGCGTCGTTGATCGCATTGCCGCCATCGGCCGAGGAGATCAGCAGCCGGTCGGCAACCGGGCCGCGGAAGTCCGGACCGGCGTCGATGCCCTCGAGGCCGAGCTTGATGCCGAGCAGACAGCCGACATTGCCGGCGTTGCAATCGGTGTCCCAGCCCGACGTGTTCACGATCATCTGCGCGCGCTGGAAATCGTCCGGCGCATAGAGGATCGCCATGATCATCAGGGCATGGTTCGGCACGACATGGCAGTTGCCGGGATATTTGTCGTAGCCGTAGTGGTCCTCGATCTTCTGCCGCGTGTCGCGCCAGTCGGGGAACTTCTTGTGCCAGGCGCGGATGTCGGCGATCAGCTTCGCGATCAGGCTGTCCGCCGGAATCGCCGCGAGGCCGGTATCGATCAGATGATCGATGTCGCCCGAGACGAAGGCCTCCGCCTCCATCGCCGCCCAGAGCATCGCGGCATAAACACTCTCGCCGTCATGGCTGACCTTGCCGGCCTGCTCGGCGAGCTTCGCCGCGAGCTTCGGCTGGCCTGGCGCCACCAGCGCCCAGCCGTCGATGAAGATCTGCGCGCCGATCTGCTCGGCCACCGTCGCGCCATTGGTGGCGATCGAGCCCGAGGCCGGCGCCGGCACGCCGCGCTTCAGGTTGAGCCAGGCGGTGTGCTCGGTCGAATTGCCGTTGCCGCCCCACCAGAGCACCGTGCGCTGCTCGACGAGATAGTTGAGCCAGGCCTTGCCGATATCCTCGGCGGTGAGATCCGGCGAGATGCCATAATCCTCCAGCGCCCGCACGAAGGTGAAGGTGCCGGCGACGTCGTCGTCGGTCACGACGAGCGGCACGCCGAGCCGGTCATGCACGTAATACTCGACCGGGCCGAGCTCGCTCATGATCTTCTGGTAGGTCCAGCCCTCGAACGGGCGGCCGACATAGACGCCGATCAGCTTGCCGAGCACGCCGGCATAGACGCGCTCGAGATAGTCGTTGGGAAGCGGTGCGGTGGTCATGCTGGGGGTCCTTGGAGGTTCCTCGGTGTTTCTTGTCGATTGACGAACGGCGGCCGGCTCAGCCCTTGACCGAGCCGCCGGCCATGCCCTCGATGAAGCGGCGCTGCAGGAAGACGAACAGGATGACGATCGGCAGCACGATGATGAGCGCAGCGGCCATGATCTCGCCCCAGTCGGACGAGTACTGGCCCGAGAGCAGGAAGAAGGAGACGACGGCGGTGAGCGAATCCTTCTTCTGCAGGAAGGTCGTGGCGATCAGGAATTCGTTCCAGGAATAGAGGCCGATGATCAGCGCCACCGTGACGATGCCGGGCGAGACGATCGGCAGCATGACGCGCGTGAAGATCTGCCAGGACGAGGCGCCGTCGATCAGCGCCGCCTCCTCGATCTCGCGCGGCACGGCGAGGAAATAGGTTCGCAGCAGCATGATCGCGAACGGGCTGTAGATCGCCGTATAGACGAGCGAGACGGCGAAGACGTTGTTGATCAGTCCGAGCTTCGCGAAGCCGAAATAGAGCGGGAACAGGAAGAGCTGGATCGGCGCCGTCGTCGTCGCGAGAAGGTAGAAGGTGACGAGCTTCCACGACTTGATCTTCTTGCGCGCCAGCACATAGGCCGAGGCCGAACCGGTGGTGCAGACGAGGAGGATGGTGAGCCCCGTCAGCGTCGCCGAATTGACGAAGCTCGTGGAGAAGCGCGCGTCCTTCCAGGCGCGGGCGAAATTGTCCCAGCGGATCGCCGCCGGCAGCGCCAGCGGATTGGTCACGATTTCCTGCGCGCTCTTCAGTGAATTGAGAACGAGCAGCGCGATGGGAAAGAGCGCGGTGAAGAGGCCGATCCCGAGCACCAGATAGGTGATCGTCAGGGTGGCGCGGCTTTCGACGAGCCTCATCAGACGCCCTCCCTCTGCTGGATGCGGATGTAGAAATAGGTGGCGACGAGGCCGAACAGGCTGATGACGAGCGCGGTCGCGGCCGCCTGGCCGACATTCAGGTCGTAGAAGGCCTTGCGATAGGCGAGCGTCGAGAGAACCTCGCTCGAGAAGGCCGGTCCGCCCTGCGTCAGGATGTAGACGAAGTCGAAGACGAGGAACGACCAGATGACCGTCATCACCATCATGAGCACGATGGTGGAGCGGATGCCCGGCAGGAGCACGTAGCGCATCATCTGCCAGAAGCTCGCGCCCTCGATGCGCGCCGCCTCGATCTGCTCCTGCGGCACCTGGCGCAGCGCAGCGAAGAAGATCACGCAGAGAAAGCCCCACCAGTGCCAGAGATCGACGGTGGCGATGCCGAACAGCGCCGTCGAAGTCTGCGACAGCGGGTTGGTGAGCGGCAGGCCGAGCTTGCCGAGCCAGCCGAAGATGCCGGTGACTGGGCTGTAGATCATGCCCTGCCAGACGCGGGCGGTGATGGCGGTGGCGATGATCACGGGCAGGAAATAGACGACCTGGAAGATGGTCGAGCCGCGCCGCGGCACGATGAGCAGCATGCTCGCGGCGAGAAGGCCCATGGCGATCGGGATCGTCAGGAAGATCGCCGTCCAGATCAGGTTGTTCTCGAGCGCCGTCCAGAACACGCTGTCGTTCCAGAGGGACACGAAGTTGCCGAGGCCGACGAAGACGGGCGCCGAGAGGCCGTCCCACTGGAAGAAGGCGAGACCGATCGTGAGCAGCGCCGGGATCAGGATGATCACGACATTGATGACGAGCGTCGGCGCGAGATAGAGCCACATGGGCGGATCCTTCGGGACGGATGGACGGCAGGCGGATGCGGTCCGCCTGCCCTTTCTTCGCCCCTCCCGTCGGGAGAGGCCGGCGCGCCGAGACGGCCCGCCTGCACGTTCCGCGCCTCTCCCTCAAGGAGAGGTCGACGTGCGGCGCCCTCAGCGGGCCGGGATCGCCGGCACCTTGCCGGCCGCCTTTTCCTCGAGGAACGCCGCGTTCAGCTTCTCGAGGAACTGGGCCGTCGTGATCTTGCCGAGCCAGACCTCTTCCATGCCCGAAACGAGATAGGTGTCGGTCGCGGGCGGCAGGAAGGTCCAGGTCGTGTAGCCGTACTGGTTCTTGCCGACCGCGTCGGCGAGGCTCTTCATCGTCTCGCCGTAGAGCGGAAGGACTTCGGCGCCGATCTTGACCTTCGAGAGGTCCTTCAGCGGCGTGTTCCACTCGCCCTGCCAGACGGTGTTGATGTCGCCGTAGAACTTGTCGCTGAAAACATAGTCGATCACCTCGGCCGCCCCTTCCGGATTCTCCGAGGAGTTGGCGATCGAGAAGGTCGAGCCGATGCCGAGCGCATAGATCGGCGAGGGCACGCCCTCGGCGCTCGGGAAGCCGATGAAGGCCGGCTCGGCATTGTTCTGCGGGAAGTAGCGCGGCACGTTCTGGAAGTTCCAGGTGCCGGTCGGCGCCATGCCGGCCTGGCCGGTGGCGATCTGCGCGAAGGCCTGCTCGCCGGTCAGCGAGAAGTAGTTGGGGCCGAAATAGCCCTTCTGCCACCACTCGTTCAGCTTATCGATCGCCTTGACGAAGGGCTCGGCGGTCCACGGAATCTCGCCCTTCAGCGCCTTGTAGACGTTGTCGGGGCCGGCGATCGAGTTGAGCACGATCGAGACATAGTGCTCGTTGGTCGGCCGCCAGTCGGCATTACCGGCCGCGAACGGGACCATGCCCTTCGCCTTCATCTCGTCGGCGAGCTTCTCCATCTCGGCGATGGTGGTGGGCGCCTTCCAGCCGTTCTTGTCGAACAGCGTCTTGTTGTAGAAGAGGCCGAGCGTCTCGTAGGTCTTCGGCAGCGCGTAGAGCTTGCCGTTATACTTTCCGAGCTCGATGAAGACGGGCAGGATGCGCTCGTTCCAGCCGAGCTTGGCGGCATAGTCGTCGAGCGGCAGCAGTTGCCCGGCCTGCGCCATCGCGGCGACATAGCTGGGGCCGGCGGTATAGACGATATCCGGGCCCGAGCCGGACAGCATCGCGATGCGCAGCTGCTTGTCGAGTTCCGCGCCGCGGAAGTCGATCGACAGCTCCTCATTCGGATGCGCGGCATTGAACGGCTCGACCAGGAGCTTCTGCAGCGCTTCCTGGTTTTCCGGTGCGGCGGTCTCGTACCACCAGCTGATCGGCTTCTTGTCCTCGGCCTGCGCCGCGGCGACGCCGAGTGCGACGAGGGCCGCCCCCGCCAAAGTGATTTTCGCTCTGAAACCCATGTTCATGCTCCTCCCTCCGAGCCTGTCTCGCATCGTTCAGGTTGAACCGCGCTCGATCAGGCGAAACGGCATGGCCTGGCTCGTGCCGGCGCCGGCATTGCCGCGCTGGAGCCGGTCGAGAAGAACCTCGGCAGCCGTCGTGCCGAGGTCGTACTGGAACTGCGAAACGGTGGTGAGCGGCGGCGTCACCAGCCGCGCCGCGAAGATGTCGTCGAAGCCCGCGACGGCGATGTCGCCGGGAACGGAGAAGCCCGCCTCGCGCGCCGCCGCCATGGCGCCGATCGCCATGAGGTCGTTGGCCGCAAAGAGGGCGTCGGGGCGCTCGGCGAGGGCGAAGAGCGTCTCGGCCGCGCGTTGCCCGCCCTCCTCCGTGAACGCCTCGTCGGTGACGATCAGCGGCTCGCGGCCGGCCTCGATCAGCGCCGAGCGATAGCCGCGGATGCGGCCGTCCTGCGGGCCGCCGATGCCGGCGATCATCGCGATGCGCCGGTAGCCGCGCCCGATCAGATAGCGCGTGACCGCGCCGGCGGCCGCCTCGTTGTCGATGTAGAGATTGTCGACCGGCAGCGGGCCGCCGCGCTTCGCCGAGGATTCGATGCGCACGACGCCGATCTCGGAATCGGTCAGCGGCTGGAAATCGGCGGCGCGCAGCGTGAAGAAGACGCCGACGACGCCGTCCACCCGCCGTTCGAGGCACCAGGAGAGGAAGCGCTGCTCGCGCTCCGCCGTGCCGTCGGTGTTGACCGTGATGACATCGTAGCCGGCATCGTCCGCAACCGACTGAACGCCGCGCAGGAGCGAGGGATAGAAGGGGTTGGCGATGTCCGGCACCACGCAGGCGATGGTCATCGTTCGGTTGGTCTTCAGCGCCTGTGCGAAGCGGTTGGGCACATAGCCGAGCTCGCGCACCGCCGCCTGCACCCGCTCCAGCGTCTCGGTCGGCAGCGAGGGCGCCGACGCGCCGGAGAGCACCATGGAGACGGTCGTCTGCGACACGCCTGCCAGGCGCGCCACATCGCGCTGCGTCACTCGGCGGGGGCGGCCCGTTTCCACGGCGATGTTTCCTGATACGTATTAGTGATACGTATCTGTAATCCGGTCGCAAGCAGTTGGCAACCCAATCGCGGCGATAGTCGTGGCTTGATGCGACAGGGCCGGAGAGGAGTGGCGATGCGGGTTCTCGTGCTCGGGACGGCGATGGTCGACGAGACCATGGCGGCGGCCGTCTTTCCGCATGCCGGCGCCACCGTGATCGCCGGACCTGCGGAGCGGGACCTCGGCGGCAAGGGCGCCAACCAGGCGCTGGTGATGCGCCGCGCCGGCCTCGATGTCCGCCTTGTGGCCCCGGTCGGCGGCGACACGGCGGGCGAGTGGGTGGCGGGCGAACTTGCCGGCGAGGGGCTCGACCCCGCCGACCTCGTCCCGGTCGAGGTCCCGACCGACCGCTCGCTGATCTTTGTCGGGCCGGGCGGCGAGAATGCCATCGCCTCCATCGTCGCGGCCGCCGAATGTATCGACGAGCGCCTCGCCCGAGAAAGCGTCGAATTGCTTGGCCCCGGCGACCTGCTCGTCATGCAGGGCAACCTGACGCTCGCCGCCACCCGCGCGGCGCTCGCGGCGGCGCGCGCCGCCGGCGCCCTCACGCTGCTCAACCCCTCGCCGGCCCGCCCGGACATCGCGAGCCTCGTGCCGCTCGCCGACTGCCTGGTGGTGAACGAAGGCGAGGCCCGTCTCCTCGGCGGCCGCGACGATGCGCTTCAGGCCGCGGAGGCCTTGCGCGCCAGCGGCGCCGGGCTCGTCGTGGTGACGCTCGGGGCGCGGGGCGCGCTGGCGCTGGACGCCGACGGCTCCGTCGCCGTCGAAGCCGAGCCCGTCCGCCCCGTCGATACGACCGGCGCCGGCGACGTCTTCACCGCCATCTTTGCCGCCTGCCGCTACGGCCGCGCGATGCCGATCGAGGCGAGCCTTCGCGCCGCGGGGCGCGCCGCTGCCCTTGCCGTCACCCGCCACGGCACGCGCGCCGCCTTTCCGAGCCGAACGGAGATCGCCGCCATCATCGGCGCCGATCGCTGATGCCCACACCGAGGAGCCCCCGATGATCGTCAACGATCCCGCCACCGTCGCCGAAGTGACGGCGGCCTTCCAGCGCTACGAGCAGGGACTGATCGACGCCGACGCCGCCGCGCTCGACGAGCTGTTCTGGGACAGCCCGCTCACGATCCGCTATGGCGACGGCCAGATCCAGCATGGCCATGCGCCGATCAAGGCCTTCAATGCCCGCCGCCGCAAGCTCGGCCCCGACCGCGCGCTCGCCGAGACGGTCGTCACGACCTTCGGACACGACTTCGCGACCGTCTCGACGCTCTATGTCGATGTGCCGCCGGGCAAGATCGGCCGCCAGATGCAGACCTGGGCGCGGCTGGACGGCGGCTGGCATGTCGTGGCCGCGCATGTGAGCGTGGTCGACGCCGTGCCGGTCGACCGCGGCCCGTGAATTCGCCCCTCCCCGCTGTGGATATCTTGACAGCGGGGATAATGAGAACAAAATAAGAACATCGGCGAGGGATTGATCTGCCGCGAAAGGCGTTGCCATGGAAACCGTCCGGGAAATGATCGCGCGCATCGATGCCGAGATGGCGTCGGTCTGCGGCTGGATCGAGATCGAGCATGTCGACGAGGGTGCCTCTCTCGCCAGCGGCCGCCTCACCTGCCAGGCCGAGGCGGTGGAGTTCGAGGACGATGCCGGGTTCAGGGTCCGCGTCCCCTATGCGTCGGTGAGCGCCGTCCGCTTCGGCCGGCAGGGCGAGGAGAGCATGCTCGGCATGATCCCGGCGCCGCGTTCGGTGATCCCGTTCCGCGCCGTCGGCTAGCTCGGGACTGTTCCTTGTGAACATATCGCCCTACGATGACGATCGGGGATGAAGCGGCCTGAGCCGATCCCGCCGGCGCTGGTTGCGCCGGGCGGGAACGCGTCCTCTCGAGGCGGAGCGCCGAAATGAAGATCGTCGTCTGCGAGGATGACTTCCTGATCCTGATGAACACGGCGGAAATGCTGCGCGAACTCGGCCACGACGCCGAGGAGACGGCGGACGGCCGGTCGGCGCTGGAAGCGCTCGCACGCGGCGGCGTCGATATCCTGCTGACCGATATCGGCCTGCCGGACATGAGCGGCATCGATCTCGTCCGTCAGGCGCGGGCCACGCAACCACGCCTGCCCGTCATCTTCGCCTCCGGCCTCGGCACGGTCGAAGGCTTCGCCGGCGATGCCGGCATCGTCTCGGTCAACAAGCCCTATACGATGCCGGCGCTCGCCGCCGCCATCGCTTCGGTGAGCGGCGCCTGAAGGCCTCTCACCCCTCGGCCGGACGGATGGCGATCGCCGCCGACCAGGAGCCGAGCCGGACGCCGCCAGTCTCGGGCGTCACGTCGCCGGTGGTCGCGATCGGCTCCATCGCGGGCGCGGCAATCGATCCGGGCTCGTGGGAGGCGTTCATGACGAGCACGAGCGTCCCGCCGTCGTAGCGCCATTCCACGGCCACCGCCCGCCCCTCCGTCCGCGCCTCGGCGCCGTGATAGCGGGTGGAGGTGAGCGCCCAGAGATGCTCGCGCCTGAGGGCCGCCAGATGACGGAAGCGGTCCAGCGCCGCGCGCCGCTCCGGCAGGTCGAACTCGCTCCAGTCCAGCTTCGCCATGTCCATGGTGCCGAAATCGACCGGATCGGGGACGAGATCGGCCGCGTCCTCCGAGCCGAAGAATTCCTTCGCCTGCTGCTCGCGCCCCGCCCTGACCTCCTCGCGGAATTCGCCGCGCAGATCGCCGAAGAAGGGGAAGCGGGAGCGGATATGCGCCTCCTCGCCCATGAAGAACATCGGGATCTGGGGCGACAGCATCACCACGAAATGCAGGAAGTCGAGCCGCTCCGCATCGAGGCTGTCGGCGAGGCGGCGCCCGTCCGGCTGGTTGCCGATCTGGTCGTGGTTCTGGATGAACGAAACGAAGGCCGAGGGCGGCAGATGACCCGACGGCTCGCCGCGTGCCATGTCGCCTAGCCGCGCGACGACCTCGCCCTGGAAGGCGAAGCCCTCGGAGAGCGCCCGCTCCACCTGTCCGACCGGATGCTCGGCGAAGTCCTGATAGTAGCCCGCGGTCTGGTCGGTCGTCAGCACATGCAGCACATGGTGGATGTCGTCGTTCCACTGCGCATCGAAGGCGAGCGGCCGCCCGCTGTCGTCGCGCTCCAGCCAGGCGGCTTCATTGGCGAGGTTCTCGAGAATGAGCAGCGCGTCCGGCTTGATCGCGCGAGCCATGGCGGCCATCGATCGTTTCATCTCGTCGGCGCCCTCGGTGCCGAACTCGTGCACCGCGTCGAAGCGGAGCCCGTCCATGTCGTAGTCCTCGAGCCACATCCGGACATTCTCGAGGAAGAACAGCCGCACGATCGGATCGGCGAAGTTGAGCCCCGCCCCCCAGGGCGTCTCAACGCTCTCGTCGAAGAAGGTCTTGGCGTAATGCGGCAGGTAGTTATCGACGGGTCCGAAATGATTGTAGACGACGTCGAGAATGACGGCGAGGCCATGTTCATGCGCCGCATCGACGAGCGCGCGCAGTTCCTCCGGCGTGCCGTAGCTGCGCTCGGGCGAGAAGGGCAGCACCCCGTCATAGCCCCAGTTGTGCGAGCCGGGGAAATCGGCGATCGGCATCAGCTCGATCGCCGTATAGCCCGCGTCGGCGAAATGGCCGACGCGCCGGGCGAGCCCCGCGAAGGTCCCCTCCGGCGAGGCCGTGCCGATATGGAGCTCGGCGATCACCGCCTCGTGCCAGGGGCGCGCCGAGCGTGGCGCCGGCGGCGGCATCGCTCCGCGCACGACGCTCCAGCCGCGCGCATCCTCTTCCTGCCCGCGCGAGGCGGGGTCGGGAACATCCAGCCCGCCGACCCGGAAGCAGTAGCGCGTCCCCGGCCCCGCTCCCGGTACTTCGGCGGCAAACCATCCGTCATTGTCGCGCTGCATCGAGATCGGCGCACGGTCGGGGATGAGAAGTTCGACGCCGTCGGCCGAAGGCGCGAAGAGGCGGAAGAGAACGCCCTTCTCCGTCAGCAGCGGACCGAAGCGGTAATGCGACATCGTCGTCGCCGGCGCCGGCTCGGTCAGGTAGTCTTCCGGTCCGGAGCCGACGCGATCACCGCGTGCCACGTCGGCGATGCCGAGTCCGGAGCGGACGATGTCCGGATCGCCGGTCGGCGGGCCACCCTCGACGAGCGAGCCGATGAGAGCATGCCCTTCTTCGGGGTGGGTCTCGGAGCCTTTGGTCATAGCTTCGCTTCCCTTTTGTCAGCGGGCGATGTCGGTCCCGGCGAGCGGCAGGCTGATGCCGAAATCGCGTTCCGCCGATCGCTGCCTGCGCAGGTTCTCGACGGCCCGGAACCAGTGGTCGTGATCCTTGGTGAACATCGGGCGGCCATCGGCCTCCCAGATGCGATAGGCCTCGGCGGCAATCTCCTCGTCGCTGAACTCCATGCGGCCCTCCTTCGTCTCGCCGCCCGGCTGCCCGTCACGTCGCCGGCCCCGACGACGCTCCGGGATGCGCCAGAACGGTCACGGGATGATCAGGATCGATCGCGAGGCGGCCGCCGGCGACGGAGACCGTCCCCTCCGGCGGCAGCACGCGCGTGAAATCGCCATCGCGAAGCGCCGTCCCGGTATCGAGCGCCGTGGCGCGCGCCGCGGCCGGCGTGACCGGCAGCGCGACGAACAGCGTTCCTTCCTCGGCGACGCGCTTGAAGGCGAACCAGCCCTCCTGGCGGAGCGGCACGGCCTCGTAGGGCGCGGCGAACAGCGCCGGATGGGCGGCGCGCAACGCGAGGAGAGCGCGGATCGCCGCGAGCTTCGCCACCCCTTCGCGATCCCCGGCCGGAGCCGCCTCAAGCGGCCCTTCCGCCAATGCGATCCGCCGCTCCCAGTCGACCGGCCGGCGATTGTCGGGATCGACCAGCGAGAGATCGGCGAGTTCTGTGCCGCGATAGATGTCCGGGATGCCCGGCAGCGTCAGCTGAAGCACCGTCTGGCCGAGGCCGAACCGCGCCGCATCCGCCGCGAGCCGCTGGTGCAACGCTTCGATGTCGCTGCGGAAATCCGCCCCGCCTTCGCCCTCGATGAGTTCTGCGACGAAGCCGTGCAGCGCCTCCTCATAGGCCGTATCCGGGTCGGTCCAGCTGCCATGCCGCTTCGCCTCGCGCAACGCCTTCTCGAAATAGCCGCGCGCCCGCTCGGTGGTGATCGGCCAGGCGGCGAACAGCGTCTGGTAGATCAGCCACTCGTCGAGCGCGTCCGGCGCATCGTTTTGCTTCAGGCCGGCATGGCGCTCGCGCCAACGCTTCACATGGGCGAGCCAGTCTTCGGGATCGTGCGAGAGGAGGTTCAGCCGTGCCCTCGTATCGGCGCCGCGCTTGGTGTCGTGGGTCGCGAGCGGCGTCTGGCCGCCGAGCGAGAAGGCCGCGAAGCTCGCATGCAGCGCATCGCCGGCCGGGGTCTCGGCGCCGAGATCGGAGCCGACCTCGTTGACCGAGGTGAGCGCGACGCTGCGATAGAGTTCGGTATCCTCGTAGCCCTTCGCCATCGCGGGGCCGGAGAGCTGCTGGAACGCGGTGCGGAAGAGGTCGCCGGGCTCGCCTCCGGCGCCGAGCGCCGCTTCGACGATCTGGCCGGCGGCCGCGGCATCGCCGGGCGAAAGGTGTTCCAGCCGCCGCAAGGCCTCGCGCCACAGCGCCTCGTCTTCAAGCGACGCCGGCAGCGCGTCGATATAGGAGCGATAGACGGGAAAGGCGGCGAGCAGCGCGGCGAGCGTCGCCGTCAGCGCGCCGCGCGGCACGGCTTCGAGCCCGGGCAGCTTCGCCGCGCGATCGGCGAGCCGCGCGAGTTCGGGCCGGAAGCTGCGGTCGAGCACCGCATGCTTGGCGTCGAAGAGACGCCGCTCCGGGCTGCCTTCGATGAGCCCCTCATCCTCCAGCGCCCGTTGCAGCCGCGCGCGCCCCCTGGCGGAGACGAAGGCGGCGTTGATGAGGTTGAGGCGCTCGTAACCGGTCGTGCCGTCGATCGGCCAGTCGCGCAGCGGCTCGTCGCGGCCGAGGATCTTCTCGATGAGGATCAGCGTGTCCTCGCCGGCGGCGTCCCGCAACGCGCCCGCATAGCCGGCGGGGTCGCAGAGACCGTCGATATGGTCGACGCGGAGGCCCTGCACGAGGCCTTCGCGGACCAGCGCGAGCGGCAGCCTGTGCACCATCTCGAACACCGCCGGATCCTCGGCGCGCACGCCGACGAGATGCGAGACCTCGAAGAAGCGCCGATAGTTGAGCGCCTCGGTCCGGCGCCAGGGAACGGCCCGCCAATGCTGCGTGGTGTGGAGCGCCGTCAGGTCGGCGCTTTGGAGCGCGCGGGCAAAAGCGTCCGGCGCGGCGGCTGCGGCGGTGCGGAGCGCAGCGCGCGCGGCGGCGATCGCCGCCTCGTCTGCCTCGGCCTCGAGGGAACGGAACGCCTCCGCCGCTTCGAGCGCGCCGATCCGGTCGAGAAGCAGCGCGACGCTGGCGGGGCGGAGCGGCACGCCGTTGCCGGCGACGACCGCCTCGATGCGGCCTGCGGCGGCATCGAGGCGAAGGCTCTCGATCGGCTCGCTCACGTCGTCGCCCACCCATGGCAGCGCGATCGGCCGCGAGAAGTCGATGTCGAACACGCCGGCGCTCGCCGCTGCCTTGCCGAATTCGAGCACGTCCATCCAGTACGGATTGGCCGCGTCGGCCGCCATGTGGTTGGGCACGATGTCGAGGATGATGCCGATGCCCTTGGCCCTCAGCGCGGCTGCGAGGCGCCGAAATCCGGCCTCGCCGCCGAGCGCGTCGCTGATGCGCGTCGGGTCGACCATGTCGTAGCCATGCGCGGACCCCGCTCTGGCCGCGAAGATCGGTGAGGCATAGAGATGGCTGATCCCGAGCGCGGCGAGATAGGGGGCCAGCCGCTCCGCGTCGGCGAAGGTGAAGTTGTCGTTGAACTGAACCCGGTAGGTCGCGCGGAAGCGCCCCGCGCGCGCCGCCGTCTGTGCCTCTGCCGTCATTTCACCCTCGTCCGACCAACTCGACGCTGCCCAACCCCCCGCTCCGGCATGGGTTCCCCGGCAGCCGGGCGGCGCAGGAAGAGTCGTGGATGCCCAGCCGCTGGGCTTGACAATTTCCTGGGCAGGCGCTGGACTTTGACCGCCTGGAAAAAAGGGTCGGCAGGCCCGGGATCATCCCGCCAGCCGGCGCGTCGAACGCGCACCAGAGGGGAACAGTCATGTCCATCGCAGTCTCCCGCCGCGCCTTCCTGCTCGGCACGGCCGCCGGCACGCTCGCTCTCGCCACGTCGCGCGTCGCCGCAGCCGCCGAGAAGCTGAAGGTCGCAGGCATCCACGCCTCGCCGGTCGAGAATGCGTGGAACTCGCGCCTGCACGAGGCGCTGCTCGCCGCCGCCAAGGACGGCGTGATCGAATACACCTTCTCCGAAGGCGTCTCGGGCACGGATTATCCGCGCGCGATGCGCGAATATGCCGAGGCAGGCAACAAGCTGATCGTCGGCGAGTCCTATGCGGTGGAGACCGAGGCGCGCCAGGTCGCGGCGGATTACCCGGACACCGCCTTCCTCATGGGCTCCTCGGGCGGCCCGGCCGGCGATAACTTCGGCACCTTCGGCACCTGGAACCACGAGGCGGCCTATCTCGCCGGCATGCTGGCGGCCCCGATGTCCAAGACCGGCACCTTCGGCGCGGTCGGCGCGATCCCGATCCCCGAGGTCAACATCCTCATCAACGCCTTCCGCGCCGGCGTGAAGGAAGCGCGGCCCGACGCCAAGTTCCTGGTCGGCTTCATCGGCACCTTCTTCGATCCGCCCAAGGCGCGCGAATCCGGCCTCGCCCAGATCGACGCCGGCGCCGACATCCTGTTCGGCGAGCGCATCGGTACGGCCGACGCCGCCAAGGAGAAGGGCATCAAGTCGGTCGGCTCGCTGCTCGACTACACGCCGCGCTATCCCGAGACCGTGTTCGCCAATGCGATGTGGTATTTCCGCCCGATCCTCGACGCCGCCGTCAAGGACGTGCAGGCGGGACAGAAGACCGGCAAGGACTACAGCCCTTATTCCTTCATGAAGGAAGGCGGCAACGACATCGTCTTCAGCGAGACCATGGTCATCAAGGATTCGATCCCGGCCATGGAGGAGAAGCGCAAGGCGATCAAGGACGGCAGCTTCAAGGTCCCGGTCGATCCGTCCGAGCCGACCTGATCGGATTGCCCGCGGAGTTTCCCGAAACCGTCATGGCCGGGCCTGTCCCGGCCATGACGGCCAGGGCGGGCCAGACGCCAAAGAGAATGCTCTCGTCGGAGGCAGGACCATTTCCATGACGAGTGCAGAGGATTCCTCCGACGCCGCCGATCTCGCCGAGGCGATCCGCTCGGGGCGCACCAGCGCCGTCGCGGCGATGGAGGCCGCTCTTGCGCGTGCCGACGCGATGCGCGGTCTCGGAGCGATCTCCCGTCTCGACGCCGATCTCGGCCGCGCGGCGGCCGAGGCGCTCGATGCCGGCCTCGCGCGGCGGCCGAACTACTACCGGATCAAGCCCTTCACCGGCGTCCCCTTCCTGATGAAGGATCTCGGCGCCACCGTCGCCGGCCTGCCGGTCGTCTGCGGCTCCGCCTCGATCCCCGCCATCGCTCCGGAAACCGATTCCGAGCTCGGCCGGCGCTTCAAGGCCGCCGGCCTCGCACCTTTCGGCCTTACCACCGTGCCGGAGTTCGGCCTCTCGCTGTCGAGCGAGCCAGCGATCGGCCCGTTGGCGCGCAACCCGCTCGATCCCGAGCGGACGGCCGGCGGGTCGTCCGGCGGCGCCGCGAGCGCGGTGGCGGCCGGCATCGTCGCGATCGCCCATGCCACCGACGCCGGAGGCTCGACCCGCGTTCCCGCCGCCTGCTGCGGCCTTGTCGGCCTGAAGCCGACACGCGGCGCCATGCCGTCCGGCCCCGATTTCGGCAACCATATCGGCGGTGTCGCCGCCGAACTCGTCGTCAGCCGCTCGCTGCGCGATACGGCGCTGGCGCTCGACCGCCTTTCGGGCGCCGCCGAAGGCTTCTCGCCCGACCCCGAGCTCGACCTTCCGGTGGCCGGGCGCCTCGACGAAGCGGTGGAGCCGCTCAGGATCGGCGTCGTCGCCGAGGTCGCCGAGGGCAGGCCGATCGATGCGGAGCGCGCGGAGGCCGTCCGCCATGCCGCCTCGGTGCTCGCTTCCGCCGGCCACAGCCTCCATGGGATCGACCCGGCCCGTCTCGCGCCGCTTGGCCGCGCCTCGACCCTCGTCTTCGACCGCATCATCTGCACCAATCTCGCCCGCAACATGCCAGATCTTTCGAAGGTCGAGCCGTTGACGGCCGCAGTCGCGCGGCGCGGCCTCGCCATGACGGCGCGCGATTATCAGGAAGCGGAGATGACCGCGGTGCGCACGGCCCATGCGCTCTGGCGGCTGTTCGACGAGGTCGACATCCTTCTGACGCCGATGCTGTCCGGCCCGCCGCTCGCCATCGGCGCCTTCCCCTTCGACCATGACGATGTCGAGCTGCAATGGCGGCGCATGGGCGATTTCGCACCTTATGCGATGCTCGCCAATGTCGCCGGCACGCCGGCGCTGACCGTGCCGCA
Organism: Kaistia geumhonensis; assembly: GCF_030815145.1. Lineage (NCBI taxonomy): Bacteria > Pseudomonadati > Pseudomonadota > Alphaproteobacteria > Hyphomicrobiales > Kaistiaceae > Kaistia > Kaistia geumhonensis. Next base: position 3,547,506 of record NZ_JAUSWJ010000001.1, on the reverse strand, counting down.
TGGCAGCGACGCCGCCGGCCTGCCGCTGCCCGTCCAGCTCATCGGCCCCATGGCGAGCGACGGCCTTCTCATCCGCCTCGCGCGGGTCCTGCAGAGGGCGCAGCCCTGGGCGTTCCGCCATTCGCTCGCGGGGCTGCCGGCATGAGCGCGCCCGTCGTCCTCAGCCTCGAAGGCATCACCAAGCGCTTCGGATCGCTGACGGCCAATGACGACGTGACGCTGGAGCTGCGGCAGGGCGAACTCCTGGCGCTGCTCGGCGAGAACGGCGCCGGCAAGACGACGCTGATGAACATCCTGTTCGGCCATTACACCGCCGATTCGGGCCGGGCAGTCGCTTTCGGGCGGGAACTCCCGCCCGGCAAGCCGCGCGCCGCGATCGCGGCCGGCATCGGCATGGTGCATCAGCATTTCGCGCTCGCCGCCAATCTCTCGGTGCTGGAGAACGTCATCGCAGGGACGCGGCGCCTGTTCTCGCTCGGGCTCGGCGCCGGTGGCGCCCGCAAACGCCTCGCCGCGCTCGCGGAGCGCTTCGGCCTCGCCGTCGATCCCGATGCCCGTGTCGGCGATCTCTCCGTCGGCGAACGGCAGCGGGTCGAGATCCTGAAGGCGCTCTATCGCGACGCCCGCATCCTGATCCTCGACGAGCCGACCGCCGTCCTCACCCATCAGGAGGCCGAACAGCTCTATGCGACGCTGCGCGGCATGGCGCAGCTCGGGCTCTCGATCATCTTCATCTCGCACAAGCTGCACGAGGTGATGGCCGCCGCCGATCGCGTCGTCGTGCTGCGCGGCGGACGCGTCGTCGCCGAGCGCGCCGCCTCTGCCACCAGCCGCGAGGAACTGGCCGAACTGATGGTCGGCCGCCGCGTCGCCCGCCCGCGCCGCGAGAGCCAGCAGCCGGGCGAGGTCGTGCTGGAGGCCCGCGGCCTCGATGCCGGCGGCCGGCTGAAGGGCCTCGATTTCGCTGTCCGCGCCGGCGAGACGCTCGGCATCATCGGCGTCTCCGGCAACGGCCAGGCGACGCTCGTGCGCCTCGCCTGCGGGCTGGAGAGGCCGAGCGCCGGACATCTCACGCTCTATGGCCGCCCGGTCGAGGATCCGAGCCCGCGCGGCTTCGTCGCCGCCGGCGTCGGGCGCGTGCCGGAGGATCGCAATGGCGACGGCGTCGTCGGCGAGATGGCGCTCTGGGAAAATGCCGTGCTGGAGCGGCTGCGCGAGCCGCGCTTCTCGCGGGCCGGCTTCGTCGACCGCGCCGCCGGCCGTCTCTTCGCCCGCTCCGTCGTCGAGCGCTTCGACGTGCGCGGCGGCGGTCCCGACAGCCCGATCCGCCTGCTCTCGGGCGGCAATGTCCAGAAACTGATCCTCGGCCGCAACCTCGCGGAGGCGCCGAAGCTGCTCGTCGCGGCGCAGCCGACCCGCGGCCTCGACGAAGGCGCGGTGGCGAGCGTGCATGGCGAGATTCTCGCGGCGCGCGGCGCCGGCACGGCGGTGCTGCTGATCTCGGAGGATCTCGACGAGGTGCTGGCGCTCGCCGACCGCGTGCAGGCGATCGTGAAGGGCCGCCTGTCGCCGCCCATTCCCGTCGCCGCCGCCGATCCGCGCCGTCTCGGCCTGATGATGGCCGGCATCTGGGAGGAGGCCGCGTGATCCGTCTCGAACGCCGCGCCCATGTGCCGCTGGCCGCCCGCATCGGCGCACCGATCGCCGCCGTCGTCGTCGCGCTGGCGCTGGCCGGCATTCTCATCGCGCTCGCCGGCGCCCCGGTCCTCGAAGCCTATCGGCGCATGCTCATCGGCGCCTTCGGCTCGCGCCTCTCGATCACCGAGACGCTGACGCGCACGGTCCCGCTGATCCTCACCGGTCTCGCCGCCGCGGTCGCCTTCCGCGCGCGGCTCTGGAACATCGGCGCCGAGGGCCAGTTCCTCGTCGGCGCGCTGGCCGCCGCCGCGCTCGGCTCGCAGCACGGGCTGCACCTGCCGGCGCCGCTGCTGATCCCGGCGCTGATGGTCGGCGGCGCGGTCGCCGGTGCGCTGATGCTGCTCGGCCCTCTGGCCCTGCGTCTGCGCTTCGGCGTCGACGAGGTGGTGACGACGCTGCTGCTCAATTTCGTCGCCCTCCTCTTCGTCTCGATGATGATCGAGGGTGTGCTCAAGGACCCGCTCGCCTTCGGCTGGCCGCAATCGGTGCCGGTGGTGGGCGATGCGCTTCTTCCGAAGCTCCTGCCGCGCTCGCGCCTCCATATCGGCCTCCTTGTCGCGGTCGGCCTGGCCCTTCTCGTCGCGCTCGTCCAGGCGCGCACCGTCTTCGGCATGGAGAGCCGCGCCGCCGGCCTCAATCCGGCGGCCGCCCGCTTCGCCGGCATCGGCCTCACGCGAATCCTCGTTCTCGTCGCCTGCCTCTCGGGCGGGCTCGCCGGCCTCGCCGGCGCGATCGAGGTGATGGGCGTCAAGGGCTATGTCACCACCGATCTCTCGCCCGGCTTCGGCTATACCGGCATCGTGGTCGCGATGCTGGCGGCGCTCGATCCGATCGGCGTCGTCTTCGCCGCGCTCTTCGTCGCGACCATGTTCGTCGGCGCCGATTCGATGAGCCGGGCGCTCGGCGTGCCGAGCTTCATCGCCGATGTGATCGTGGCGCTGTCGCTGCTGGCCATGCTGGTTGCGCTGTCGCTCGCCAACTACCGGATCCGCCGATGATGGAAGCGCTCGACATCTTCGCCTCGGCGGGCCTGTGGGCGGCGGTGCTGCGCATCGCGACGCCGCTCATCTTCGGAACGCTGGGCGCGCTCATCTGCGAGCGCTCGGGCGTCCTCAATCTCGGCATCGAGGGCATCATGACCTTCGGCGCCATGATCGGCTGGATGACCGTCTATCACGGCGGCGACCTCTGGGCCGGCATCGCGGTCGCCGCTCTCTCGGGCGCGATGTTCGGCCTCCTGCATGCGGCGATGACGGTGCCGCTCGGCCTGTCGCAGCATGTGACCGGGCTCGGCATCACGCTCTTCGCCTCATCGCTGTCCTATTACATCTTCCGCCTGTCGATCCCCGTCTCCGGCTCCCCGCCGACCATCGTGCCCTTTCAGCCGATCGCGATTCCTGGCCTGTCGGACATCCCGTTTCTCGGCGAGGCGTTGTTCAGCCAGACGGCGCCGACCTATCTGGCGGTCCTTCTCGCGCTGGCGGCGGCGGTGGCGCTGGCGCGCACGCCGCTCGGCCTCGCGGTGCGCATCGTGGGCGAGAACCCGCATGCGGCCGAGGCGCAGGGCATCGACCCGATCCGCCTTCGCATCGGCGCCGTCGTGGCCGGCAGCGCGCTGATGGCGGTCGGCGGCGCCTTCCTGACGCTCTCGGCCTTCAATTCCTTCTTCCCGACCATGGTGCAGGGCCGCGGCTGGGTCTGCATCGCCCTCGTCGTGTTCGCCTCCTGGCGGCCGGGCCTCGCTCTGCTCGGCGCGCTGCTCTTCGCCCTGTTCGACGCCTATCAGCTGCGGCTCTCGCATGTCGTCGGCAAGGCGATCCCCTACCAGCTCTTCCTGATGATCCCCTATCTGATGTCGATCCTGGCGCTGCTCGTGATGGCCCGCCGCGCCCGTGTCCCGCAGGCGCTGATGCAGCCCTTCCGCCGCGGAGAGCGTTGACTTCACGCAAGGCCCGCGCGAAGCCGGATGGGGGCCGAGGTCGCGAGCCGGTGGAGGGGGACACCGAAATCATGTCCAAGATTGCCGTCATCGGCGCCGGACCATCCGGGCTCGCTGTGCTCAAGACGCTGCGCGAGGCCGGCCTTCGCGATATCACCTGCTTCGAGGCACAGGCCGAGCTCGGCGGCAACTGGGTGTTCCGCGACACGACCGGCCATGCCAGCGTCTACGAGACGACGCACATCATCTCCTCGAAGCGGCTGTCGCAATATTCCGACTTCGCGATGCCGGATGCCTATCCGGACTTCCCCTCGCACGGCCAGATGCTGGCCTATTTCCAGGCCTATGCCGCGCATTTTGGTCTCGCGCCGCATATCCGCTTCGAGACGCGCGTCGTCGCGGCGACGCCTGTTGACGGCGACCGCTGGCGCGTCGCGATCGAGGGTCCCGACGGCGCCGGCGAGGAGGTCTTCGACCGCCTCGTCGTCTGCTCGGGCCATCACTGGGATCCGGCCCTGCCAGACCTTCCCGGCGCCTTCGACGGCCGCGTCATGCATGCGCACGACTATCGCCGCGCCGAGCCCTTCCGCGACCGCCGCGTTCTCGTCGTCGGGGGCGGCAACTCCGCCTGCGACATCGCCGTCGCCATATCGCGCGTCGCCCGCCAGACGGCGATCAGCATGCGCCGCGGCTATCACATCGTGCCCAAGATCGTGTTCGGCATGCCGGTCGACGTCGCCTATCGACGGCTGCGCCATGTTCCGAAGCCCGTGCGGCAGCGGCTGCTCGCCTTGATGCTGAAGCTTCTCGTCGGCCCGTACAGGCGCTACGGCCTGCCGGAGCCGGCACGGCCCGTGCTGGAGATGCACCCGACGCTGAATTCCGAGCTGCTCGACCGCCTCCGCCACGGCGCGGTGGAGACGCGGCCGGGCCTCGCCGGCTTCGAAGGCCCCAATGTGCGCTATTCCGACGCCCGGCTCGAAGCCTTCGACGACGTGATCTTCGCCACCGGCTATCGCACCCGCTTCCCGTTCCTCGCCGGCAGCGGTTTCGACTGGTCGGACGCCGTCTCGGTGCCGCTCTATCTCAAGATGATGCCGGCCGGCCATCCGACGCTCGATTTCGTGGGCCTCTTCCAGCCGATCGGCTGCATCTGGCCGCTGGCCGAGCTGCAGGCCCGCATCGTGGCGCTGCAGGCGAAAGGCGTTCTCGCCCGCCCGGCCGATCTCGACGCCCGCATCGCCCGCGAGGTCGCGCATCCGCACTGGAATTTCGAGCGCTCGCCGCGCCACGCCATCGAGATCGACATCTATGATTTCGAAGCCGAACTGCGCCGCGAGATCGGCGATGCCTGGACGGGGGAGACCTTGCCGGCCCGGGCCGGGCGTCGCGGTCAGGCGGCGTGACGGGTCGCCGGCCGGCCTTCCAGATAGCGGATGGTCTCGGCGATGGTGTCGTCGGTGGCGCGCCAGTTGAGCTTCAGCAGCCGCGCCGCCTTGTCGCGGGCGACCCAGCGCTCGGCACCGATGTCGTAGCGCAGATAGCCGAGGATCGAGAAGCTGTCGGCGAGCTTCATCGCCCGCTCGTCGTCGAGCGCTCGCGGCTGCGGCAGATGCTCGTGGCCGCGGGCGCGGATGCGGGCGATGAGATCGGCAAGCCAGATCTGGTCGGCGACCGCGAAGATGCGCTCGCCGATCGCCGCGTCCGAGGCGAGCGCCGCGACATGCAGCCAGGCGACGTCGCGAACGTCAGCGAGCGGCAGCAGGATGCGCGGCGCGAACAGTGCCTTGCCGGAGAGGATCTCGCGAAAGAGGTGGAGCGAGGGCGAGATCGACGAGGTGAGGCCGGGTCCGAGGAGGATGCCGGGATTGATCGCCGTCGTCGCGATGCCGAGGCGCCCGGCCGCCGCCCACAATTCCCGCTCCGCGACCGTCTTCGCCTCCGCATAGGCCGTCATCGGATCGCGTCCGACCGCCGACCAGTGCGCCTCGGTCACCACTTCGCCCGCCGCCCGCTGCTCGTCATAGAGCGCCGCCATGATCGACGAGGTCGCGACCACCCGCCGGATGCCGGCGGCGGCGGCCGCCTCCATCACCTTCAGCGTGCCGTGGCGCGCGCAGGCCATCAGCGTATCGGCCTGTTCCGGCAGGACATGCGGCATCGGCGCCGCGGCATGGACGAGGGCGTCATGCCCCTCGAGGATGGCCGGCCAGCAGGGATCGTCGAGCAGGTCGCAGGCGGCGACCGAGAGACGGGCGGGATCGACGCCGGCGGCGACGAGCTCTGCCGAAAGGCGCCCCGGATCCTCGCCGGGTCCGGCCGTCGCCGTGACGCCAACGCCGCCGGAGGCGAGGATCGAGGCGATCCAGCCGCCGAGATGGCCGCCGGCGCCCGTGACGACCACGCGGCGCGGCCAGTCCTCGCGCCCCGCTGGCAACGGCAGCGCGGCCGGCCTCCTCCGCCGCCCGCCCGTCATCCCTTCCGCCCCTTTCCGGCGCCTTTCCGGGCGCCCGGCTTCACGATCGGCATGGTCGCGTCGAAGATCTGCTTCAGCACGACCGGATGCTCGTCCATCGTGAAATGGTTGACTCCGGGGCGGTTCAGCTCGGGATTGGCGCGGATGTCGTCGTTGTCGACGCCGCTTCCGGTCGCGGCGAGCTTCGCGCCGAAGCCGTCGCCGGGCAGATAGATGTTGAGGTAGCGCTTGACCACCGGGCTGATAGGCCGCGACGAGGTCGGGTCGACGGTGACGACGAGATCGACCGGGATGCCCTGCTTGCCGAGCTCGTAGCCCGCCAGCAGCGCGGCATTGGCACCGAGCGAATGGCCGATGATGACGACCGGCGCATGCTGGCCGGGATGCAGCGCCTGCTCGGCCGCGATCTCCGAAACGACGCCCGGCCAGCGGGTATGGCCGATGATCTTCGTCTTGACGCCCGCCGCCTTCAGCTGGTCGTTGAGGCGGTCCATGCCGAGCGAGAAGATGCCGAGGAAGCCGCGCATCAGATAGACGCTGGCGGCCTTGGTCGGCTGCACGACGGGCTGCGATTTCCTTCCGGCCGACTTTCTCGGCTTCGCCTGCCTGGCCTTCGTCCTGGCCGGATCGGTCGAGGCCGAAGCCGTCGTGACGAGGGCCTGCGCGGAATTGGCCGATGCGGTGCCCGACCGTGTCGCCGCCGACGCGGTCTGCTGCTCCAGGGCCTCGCCGTCCGCAACCGGGAGAAGCACCAGCGAGGCGCCGAGCAGAATGAGGGCGGCAAGCCGCGCGATGGTCACCACTGTAGCGTTCCCTCCTCCGCGACCGTGATTCGGCTCACGATAGCGAAGGCCGCCGCAAGGACCAAGCGCGGCCTTTTCGAGCCCCGCAGCGCCTCAGCCGCCGCTCTTCGCAAAGACTGCCCTGATCTCGTCGCGCAGGATCAGCGCGTCGCCCCAGCGGTCGGACAGGTCGCGTCCGTCCGGACCGGAGATCGCATAGGGTTGGGGCCCAAGTTCGCAGACGAAGGAAAGTTCCGCGTCTGCCGCGGAGCGGCGCCGCCAGCTTCGGATGCCGTAGTCCCACCAGGCGAGGAAGAGATCGAGCCATTTCCGGTGATGGGGGAACGACACCTCGACCTGAACCTGCTCGCGGCTCGCCACGCGGCCGTGCAGCGCCCAGGAATTGTCGAGCACGCGGTGGATATAGGCGTGGTTCTCGTCGTCGACCGGATCGGCGAATTCGCGCCCGACGAGGAAATGCGACAGGTCGGCGAGCAGCGGCAGCTCGGGGAAGCGGTCGAGGAGATCGAGGACGAAATAGAGATCGGTGGTCATCCGGTCGCGATGCGTCTCGATATAGACCGGGAAGTCGACCTCCTCGGCGAGGCGCA